>JAVWEY010000001.1:0-130611 GCA_036641395.1 Erysipelotrichaceae bacterium
AAAACCATAAATACACGCTTCCTTAAACGTTTCACTTATCTTATTTGTATAATAACCTTCTCCACACCCTGCATCAACAATCACTTGATGAGGATTGCGTGCGATAATTAAGTTTAGTTCCTCACTCAATATTTTATAATAATCCTTGTTTAAAAAATCACTACGACTCTTCACCATTTCTTTATCATCACCACTTTGTTGGGTATTACCTAGCACTAAATTAACATAACCAGATTTTGATATATCATAAGTATGATGATGAATACATATAAACTGATGATCTTTATTTACTAACGCTTCTTTACATTTTGGACATTTCAACATGGTTTCACCACCTAGTTGAAATTATATCATGTTTTGATTATCTTCCAAATAAAAAGTGTACCGAAGTACACTTCATAATACTATTTCTTCTTTTGTTTTTCTTTTAATGCTTCTCGATATGCATTTTGATGTTCTTTTATATCCGCTTCCACATCCGCACCCAATTCAATTCCCATTTCACTTTGATACAAATCTTCTTGGGTTTGTTGTTGAAACTGATTCTGATTCTTCTGTTGCAAGTTTTTTTGATGTTGCTTACGTATATCCATTGAATTCACCTCAATTATAGTATGTAAAACAATTGAGATTTTATTCAAATTAAAATAAATCTTCGACTTCCTCACTTAATGGTTGAGAAGGATAAACATTAATACTTTGACATTCTTCCACGCATTCCTGAACTAAAGTTTCAAAATCAAAACGTTTTTCTAACATTTCAACTTTACGAATAGTTGGTTTAGTCACTGGATTTTTTGGTGTGAAAATCGTACAACAGTCTTCAAAAGGTTGAATACTAGTTTCATAAGTATCAATTCCTCTTGCTAGTTCAATAATTTCTAGTTTATCCATCGTGGCAACCGGTCGAATCACGGGACATGTTACAACCGCATTAATTGTCGCCATACTTTCCAAAGTTTGAGAGGCCACCTGACCAATACTTTCACCATTTACAATTGCTAAACAATTACTCTTAGCACAAATTGCTTCCGCTATTCGATACATCATTCTTCTCATCAATGTAATTGCATAACTTTCATCACAGTTTTCATAGATTGCTAATTGCAACTTTGTGAAGGGAATAATATGCATTCGAATATGACCTTGATAGCCTGCTAAAAGCGATGCAAGTTGCATTACTTTATCTTGAGCTTGCGCGCTTGTGTAAGGTGGAGATGCATAGTGAATGCATTCAATCGCAACCCCACGCTTCATCGCAAGATAGGATGCTACTGGTGAATCAATACCACCAGATAACATAACAAGAGCCTTACCACCAACCCCGACTGGATATCCTCCAGCACCGATTATCACATTACTCATAATATAAGTATCTTCTCGGTGGACTTCAATTTGAATTTTCAAATCAGGTGTCTTCACATTTACTTTTAAATTAGTTTCTCTTAAAATATCACCTGCGACACTTCGATTAATATCATCAGACATCATTGGGAAATTTTTATCAGAACGACGTGCTACGATTTTAAAAGTTTCACCTTCAAACTCTTTTGCCATGATAAGTGCTGTTGTTTTAATCTCATCAATATCACTTGCAACTTTTAACGCAAACGAAAAAGAACGAATACCAAATACTTTTTTAAGATGAACACTTACCAAATTTGGATCTTCGTCGTTTAACATAATATATAAACGATCATGTGTTTTTTGATAAGTTAACTTAGGAAAGCCTTTTAATGCATTCTTAACATTATGCAATAATTTATTAATAAAATCTTTTTTATTCTTACCTTTGGTTGATAACTCACCATATCGAACTAAAATATGGTCGTAAACAAAGGTATTATCTTGTTTGATAGTCATGTAATATCTCCTTCATTGCTTGAATCAATTGATCAATTTCTTCAGTAGTTGTTAGATGAGATAAAGAGATACGAATCGCATGGGTTGCTCTTATCTCCCCTAATCCCATTGCACTTAAAACATAAGAATGTGCTTTGCTTTTTGATGCACATGTACTTTGCGCAGAAACACAAATTCGATACGCATCCAGTGCATTTAACATAATTTGTGAACCGATACTTAAGATTGAAATATTTAAAATATAAGGTGAACCACTTATATCACTATTGATCACAACGTCTTCCATTTCACTTAATTTATCACGCAGATAACGATTTAAATCAATTACATAACTCGTATGTTCCTTTAGTTTACTTAAAACTAAACGTAAGGTCTTTGCGAATACAATATTAGCAGGAGCATTACTCGTACCCCCACGTAATCCTTGTTCCTGTTGTCCAGCGCTAATCAAAGGAATGAGTTGAATTTTATTTCTTTTAAATAATAAACCACTACCTTTTACTCCATAAATTTTATGAGCAGAGAAAGTTGCCATATCAACATTTTTTAAATTGATATCAATCTTACCTAATCCTTGTACACAATCCGTGTGGAATATCGCATTGCTTGCTTCATGAGTCAATTTCGCAAGCGCATCAATATCATTTATTGCACCACTTTCATTGTTCACAAGCATACAAGAAACTAAAATCGTATCTTCTCTTAGTGCTTTCTTTAAATCATCGATTTTAACTCTACCATATTCATCAACATCTAAATATGTTATTTCAAAGCCAAACACATCATCGAGTTGTTTCATCGTATTTAGAATACTAGAATGTTCCACACAACTAGTAATTAAATGCTTCCCTCTTCTTTGGTGAGCAAAGGCATACCCTTTAATCGCAAGGTTATTTGCTTCACTTGCCCCAGAAGTGAAGATTATCTCATTGGATGAAACATGGAACAAATCCGCAATTTGAGAACGGCTTTGTTCCATTAGTTTTGATACTTTCATTCCTTCTTGATGAAGTGAATCACTATTTGCATAATACTCTTTACAACATGTTTGATATGCAATCGCTACTTCAGGGTCAATTGGTGTTGTTGCCGCATAATCTAAATAAATCATGCTTGTTTTGCCTTTTCGATTATTTTCTTACCATCTTGACCAATTAATTTTTCATAAGCTCCTGGATGCATCTTTTCAATGACTTGGATAGCGGTTCTAAGTGCCTTAGTATATTGTCCATTACGGAAACATAACTCAGCTCTAGTAAGCTCTGAATCAAGTTCTGGATAAGTAGAACGATATCGATTACCAAATACAATTGCATTCTCAACCATAACTGCCATTCCAATTAAATTATTTACATTATTGTATAAAGTATAAATATAATCAATTGATATTCTAAGTTCTTCATTTAATTTTGTTACGTTTAATGGAGAGCCCGCTAAAATTGTTTCAATTATTTTAATCTTCTCTTTTGCGATAATTAAATCCTCATCAAATTTTTCATTAATAGAGGGTAAGCGTTTCTTTGAAATTTTAACACTTATCTCATTCACAATTAATTGTAACTTAACAAGTTGCTTTTTAGCTCTTTCTTCATCACTACAAGCATTCATCAGTTTACTCTTCATTGCATTTACTTCTTCACAGAACGTATTTGAAGTATGTAATAATTCTGTATAAGAAATCAATATTGTTGTATAAGGAACACTATCTTGCGCAAGAATCAACTCTAACTTACGCTTTGATTCATTTAAACTTGTAAGTTGCGTTGCTGTATCTTTTAATTTATCATTCCAATTTTCAAAACCAAAGCGCTCATATACTTTATTGTATAAAACTTCAATCTCAGTTACTTCTTTATTAATACTCTTAATTGCTTCAAACAAAGTAGGTGCATTAACCTTTACTTCATCAAAAGCTTTCTCTTCTTTAACTAACTGTTCTTGTAACTGAACTAAACGTTTTTCACTTTGTTGTAAGTTTTCTTTCACATGATCAAATGAACCATTACGAAGTTTATTCAAATCATCTTTTAACATATCACTTACAATTTCTAAATTCTTTTTAGTTTCTAAATGATCTAAATAAACACCTTTATTATTAATCTGTGCATAATTATAAGAAACTTCATCAATTGCTCTAGGTAATACACCCTTTGCTTTTTCATATAATGTTGGTAATTCATTAATTAAAGATTCAATATATTTAATACTTTTAGAAATTTCATCTTGTTGTATGCTAGCTTTATCAAATTCAGATGCAAACATCCATTCTTCAAATAAAGAAAACATTTTCTCAATACTTGTAATCTCACGATCTAAATATTCACTACTTTGATGATATTCACTACGATTTTCTGATATTTTCTTTTTAAGGGCACGGAAGTTTTCTTTTAATGTATTAATCTGTTCCCGTTGTTCACTCTCTTGTTCCAATACTTCATCGAGTTGAGAACTGACATGTTCAACATTTTCAAGACATTGATCCATTAATTCACTTAGTTCTTCCATTTTAGAATTTGCAGTTTTAACTTTGCGAACATAAACTAAATCATCAACTTCAGCTAATAAAACAGAACACTCTTTTAGTTGTTCCTGAACTTGATCAAAACTATTCTTACAGTTTTCAACTCTTTGAGCTACATTTGCATTTACTCTAGATAGAGCAACTGCTTTATTAACTTTAAAAGCTAAAGGGACTGACTTTAATGAATTATATCGCAATTCCAAATCTTCAAATGTTTTTTTTGCTTTCTTAGAGCGTAACATCATCATAATCATCGTAATGATAATAATCGCAACAATACCTATACCAATATAAATTAGTACATCCATTGAAACAATGCTTTTTAAATTTGAAAAGAATTTTTCCATAATGACACCTCACTGATAAGATTATAACATAATCCGTTCTTTTAAACTATGCGTTTTTAATACTTTTTAAGGTAAAATAACGTAAAAAAAAGAAGTAAGAACCGCCTATAACATATCTTTCTTCTTTAAGATTAAGGCAATAATCGCACATATGAATAAAGTTGCGATTGTAATGTAGATAAAAGCATTAGGTGTTGCAGCAAATGGAATACTTTTTCCATTCACATTCATTCCATAAAATCCTGAAATTACCGTAGGAATTGACATAATCAAAGTAACTGATGTCATAAGTTTCATGACCGTATTTAAATTATTATCCAAGATTGATGCAAATAATTCTCTTGTGCCGCTCAACACACTTCGATAAATATTTGTCATTTCAATCGCTTGTCGATTCTCAATCATCGTATCATTTAACAACTCTAAATCTTCACTATATCGCTCTAACTTATCTGATGACAATAGTTTATGCAAAACAATATCATTCGCTCTTAAAGACATCGCAAAGTACACTAGATTGGATTCTAATTCATGAAGTTGAATCAAATCTGACTTCTTTGTACGATTATTAAGTTCTGATTCCATTTCTCTTCGTTTATGATCAATTAAACGTAAATACGTTTGATAAACAACCGCAATTCGATAAAGAATTTGATAAATTAAACGCATTCTTTTTGCGGTATTATAATATCCTGTTCCTTCAAAGAAAGGATTTAATATCCCCGTATCTTTTAAAGAAGTAGTAATAATATACGTATCATTAAAAATAATCGATAAAGGTAATGTTGTATAAGCGTTATTTTCATGACGAATTTCTTTTAAAGGAACATCGACTAAGATTAAGGAATAATCTTTAAAAGATTCAACACGAGAATATTCTTCATTATCTAAAGATGCCCGAATATCTTCTGCATCAATTGAAAAATGATTCGTAATTAAAGCAATTTCTTCTTCATTTGGATTCACTAAATTAATCCAAATATCTTTACCCATTTCATTTACTTCTTTGATCTTTCCATTTTGTGATTTATATAGTTTCATCATATTAAATTCACTCCCTTAAACGATGTAATAAACATAATGTGTTCCATTGTTGAAACAATATAACTATCATAACGTATTTTATCCTATTTTCCTAATCTTTTTTAACTTTTCTAATAATCCATTATCTAAAAAAAACTAATATGTTAATCCCAAGAATACCAATAAAAAGAATACCACATTGACAGTATAAAAATCACAAATTTGGTATGAGATGTTATTTTTTATAATACTTATAAATTAGGAAACAATTATTCTATATTATATTTAAGACATTATCATATTCGAATTATAAATTTCCTCAATAAATGCAACTAATTATTGACTTTGTTTTATGGCTTTGGTATAGTAGATTAGCGTCTAAATGATAGCAGCACACAAAGTCTTACAGACAAGCGTTAATAACGTGTTTAACGGGATATCGAGTAACTTAGCTGTACAAGCGAGGATATCGTAGGTATTAACACCCTGTAATGATAATTTGTATCTGTTGTTGTTTTATGCAAATAAAACAATAGGAGGACTTTATGTCAAGAATGAACGGACCCGTTTGGAAGGTATCACGTCGTCTTAGTTTCTCAATCTTAGAAACTGGACAAGAACTTCAAAAACGCCAGTATGCACCAGGTCAACACGGACCTACAAAACGTATTAAACTTACGAACTATGGTTTACAATTACGTGAGAAACAACGTATTCGTAACATGTACGGAGTAAATGAACGTCAATTCTATAACACGTTTGAAAAAGCTGTTAAGATGAAAGGCGTTACCGGTGAGAATTTCTTATCACTATTAGAATCAAGATTAGACAATGTTGTTTACCGTATGGGTTTTGCACGTACACGTCGTGGTGCTCGTCAGTTAGTAAACCATGGTCATATCTTAGTTAACGGAAAGAAACTAGATATTCCTAGTGCTCAAGTTAAAGTAGGATCAATCATTGAAGTAAAAGAAAAAGCTAAAACAATGGCTTGTATCAATGAAGCATTAGATGCAACATTAAATGCACCTGCTTATGTTAATGTTGATAAAGAAGCTAAAAAAGGTACTTACTTACGTTTACCTGAACGTAGTGAATTAAATCAAGAAGTGAATGAACTATTAGTCGTAGAATTCTACAACCGTTAGTTTACTTAGGACATCAAATGATGTCCTTTTTTTATTGAAAAAAACACTCATCATTTGACAAGTGTTTCAGTTATAATCATATCAAGAGGAATATCAAATTGATCAAGTGGTATCCTCTCCACTTGTTGAAAGTCATAAGCAACTCCAATCGTTTTAAAGTCATGTTTATGTAAATAACGATCATAATATCCTTTTCCATAACCAATTCGATTTTTATTTAAATCAAATGCAACAAGTGGAATAATCATACAATCAATTTGTTCCTTCTTAATTTTTATAGTATTCGTTGGTTCTAAGATATGAAACGATGATTCAATTAATTGATCTTGATGATACTGATAAAAATTCATTTCATTTCCTTCCACTCGAGGAATTACAAAATCATAATCTGATCTTAAAAGTGGTGATAAATCAACTTCCCCATTACATGCCATATAAATGGCAATGCATTTATATTCCTTTAAATAAGGGATTAATTGCTTAATAACTTGAGTGCTTTTGGCTTCAATCGCATCCTTTGATAATAATTTACGCTGCTTAAGGATTGCTTTTCGTATGATTTGCTTATCCAATGGAATCACTCATATCTAGTTTTAATAACTGATTTAATTCAACGGCATATTCCATTGGTAACTCACGAGTAAATGGCTCTAAAAAGCCCATAACAATCATTTCCGTCGCTTGACTTTCACTTAAACCACGTGACATCAAATAGAATAATTGTTCTTCTGATATTTTAGAAACCGTTGCTTCGTGCTCAATTTGTGAATCATCATTTCTTGATATATTGATTGGAATCGTATCACTGCGACTTTGTTTATCAAGAATTAGTGTATCACATTCTACTTTACTTTTTGCATGTAGCGCATTCGCTGCATGATGAATTAAGCCACGATAATTCACCTCACCACCATTACGTGATAAGGATTTAGATATAATATTTGAATAAGTATTAGGTGCTAAGTGAATCATTTTAGCTCCTGCATCTTGAATTTGTCCTTTACCGGCAACGGCAATTGAAATTGTCATACCGCGTGCCCCTTCTTCCGCTAAGATACAGGCAGGATATTTCATTGTAATCCCACTACCAATATTTCCATCAATCCATTCCATACTTCCCTTTTCCATAACTTTGGCACGTTTAGTAACTAAGTTTAGAATATTAGAAGACCAGTTTTGAACCGTTGAATAGCGACATTTCGCATTTTTATGAACAAAGATTTCAACCACTGCCGCATGAAGCGAATCTTTTGAATAAGTAGGGGCAGTACAACCCTCAACATAATGTACATCGGCTCCTTCATCCACAATAATTAAAGTTCTTTCAAACTGACCCATTTGTTCACTATTGATACGAAAATATGATTGTAATGGTTTATCGAGTTTTACACCTTTTGGAACATAGATAAAACTACCTCCGGACCAAACTGCACTATTAAGTGCTGCAAATTTGTTATCACTATAAGGTACAATCGATGCGAAATATTTACGAAATAAATCTGGATATTCTCTTAATGCACTATCGGTATCTAAAAAGATAACACCCTTTTCTTCAACTTCTGCCAACATATTATGATAAACTACTTCACTTTCATACTGTGTTGAAACACCTGATAAAAACTTAGCTTCTGCCTCTGGTATGCCTAAACGATCAAAGGTATTTTTAATCGTATCCGGTACTTCATCCCAATCATTTTCTTGACCTGAACTTGGACGAATGTAATATGTATATTCATTAAAATCCAGTTGATCTAAATTAGGTCCCCAATCTTGAATTGGCATTTTAATAAAAGCATCATAAGCTTTTAAACGAAAATCTAGCATCCATTGTGGTTCATTTTTAATCTTTGATATCTCTTCTACAATGGCTCTATTAATACCCTTTTCTGTCTTATAAATACTTACGTCCTTATCATGAAAGCCATATTTGTATTCACCGTTACCTAATTCATCATTTGCTTTCATCATTTTTCTCCATTAATTCAACGATTGCATTCCAGCCAATTGTTGCACATTTAATCCGATTTGCTTGTGCTCCAACTCCATGAAATGCAACTGCTTCTTCTAATAATTCTTCATCGTAATCATTTTGGTTAATCATTGCATAGTAATTATCAATAATCACTTTTGCTTCTTGGATACTTTTCCCTACTAATAACTCACTCATAATTGATGTGGAAGCAGTTGAAATGGTACAAGCAACCCCATCAAAGCGAATATCTTTAATCGTATCCCCTTCAAACTTTGCTTGTACATAAATATCATCAATACAAGAATCACTTGCCATATGAATTTCATTATAATCCTTGCTCTTTGAAAGTTCATGATTACGAGGAAATTCATAATGATCCATAATTATTTGTCTTAAAATCATTGGATCCTTTAACATATCTGACATATTTTTACCTCCTAAAAAAAGACATTTAAACAATTCTCTAATGTTGCTGTTGCTAGTACTTTAATAAATTCATCGATTTCATCTTTAGTATTATAAAAATATAAAGATGCACGAATCGTTGCCGATGTTGCTAGGCGTTCCATTAATAATTTTGCACAATGTTGTCCACTACGAACGGCAATTCCTTTAGTATTAAAATAAGTTGCTGCATCTTGGGCAAAAATATCTTTCACATTAAAAGTGATAATAGCTGCATCTCCATGCTCATTATATATAATTGTATTATCTAGTTTTTTCATTTCTTGAATCATATAAGTTCTTAATTCATGTTCATATGCTTGAATATTTTCCATTCCAATTTTATTTAAATAAAGACAGGCAGCCTTCATTCCTAAAACAGCTTCAATGGCAGGTGTTCCTGCTTCAAATTTATACGGAGGATTCTTCAATAAAATATTTCCACACATATCAAAACGAGCATTACTACCGCCCCCTAACATAAAGGGATCCATATTGCATAATAAATCATATTTACCATATAAAACACCAACACCGGTCGGTCCACACATTTTATGGGCACTAAATGCAAAGAAATCACAATCAAGATCCTTCACATTAACTGGCATATGTGGTAAAGATTGAGCACCATCGACAATAACTTTAGCTCCATATTCGTGGGCAATTGCACATATTTCTTTAATTGGAACAATAAAACCTAATACATTAGTAACATGCGCAATCGCAACTACTTTAACTTTGTCATGCATAACCTTTTTAAAGTTCTCAATACTTAAATGACCTTCATCATCAAGGGGAATATATTCAATGATCGCACCGGTTTCTTCACATGCTTTCATCCAAGGTAAGATATTTGATGCATGTTCTGCCTCCGTTGATAATACAACATCACCTTTTTTAAGATATTTTCTTCCATATCCATAAGCGACTAAATTCAAAGAACCACTCGCACCCGATGTGAAAATAATTTCACGTGCTTCCGCATGGATAAATTCACCAATGACTTTTCGTGAATCTTCATATTCAGTATCGACCATAAAAGACAATTCATAATCACCACGATGTGCATTTACACTAATATCTTCATAATAATGAACTACCGTATCAATTACACTTTGTGGTTTAAAAGTCGTAGCTGCATTATCAAAATAAATAAGTGGCTTTCCTTGCATTTCTTTATGATTCAACATTGGAAAATCTTTACGTATTTTATTTGTATCCATCTTTAACGCCTACCTTTTCTTGAATGTTTTTTCTTACGATATCTTGTAATTCTTGATTCTCTAATAGTTCTACAATTGGCATAAAGTAACCAATCGTTAATAAGCCAATTGCTTGCATTCTTGTAAGTCCTCGACTCTGTAAGTAATATGCTTGCATTTCATCCATTTGTCCAAGACTCATCGCATGAGATGCTTCTACATCATTTTCATCAATTGTAAGAACTGGAATTACTTCACTTTTTTGTTTATCACTCATCGTTAATACCCGAGTACTTTGATGTGACTTACTACCATTTGAACCATGATCAATATGGCCATCACCAAACATTCGATAATTACCACCTTCATACACAACTGCATAATGATTCATTACCCCAATTGTGTGTGGTGTATGATGAGCAATCAGAAATTCAAAATGCTTCTGAGTGCTCACTAATGAGTTTGAAATTACATGTACTTGTGCATTTTCGCCGTTTAAATGGACTACTTCTTTCATTTCTTGTTGATGAGGTTCCATATCTAAGTGGCCTAAATTCAAAGTACTATTTTCTTGCATTTGAACTTCTACCTTTAATTCACTATCAATCATAGAATGAATCATAACAAGTGATAAGTGAGCATTCTCCTCCATTATAATACTTATGTTCATCTCGCTTCCACAATTATGTAATAAAACTTCACTTTTTGTGAAAGATTTTGATGTAAGGATTAATTCATGAACACTCATTTCTACTTTTATCTGATAAATACCATCAACAAGTTGTAATGCTTCTTTTGCTTTTGTTAGGTTCATCATCTTATTGCCCTTTTCTAGCAGCACAAGCTCCTAGCGTAATCCGATTCAAGTTAGGTGTTGTAAGTTCAATCCCTAATTGTTCAAGAAGTGGATCATAACCATGTGTATTAATATCTTCAACTAATTCATAACCACCACTTTTAACGATTACACCATCAATTAATACATGAGCATGGGTTGGTTTAATTCTCTCATAAAACTTTTCATAATGGGAAACAATAATCATCCCCAAATCTTCTTCTTGATGCATTTTCACAATTGCTTCGCCAACTATTTTTAATGCATCAACATCAAGACCTGAATCAATCTCATCTAGCATTGCCATATGGGGATGTAACAACATCATTTGAACAATTTCATTGCGTTTCTTTTCTCCACCTGAAAATCCTTCATTTAAAAAACGATGAGCTAAATCACTCTTCATATTCATTGATGCAATACTCTTTTCCATTTCTTTAATAAAAGAAAAAAGTGGAATTGGTTTTTCTCTTCGCGCATTGATTGCCGCCCGCATAAAATCAGAATTACTAACCCCTGGTACTTCACTTGGATATTGCATTCCTAAAAACAATCCAGCACGTGAGCGTTCATCAACACTCATTGAAAGTACATCTTGATTATTAAATAATATTTCACCTTGATCAACTACATATTTAGGATTCCCCATAATCGCCGCTAGTAAAGTAGATTTACCATTTCCATTCGGTCCCATTAGGGCATGAATCTCTTTTGATTTAATTGTTAAATCTAAACCTTTTAATATTTCTTTACCATCTACACTTACATGTAGATTACGTATCATTAATTCATTCATTGCACTCATCCCTTTCGTACCGAGTAATCATACCAGATTTTATAGTTAAGAACAATTGTAACGATTGTGAAATTTTACCCATTTAAATGATATTAATACCATTTAATATAATAATATGGGAAATTACGTGAATGAACTTTATAAATTGCATTTTAGTTGATTCTATCATATAATAAACAAGGATTTGAGCGGATGCTCATTTTTTATAAGATTAAATTAATTACAGGAATCTGTACCTTTAAGGAGGACTTTATGGTTGAAACATTAAAAAAACAATGGTTTGTTGTTTTGATTGCATTAATCTTTATTTGCTTTGCGTTTTATTATATTTATGATACAAATAAAGGTAAATTGCCCGGAAAAACAGCAGATGGAAAAGACGTAATCGCTGAAGTTAATAAGAAGAATATTACGGCAGATGATGTCTACAATAACTTGAATGAAAGTATGTCAGGTTCAATCGCTTATTTGTACTTTGAACGATTAGTTGCGGATCAAGCAATTAAGACAACGGAAACAATGGAAAAAGATGCTGCGGCACAAGCAGAGAGTTATACACAACAAGTTATGCAACAGTATGGTGAACTTGAAGGTAAAAAGTATTTACAAGAAGGTTTAAAAAGCATTGGTTATGGAGAAGATGAATTAAATGAATATTTCTTACATTACATCAAAGTTGAAAAACTTCAAAATAATTATATAGAAAAACATTTAAATGAATTATTCCCACCTGTTTATGAAGCAAAACACAGTCGTGTTATGTCGCATATTTTAGTTAAAATGGTCGATGCAAATAATCCAACCGCTGAAGAACTAAAAAAAGTCGCAGAAGTTGAAAAAGCTTTAAGTGAAAAACAAGACTTCGCAAAGATTGCGAAAAAATATAGTGATGATACAGGAAGTAAAACAAAAGGTGGTAACTTAGGTTATGCCGATAGTGATACAAATTATGTTGCCCCATTTAAAGAAAAAGCCTTCGCTATGGCACAAGGTGAAGTAAGTGATTGGGTACGCGTGAGTGATGCTAGTTACAATGGTTGGCATATTATTAAATGTGATACAACGGATATGAAAGCTATTATGAAAGATAAAAATGCGAAAACTGGTTTATATAAAGCGGTAACAGAAGCAAATCCAAAATTAAAATCACAGATTATTTGGAATACTTCAAAAGATTTAAAAGTTGAATTTAAAGATAAAAAACTTAAGAAAGCGCTCATGGAAAACATGGGTATTAGCGAATAGAGAGGGCTCATAAAATGAAGAAAATATCGATATTAGTAGTAGTTATGTCCCTGATCTTATTAACTGGTTGTAGCGATGCTACCGCTGAAATAAGTGATGGAAGTAAAACATTATTTAGCGTTGGTGGTGAAGAAGTTACCCGTGATGATGTCTTTAAACCAATGAAAGCAAATGCAGCAAGTACTGTATTAGAAGAAGCAACAAACTTAATTGTTAAAAAAGAAATTGAAACAACGGATGCGATGCGTCAAGCAGCAAGTGCTGAACTTGAAAAAGCAAAGGCGACAACAAGTGGAACTTTTAAAGAATATATTAATGGTATGGGATTTAAGAGCGAAGAAGATTACTATAATAAATATTTATTATTAGCACAACAACAAAAAGGTTTATATAATAAATATGTAGTTGATAATTTTGATAAACTAGCAAAGAAACTTCACCCTGTAAAAGCCCAAGTTATTTACACAACTGATAAAGATAAAGCAGTAGCTGCCTTAGCCGATGTAATTGCTGGTAAAGGTTTTGTAGAAACTGCTCAAGCTTATGGTGATACAAAAAACTTTAGTGGTAATGTACAATTGATTCATTCATCTTCGATTGGTATTGTTGATGTCTTGATGAATCGTATTAAAACAGTTAAAAAAGATAATACTTTGATTAAAGATTTAATTGTAGATGCAACAGGAAATGGTTATTATATTTTAAATGTTGTAAATACAAAACCTGCTGATTTTAAAGATGAAGCAATCAATGCTTTTTTAGAATTAACTAATACAAAAGAAGATGCGATGGCATATTTCTTAAAGAAGTATAACTTTGTTGTTTATGATATTAATGTTTACAACACAATTAAAACAAATAATCCTGCTTATTTAGTACAAGATCAAGATTAGTAGATAACTGATAATCGCATCTGATTATCAGTTTTTTTATGTTATAATAATTTCAAGGAGTGATATTATGTGTATATTTTGTAAGATAATTAATCATGAAATACCAGGTAGTATTCTATATGAAGATGAAGATGTCATAGCGTTTCTAGATATTTCACAAGTAACTAAAGGACATACGTTGATACTTTCAAAGAAGCACACAGAGAACTTTAATAGTGTTGATACAGAAATACTTGTAAAGATGATTAAAGTCTCTCAGATGCTTTCTATTCATCTTGTAAAGCAGTTACATGCGAAAGGAATGAACATATTAAGTAATATGAATGAAATTGCTGGACAAAGTGTTCCTCATTTTCATATTCATTTAATTCCCCGCTATCAAGATGATGATGCAATTGAAATTACCTTTCATCAAAGTGAACCACAAGATTTAGATGCATTACAAGCATTATTAAGGATCGATTGATCCTTTTTTTATATGAAAAAGTAATGGCTGTATTCTACCATTACCTTCTAATTTATAAGTTTAAAGAATATTTAATTTTTCTAATATTCTTACGTTACATTCAATCCCATATAAGAGTGCTTCTTCATTAAAATCAAAATTACTTTCATGTAGATTTGCATTATATTTTTTATCCTTAGTACCAATAAAATAAAATAAACCTGGGACTTTTTCTTGGTAAAAACTAAAATCTTCACTCATCATCATTGGTGTTGTTTCAACATAATCTTCATTACTTACATCTTTTAAAATATTATTTAACATATGATCATTAGAAACAATTTTATAAAAATCATGAATTTCACATAAGATCTCACAACCAAAGCCTTGCTCCATTCCCCTACAAACTTCATATAAGCGTACTTTTATCGCTTCATACGTATTATTATCAAGCGACCTGATTGAACCATCTATCTTAACCGATGATGCAATCTGATTGATGGCAGTTCCCCCTTGAATCATGCCAAGTGATATAATAGCGGATGATAAAGGATCGATATTTCTAGAAATAATACTTTGTATTTGATTTATTAAGATGGAACTTATCACGATCGCATCTTTACCTAAATAAGGAAATCCAGCATGAGCACTTTTCCCAATAATCGTAAGGTGCAGTTCACCACTTAATGCCATTAAGGGTCCTGCTTTACTGGCAAAATTGCCAAGTGCTAATGAACCTAAAAGATGGTAACCAATCATTATATCAATCGGATAATCATGAAATAATCCATCCTCAATCATTTCTCTAGCGCCACCTGGTCCTTCTTCTCCAGGCTGAAAGATAAAAACAACATCTTCACGTAGTGTCTTTTTATGAAGGCATATATAATGAATCAAGCCAAGTTGGAGTGCCATGTGTCCATCATGACCACAACTATGAGAATTACCAATGTGTTTGCTTTGATAATTACCAAGTGTTTCATCCTTAATCTTTAAACCATCCATATCACTACGAAATCCAATCGGATGAGTTCCATTTATTCCTTTAATGCGAACCACAATCCCTTGTATTGCATAACCACATCTTATTTCATCGACACCATATTTACTTAATTGTTGAATCAAATATTCTTTTGTAAGAACCGTATTTAAACCTATTTCAGGTATTTTATGCAATTGTCGGCGATTATTTCTAACTTCACTAAGCAATTGTTTAATTTCACTTCGAATAATCACTTGGTTCCTCCATCTTAATCTAGTGAAAATACAAAAAATAAATACTGACTTTTATGTTAGAAACCATAATTATATGATATGGGTTTACAATATCAGTATTTAATATTCTTGTATCTCTTTATTGATATTACTCTACCACTTCTTTAACTTCTACTCCATAAGGAAGAATAACTAAGGTTTTACCTTGAACCTCTTTATTTCGATTTGTTTCTCGTAAGCTACTTTCGTCCACAACATATCGAGATGCAATGCTACTATAAGTATCATTCTTCTTTGCTACTACAATCCGATAAGTTGTTGTTACATTGCCTTCATCTTCAAATAAATCTTCTAAATCACTATGCTCTACTTCTTGTTTTTGTGTTTCAATCACTTCATTAACTTGTTCCTGTAAAATAGGTTCTTGCTCCTCTTCATAGCGATCCACTTGGATTACTTCATCAATTGTTTCGTTTTCTTCCACAACTTTTAATCCAATGATTTCAAAGAGAATCTCTACCTTAATCTGTTCCCCATTTTCATGTGCTTCATAATCTTTTATTTTCAATTGAAAACGATCGCCTGCCATTTTTTCACTTGGGGCTAATACATCCATTTCTAATACATCTTTAAATTCTTTAATTTCATGTCCGGATCGATATTGTCCTTTCATATAAAGAGAACCAAGTGCTCTCATTCCATCTTCTTCGTGTTGATAACTTAAAGCTTCATTTACGTAGATATTTAATACTTCATCAACACTTTCATGAAGTCGTAAATTTTTCTCAATCCGCATTGTTTTCATAATATCCCTCCACTCATAATATATGAAAACAAAACATTAGAAATGACAAAAAAAGATAGAAGCAATCTGCTTCTATCTAATGATCCATAAAGGATTGTAAAACACTCCAAATTTCATTTAACCCAACTTTTGTTTCAGAAGAACAAGGAATTAGTTTCTCATGTTCTTGAAGTAAAAGGGTGTCTTTAATTAATTGAAGATTCTTTTTCCGTTGACTATTTTTTACTTTATCAATTTTAGTTGCAGCAACCACTACCGGTAAATCATAATAACGAGCAAAACTGATCATTGTCTTATCATCTTCGGTTGGTTTATGTCGTGCATCTACGATTAATAATAAACCTTTTTTTTGAATTCGATCATGGAAATAATCCTCCATCATCTCACCAAATTTATGCATCTGCATTTTAGATAAATGAGCATACCCATATCCTGGTACATCTACAAATATAAATGCTTCATTTAAAATAAAGAAGTTTAATAATCTAGTCTTTCCCGGTGTATTTCCAATATAAGCAAGTTTCTTACGATTAGTTAAGGCATTAATAAGTGAGGATTTCCCTACATTACTTCTACCAGCTAATACTATTTCAGGTAAATTATCTAAAGGCCATTGATCTTTTCCAGCAGCGGAAATAATCAACTCTGCACTTACAATTTGCATCTTACTTACCTAACGCAAATTCTATTACTTGAGATACATGGTCAACTGGGATAAATTTAACTACTTCTTTTACGGTACCAGGAATATCATCCATATCTCTTACATTTGCTTTCGGAATAAGAACTGTTGTAATACCACAACGATGAGCTGCCATTGATTTTTCTTTCAAGCCACCAATTGGTAGAACATTACCACGCAAGGTAACTTCACCCGTCATCGCTAGATTAGCTAATACTGGTTTATTTGTTAGGCAAGAAACTAAAGCCGTTGTAAGTGATACCCCAGCGCTAGGTCCATCTTTTGGTACTGCTCCTTCTGGTACATGAATATGAATATCTTGTTTTTCAAAAATATCGGATTTAATTTGATATTTTTTGGCATTTGCTCGTACATAATCATAAGCAATCGTTGCACTCTCTTTCATAACATCACCCAATTGACCAGTTAAAACTAGTTTACCTTTACCATCAAAGTGAGTTACTTCAATTTGTAATATATCACCACCAAAGGATGTATATGCAAGACCTGTGACAACACCAACTTGATCTCTTTTTTCACGTTTACCATATTCATATTTTTCATTGCCTAGACTTTGAATAATAAATTTTTTGGTAATTGTAATACTCCGTTTCTTTTCTTTAAGAATAGCTAATACACATTTACGGCAAAGCGCAGCAATCGTCCTTTCTAATTGACGAACGCCACTCTCTCTTGTATAAAACCGGATTAAATAAAGAATCATCTCATCACTCATTTTAAATTGTTTTGAAGTTAATCCATTTTCTTTCATTTGCTTTTTAACTAAATGCTCACTTGCAATATGAACCTTTTCAAGTTCTGTATAACTTGATAGATTAATAATCTCCAAACGATCTTGTAAAGCACTTGGAATATTCTCTAAAACATTTGCTGTTGCGATAAATAAAACTTTACTTAAATCATAAGGTTCCTCTAAATAATGATCGGAAAATAAACTATTCTGTTCAGGATCTAGCACTTCCAACATAGCACTTGCTGGATCTCCCTTATAGTCACTTGACATTTTATCAATTTCATCAATCAAGAAAACTGGATTCATTGTTCCAGCACGTTTCATTCCTTGAATAATCCGTCCTGGCATTGATCCTAAATAGGTTCTACGATGACCTCTTACTTCACTTTCATCTTTAACTCCACCTAAGGATATTTTCACAAACTCACGATTTAATGCACGTGCCACCGATTTAGATAGGGATGTTTTCCCAACTCCCGGAGGACCAACTAAGCAAATAATTGGTGCTTTTAAAGAATGTGTCATTTGTTTTACTGCTAAGTATTCAAGAATTCTTTCTTTTACTTTCTCTAAGCCAAAATGATCTTCATCTAACATTTCTGCCGCAAGTTTTAAGTCTTCATTATCTTTACTCTCTTGCCACCAAGGAAGTTTAAAAATCCATTCTAAATAACTCTTAATTACGCCAGATTCTCCACTCATTGGGGGTAATGCAACAAGATGTTTTAATTCCTCTTTTGCTTTTGCCTTAATTGATTCAGGATAAGGATTTTCTTCAAGATTACGAAACATTTCATCCTCATCGCTTTCACCATCAGGATTTGATATTTCACCTAATTCTTCTTTAATTTCTTTTAATTTTTCTCTTAAATAATATTCTCTTTGACTATCTTCAATTCTTGCTTTTACACGATTTGATATTTCATTATCAATTATTTTTAATTCTTTTTCACTTTCAATTTCCTCAATTAATCTCAACAATCGATCGTTAACACCCAAAGTTTCTAATAACTGTTGACGACATTCAAGACTCATTGGAAATATTTGACAAACTTGATCTGAAAATTGAGTTGCAGTAACACCTTTCGCAAGACCGGTTATCATTTCCCGTGAAATATTTTTTGAAATTGCTTCAATTTGTTCAAATTGAACTGCTAATCTTCTAATTAATACAATTTCTTCTTTTTCATCTTGGATTATATCATCAAATAATTCCACTTGCGCAGACATCATTTTTTCTTCATTTAAAATGTTGTTAATTGCACAACGTTTAAGACCATAGAATTTAACTCGAACAAATCCATCCATTGTCCGTGTATGTTTAATTTGGCAATACGTACCAAAAGAATAAATATCTTCTATTTTAGGATCATCATATTCAGGATCTTTCTGACTCACTAAACATATAAAACCATCTTTATTTGCATTTGCATTTAAAACGGCATTGATACTCTTTTCTCTTCCTACATCAATAATAATTTCTTGATTAGGAAAGACAATTACCCCACGTGTACAGACAAGTGGAAGATCTAATATATTCTTATTTTTACTCATTTTTCAACACTCCTTTATTAGGTGAAAAAAGACGCGGTAGCGTCTTTTTAATGCTTATTAAGCGGCATTGTTTTTGATAAAATCAACTGTTTTGCGAATACGAAGATCATAGGCAATGGCATCGTTTTGAATCATCTTTTTAATTTCTTCAATTTCCATTTTGTATGCTTCTGCAATTTTTGCTAATTCATCATCAATATCCTTTTCGCTAACTTCAATTTCTTCTGCTGAGCCAATTGCCTCAAGCACAAGACGTACATTCACTTTTTGTTTTGCATCTTTTCCAACTTCTCCACGAATCATTTCATCACTTTGACCAGTAACTTGTTTAAATTGGTCAAGTGAGAAACCTTGTTGTTTTAAACGATTGGCAAAGTCTTCAACCATCCGGTCAGTTTCTTCTTCAATCATAATTTCAGGAATATCAACTTCACAGTTCTCACAAATCTTTGTAAGGATACTATCTGTAAATTCATCATCCGCTTTTTTAGTTTTTTCTTCCGTTATTAATTTCTTTAAGTAAGCATTATATGCTTCTACATCATTAACATCAGCAATAGCAGCTTGTTTAACTAATTCATCGTTTAACTCAGGAAGTTCTTTTTTCTTAATTTCATGAACTGTTACTTTAAATACAACTGGAGCACCAGCTAAATCTTCCACTTGATATTCTTTAGGGAACGTAACATTAATATCTTTTGTTTCTTCAACTTTCATTCCAATAAGTTGTTCTTCAAAACCTGGAATAAATGAGTTAGAACCAATTTCTAGTGGATAGTTATCACCTTTTCCACCTTCAAATGCGATATCATCTTTAAATCCTTCAAAATCAATAACGGCTGTATCACCATTTTCAACTGCGTGGTCATCTTCACAAATAACCATTTCCGCAAATTTTTCTTGAAGTTTTTTAGCTTCTTCACTTACTTCTGCTTTACTAACTTTAACTGCAGCTTTTTTAATATCTAAGCCTTTATAGTCACCAAGTTTAACTTCCGGTTTAATTGTTACAACAAATTTTAAAGTTACTTCTTCTTCATCAATCTTATCTACATCCAAAGCAGGACGAGCAATCATTTGTAAACTATGTTCTTCAATACCTTTCATTAAAGCAGATGTTGCGACTTCATCAATTGCTTCCATTAAAGTATTTTGTTTACTAACGTATTTTTTCACAAGACTCTCAGGTGCACTACCTGGACGGAATCCTGGAAGATTCACTTTCTTAGCTAATTTTTTAAATGCTTTTTTCTGTGCTTGTTTCCATTCATCGCCACCAACGCTTACTAATAAATCACCTTGAGAATGCTCGTTTAATTTCCATGTTGAACTCATTGTTAGTTCCTCCTGTTTATTTTAATTCTTGAAAGATTATCTTTCATTATACATAGACACTGATTTGAAATCAAATGTCATGCTTCCACAATAATAAATCATATCCACAGTTACGTTCTAGTTCTTTTGCTTTCACAAATTCAGTAAATGCTTCTCTTTCTCCATAAGCCTGAAACACATATTCTACAATTGCTAAGGCAAAAGGAATACTTTCATCGATATCAATATTAAATGGTAATTTTAAATATGCTTCTTTCACAAGTGTTTCAACACACATTTGGACAAAAGTAGGATTATCATCTTCAAACCATTCTCTGATTTGGTTTACTGCGGCAATAGCACCATCACTATCCATTGGTGCTTCAATGTAACAAGGTGTAAACGTTACATCCATACCATCATAATCAATTGTCATTTCATCCCGTATTGCTTGTTCACTCAATAGTTCAATTAACATCGAACGAACTAAGAAATGTGGCTTGTTTTTTAAATATTCACAAACAAGATCAAGATGTTTACGAATATTACTTGTTTTTAGAAGTTCAACAGCAGCAAATTGCTCATCGATACTTCCATTCAATAATGATTCTAAGTTATTGATATCTAAATTTTGAATTGGCTTTTTACTCTGTAACTCACAGCGGCATTGATTAAATAAATCGATTAATAATGGTTCGTGATTTGATGGAATATAAGGCATTTTCATTTCTTCTTCAAGAATATCATATGCTTCTTTAAATTCAAGATTCTCCATTAATTGTTGAACTTTATTAATAATTGTCTCGTAATAATCCATATCTCGCTCCTTTATGCAAAGCCAATACATAATATAGCATAAAATAGTTCGTTATGCAATTTAAAAATCGAGTTTATCCACTCAATAAAACAGAACTTAAATGTTCTGTTTTATCGATGTATTTAATCAAAATAATTTCGTTATTGCTACTTATTTAAAAATTTAATCAAATCGTTTTACTTCTAACTTTAAATATTTAAAAATATCTTTCAATGTTTTCTGTTTTTTGTTATTATATTAGCGGTGAAGAAAATGAAAATTATCGTATTATCTGACAATCATGGTAAATCTGATCGAATCGATTTGCTTATAAAACAACATAGTGATGCTTCCGCTTTTATTCATTGTGGTGATATTGAACTAGATCCCCAAATGTATCCCAATATGATAACAGTAAGTGGAAATAATGATTTATTTTATGATTATCCTGAATATCAAGTAATTAAATTAGGAACAAAACAGATTTTTGTTGTTCATGGACATCAGTTTTTTTATAATGGTCGCCTTGAAAGAATGGCAGCAAAAGCGATTGAACTAAATTGTGATATCGTATGTTATGGTCATACCCATGTCGCAAGTCATGATATTATAAATGGAATTCATTTAATTAACCCTGGTTCACTATGGCAAAGTCGTGATGGAAGAGCACCAAGTTATGCGATTTTATCTCTTGATGGTGATGATATTAAGCTAGAGCACGTTTTCTTTCCAATGAAATCGAAAAAGTTTTGGTAACAATCACTAAAAGTTATTGATATCTTAAGCATTATCTGTTATTATTAGTGAGCAGTATTCAAGTGTCCACGTAGCTCAGCTGGATAGAGCATGCGCCTTCTAAGCGCACGGTCAGGGGTTCGACTCCCTTCGTGGACGCCAGTTAAAATTTAAGCCTAAATTCAGGCTTTTTTTTATGCTTAAATTAATATTTATATCGATTATAACTTAGACTCGAAACGTTTATTACGTCTTCATTACTTCCATGAAGTGAAATAACAACATCATCAACTAATACTTTAATCATCTTAACCCCGTTTATTTGGGCCATTGATAGAATTAAAGTTTCATATGCATCTTGCTTCGCAACTCGATCTTGTGAAAGTATATTTTCATTTAAGGTTAATACTAATGTACCATTTTCAAGATATGGTTCTTCCACCATTTGTATATCATTTGAATATAGTGGTTGTTTTAAACCAGAAGTTGCACTTATATCATCCATTACTGCTTGAATATTTTCTTTTAACCCATTCAAACTCGCATCAATTCGTTTACTTTTAGGTAAATAATAATCTTTTCCTTTAATACTCTTTGTATAAAAAACGGTTAATGGTTTTGATTTATGAAGTAATATACCTGCACTTTCAAAATTATTGATTCCCATTTCCCGATTACACGGATTTGGTATAGCTGTTTTAGCCTTTGGCAGCTCTTCAATCAACTTATCATCAACTTTAATTTTAAGTTGATTAATTCCATCAAATTGAGTAGTTCCCCACGTAATTGCTTCTAACATTCTTAGTTCATTACTTTTATTATATTGATTAAAATGTTTATTAAAATTTAAAGTAACACAACCTTGATCAATCTCAACATTTTTTAGTTTAGTATCTTGATTAAATACTGCATAAAAAGGAGGATGATTTTCACTCATTAATTTTATCATGTGTTTCATCTTTTCTTCAGTTTTCATTTCTTTATCAACTTTCATACTAATTGGCACGACCGTATGTTCTTGATCATATAAATATACTTGTATATTACGCTCTTGTAGATTTGCAATTACCATTAAATTCTCTTCTTTTTGATTTGGTATCATTTTAATTGAAAGATAACTAATTAAACCTAATGCCGCAAAAAGAAAAATTATTTGTTTTTTATAATTGATTATGCGTATCATCGTTCCTCACCTCAATAAACTATATGAAGAACTAGGTTAAAAAAAGACTATGGTTTGGCAATAAACTTTTGCACATCATAGTCTTTGTTCATAATATCTAATAATTGTTGATGCATAATCGCAGGCGAAGCACTTGTATATACTTGAACACTACCTATCTCATCACTATGTTTAAAATCTAATGTCGCAAGGATTGCTTTATTAGAATCATATAATTTGACATCGGTAATACATTTAATCTCATTAATTAGTAAAGGATAATGAGTACAGCCAAGTAATATCGCATCAATATGATCTAAATATGGATCAATTAATTCATGTAAAGCAAGCAACTTCGATGATTCTTTCGCTCCGGCTTCGACCAAAGGAACTAGCTTTTGGGCAGCAACTTCATCTACCTTAATACTAGGATGATAAAACTTAATTGCTTGTTGATAGCGATGAGTAGACGTCGTAGCACATGTTGCTAATACCAGCACATGTTTATGTTCTTCATCTAACAAACGTGCCGTAGGATCAATGATTCCATGAAAAATCATATTTGGATATTCTTCCACTAACTTATCAAGAATCGTTGCACAAACTGTATTACAAGCAACAATCACTTCATAAACTTGCGCTGCTTGTAGAAAATGAAGCATTCCTTGTACATTTTTATAAATATCTTCAACACTTAAATCACCATAGGGAGCATTAAGTTGATCTCCAATAAATACATAATCATAATTAGGATAGGCATCAACACATGCTTTCAGCATCGATATTCCACCAAGACCAGAATCAATCATACCAATTCTTTTATTCATTTCTTCCACTCCAAATCTTCAAAATACAAATGATTATCAAATGCTTTTTTTGCTTGTTTCTTTCCTACATAACGAAGCGTATAAGGCTGATAGAGTTTACCACTCTTCATAACTCCATCTTTCGGAAAACGAACGATAAAACCATATTTATAAGCGTTTTGAGCTAACCATAAAGATTGTGGTGTTTCACCAGCCTCGTCGATAACTTGCTCTCCAGCAACATCAAAACGCACCATCAATCCACTTTGAAACTCACTACGACCCGGATAATCTTGATATTCTTTAAAACTATCAACTCCATATTGTAACAAAGCTTTTTCATATAACTTAATCTGTTCAATATAACTTATATAACCATTTACAACAATCATATCACCACAAGTTTTCCCATTAATGCTATTTGCACCATCACAGAGTTCTTGTAAAGGAGCAATCACATCACTTCTAACTTGAACACTATCGATTCCTTCACTTGCACTTGCATGAGGGATATCAACAATACTAACTAGATTATTGGGTGTAAAACTATACATTGTTTTAGAATCACTTGGTTTTGTATTTAATTCATAAGGATTAGGGATAAGTGTTGCATTCTTAAGATAAGTATCGCCATGGGTATAAAACTTTCCCAATTCCTCATAAGTATAGGATGTAAGTAATGCCTTAACATCATTAAGTGGCATCTGTTCTTTATAAGTATTCATAAACGCAACAATTTTAACATCTTCATCATCTCGCGTCTTTTTCGCAATATCATAATACATCGCATTACGAATCGTAAACCCTGGTTGATTTATATAAGGTAAAAACACTTCAGGCTTTATTTGTTGAGCACACAAATAATTAATATCTTCCGTATTTAAATGTTCTAAGATAATATCATGATTTTCTGAATTAACATAAGGATAACGAGCCAATTGATCATAACTTTGATTCATAACATAGTAACAAACTCCAGATATTAATAAAATACTAAGAACAAATAACAATCGTTTTATTTTCATGATTTTCACTCCTAAGTTCGTTGTCTATTATAACATATTTCTATTCTTTTTCATCCTTTCAACTCAATTTTAATTTTTTTAATAGAAAAAGAATTATTTAATGTAAATTACAACCCATCAATCTTATAAAAATATAAATAAAGTAGGAAAATTTTTACGTTTCCTACTCCCCTACTTATAATATTAATTCTTCCATTTTTAGTAATTCTACAACGGCTTGAGCACGCCCCTTAACCCCTAATTTCAACATAACATTGGATATGTGATTACGGACGGTTTTATCCGATATATTCATTGCGACTCCAATTTCTTTTGTACTATAGTTTTGAATCAGCAAATCAAACACTTGTTTCTCTCTTCGTGTTAATATTCGCATGCGTAATAATTACCCCCTTGTGTCTGCTAATGCTTACAATGTATCTTATGCAAACAATTACAATTGGTCTGGGTTATGTAGTAAATGATACAAACTTTGTGCTGAAACAGATGGTATCACCGTTTCGATTTCTTCTAAACTTGCTTCTTTTAACTGCTTCATTGATTTAAAACGTTTCCATATTGCTTTCTTACGAACTTCACCAATTCCCTCAATATCATCCAGAATTGATTTTGTTTGTGACTTAGAGCGTACTTTACGATGATAACTAATCGCAAAACGATGAACTTCATCTTGCATCCGCGTCAATAGAAAAAAGAGAGCTGAATCACGTTTAACTAATAACTTATTCCCATTTTGATCAATTAAATTACTTGTTCGATGATGCTCATCTTTAACTAAGCCACAAATTGTAATTGAAAGATCGAGTGAATCTAACACTTCTTTTGCTGCCTGTACTTGTAAATAACCACCATCCATAATTAATAAATCTGGAAAGCGTTTTTGTTCCTTTAATAATCTAAAGTAGCGTCGATAAACTACTTCTTTCATTGAATCTAAATCACTGATATAGTTCTGTAACTTAAATAAGCGATAATCTTGTTTATTAGGTTCTCCATCTTCATAAACAACCATACCGGATACATTAAAAGAACCCGAAATATGTGAATTATCAAAGATTTCAATGCGATGAACTTCCTTTTGAAGCAAATGCGATAATTCACTCATTGCTTCTTCTTTTTCACTGCTTTTACGCTCTAATAATTCAAACTTCTGTCGGTGCACATTTTTCGCATTATTCTTAACCATTTCAACTAATTTAAATTTATCACCACGCACTGGCTGACTAATTTTAGTTGTTACTAATTCTGAAATAATATTAATATCCTCACTCAATGGTAATAAAATTTCTTGTGGATAAGGATTATGTTCATAATATTGCAAGATAAAAGTAATGAATGCTTCACTCGCTTCTCCAAAAAGTGGATCAATGCTTAAGGTACGCTCGATTAACTTACCGCCACGAAGAAAGAAACCCTGAATTGAAATATAACCTTTATCATAATAATAATTAAATACATCACGATCAATTCCATCTTTAAAGTCAATTTGTTGTTTCATAGTAACATGTTCAATTGCTTTTATTAATTCTAATTTTTCTTGAGCATTTTCATATTCTTCATTAAGCGATGCTAATTGCATTTCATTATTTAATTTTGTAAGAATATCCTTTACATCCCCTTTTAAAAACTTGGTGATGGATTGAGCCATATCTTTATATACTTGATCTTCAATTGTGAAAATACAGGGAGCAAGGCATTGATGAATATGATAGTATAAACATTCTTTCTTAGGTAATCTTTTACATTTACGCAAAGGATATAAACGATTCAATAAAGTCATTGTTTGATAAGCTGCTCCGGCATCAGGAAAGGGACCAAAATAGGTGCTTTTCTTATCTCTTGTATGGCGTACTACCTTTAAAACAGGTGCTTTTTCTTTTGTTAGTTTGATGTAAGGATAAGACTTATCATCCATAAACATAATATTATAGCGTGGTGTATGTTCTTTAATTAAATTAATTTCTAATAACAAAGCTTCTTTCTCAGAACCTGTAACAATAAATTCAAAATCATCAATATTTGCTACTAGTTTTTGGGTTTTGAAATCATGAGCACCAACAAAATATTGACGAACTCGATTCTTCAATTTCTTTGCTTTCCCAACATAAATGATTTCACCTAATGAATTCTTCATTAAGTAACAACCAGGAAGTGGTGGTAAAATCGCCAACTTGTCGGATATTTTATCCATATTTGCCATTTATGATTTTCCTTTCCCTTTTAATACAACTACCGTAGCACCTAAGCCACCTTCTCCTTGTCCTCCAAAATGATAGGATTCAACCTTAGGATGACGTTTTAAAAAGTTCTGCACGCCTTTACAAAGTGCTCCTGTTCCAACTCCATGAATAATTCTTACATTATTTGCATGGGCTAAAACGGCATTATCTAAATACTTATCAACAATTGGTAGTGCTTCATCCACATACATCCCAATTACATTACATTCCATTGGAAATGACTTCATTAAACTCTTTGAATAAGATGATTTTTGTTGTTTCTTTTTTGGTGCAATTGCATGAGTAATTTGTGAAACTTTTAGATTCATTTTTAACCCATTTGATAATACACAAACCTTATCTTTTTGTAATGAAATAATTTCTCCATAATATCCTAATTTAATCAACTGAACATAATCACCAATTGAAAAAGTTTCATCACTGACAACTTCTTCCTCTTCTACTTCCCCAATTTTATTTAATTGTGTCGTAAGTTTTGTAATCTCATGAGGTAAAGCATGTTCGCCTTTTTCTTTTAATTCATCAATAATTTCATATACTTCACTTTTCGCATCTTCAATTGCCGTTTCAATTTGAATTTTCGCATCTTCTTCTAATTTTATCTGTTTCTTAATTAATTTATTTCTTAGTTTTTCTAATGCCTCTTTTTCTTCTTGTATTTTAATTATTTCAAGTTCCATATCATCTTTTCGTTGTTGATTGAACATGATTTGTTCTTCAAGTTTTTCAATTAAACCATCTTGAATACTTTCATTACTCTTTTTATAGTATTCTGCTTGATCGATAATTTCTTGTTTTAAATGAAATCGTTTTGCGATAGCAAAGGCATTAGATTGACCGGATAATCCTTCAATAAAGCGATACGTTGGTCGCATTTGTTCTACATCGAATTCTACACTAGCAAGTAAAACATCATCACAACGTGTTCCATAAGCCTTTAACTGTGAGAAGTGAGTTGTTGCAACTAACATACATTGTTGTTTTCTAAGATATTCTAATAAAGCAATTGCAAGTGCTTCTCCCTCTTTAGGATCAGTGCCACTTCCTAATTCATCTAATAAAACCAAAGAATGATTGCTTACGTGATTGGTAATATAAGCAAGTTTTGATAAATGTGATGAAAAAGTAGATAAACTTTCAACAATACTTTGTTCATCTCCAACATCAACAAAAATATCATCATAAAAAGGGATGATAGCATCGTTACATGGAAGTGGTATTCCACACATACTCATACATACAAAAAGACCAATTGTTTTTAAAGAAACACTCTTACCGCCAGTATTACTACCCGTAATTAATAAAGAATGATAGGGAGGTTTTATCTCATAAGTATTGGCTACGACATCTTTTGGATCAATGAGTGGATGACGCGCTTTCTCTAAATACAAATGATTACCTTCTTCATCGATTCTAGCAATGCAACCATTTTCATTTTTACCCCACATCGCTTTAGCAAAGATAGCATCAATAAGGGCAACTGTTTCCATATTTGCCAGGATTGCATCTCCTTGTTCCTTTACTTTTTGCGATAACATAAATAAGATTCTTTGAATCTCTTCTTTTTCTCTACTGATCAGCGATTGCATTTGATTATTTAATAATAATAAAGCTTCAGGTTCAACATAAGCACTCTGTCCAGAACTACTCTCCCCATGAATAAAGCCTTTGATACGATTCTTTTCACTTATTTTAACTAATACACAAACACGATCACTGCGCATTACTGTCAAATTATCGGTTAATAAACTACTGTTATGAGCAATAAATTTCTGTATTTGAAGATTAATCTCTGCTTGTAATTTACGAATGCTTCTTCGCAACATTGAAAGTTCACTTGAGGCTTGATCGACCACTTCAAAATTAATTGAAATGCATGATTCAATCTCATTTGATAACTGTAATGTATTTGTGAAAGAATCCATTAATTCAAAAATATTCTCTGCTTTTATCTCACTTTGTTTGCGATAAGTAGCGACTTGTTCGAATACTCTTCCTTGATTTGCGATTGTTCTTAAATCATGAGCATTTAAAGTAGCATCTTTCATTGCTGCTTCTACACATTCAAAAATATCTTTCACACCAGCTAGTGGAACATTACCATAACGAATTACTAATTCTAAAGCTTCTTTACTTCGTTTTAATTCTCTTTTAACATATAATAAATCAAAAGAAGGTTCTAAATTTAAAATAATCGCTTTACCAAGTGAAAAAGCACAATAATGTGCTATTTCTGCTTTTACAATTGGTAATTCTAAGGCTGTCTGTTGTTCTAATCTCATAAACTATAAAGCACCTAAAGAATTAATAAATTCTTGAATTTTAATATCACTTAATCCTTGTTCCTTTAACCAACTACGAATATCATTAATATTATTAGAATCCAAAATACTATTTGGTGTTACAATCTTTTGAATTGAACGAAGTTCTTTCATAGAATTCTGGGCAAAGAATAAAACACCATCAGTCGTTTTTGCCACGGTTTTTAAATAACTCTGTTCAATTATCATACTTCCATTCGCAAACAATGGCGTCTGAAAGATAATTGTAATAATAAAAACAATAATAAAGGCTTGAATAAAGCCAAAAATAATTCCAAGTAAACGATTTAATTGGGCAATAATTGGTAAAGAACCAACGCCTTTTAATAACGGATGCATTAATAAAACAATGATTAAAAGTGCCATAAAAATGATGGCAAATAGTAGAAATCGATTCATTAAGTCATAAAACAGAGGTTCGACAATCGTATTTTTCATCGGTGTTAAAGTTGTTGGATAAATATGGATTGCTTTACCTAAGACTGGTGATAAAAACCACGCAATTAAACCAATTACGACCATACTTAAACAATCAAGGACTTTTAACATTAAACCATCTTTATAACCACTATAAATTAGAAAGCCAAAGATTATAATAATTAGAATATTTAGATAAGGAATTACGGAAATTGGAAATATCATAAAGTCACCTCTTTCTATATTTTAACATATTTTCTTTTTCTATGTTCGATAAGTTTTTACGCATTGTTAAATCTATGCTAATATTAAGTAAGAATGTGAGGAATTATATGAATACGATTAGTGTAAAGCTTAGTAAAAAAGAGATCAATGACTTATATACTCGTTATCCTAATAAAAAGATAGCGAAAACACCTCCCTATGCCCTATATCAATTCAAGTTAAGTGATTGCACAATTACCGCCTATGAATCAGGTAAAGTTGTCTTTCAAGGTGATAGTGCTCCCTTACATAGTAGTGCTTATGGTGGTGGAAATGAAAGCAAGCAAGTAAAGTCAAAGCCTACAAATAAGGTAAACTATCCCCATATTGGTAGTGATGAAGTAGGCACTGGTGATTACTATGGACCTGTTTGTGTCTGTGCCACATATGTAGAAGAAAAAGATTTATCCCTTTTACAAGAACTTAAAATACAAGATTCTAAACAAGTGAACGATGCTTATATTCTTAAAATTGCACCAATTTTAATGGAGCAAATCCCTCATTCTTTATTAATTCTATCCAATGAATTATATAATCAAATTCATATTAATAATAATATGAATCAAATAAAAGCAAAATTACATAATAAAGCTTACCTTAATTTAATAAAGAAATTAGGTAATCAACCTAAAACTATCTATTTAGATCAATTTACTCCTGAATCTTTATATTTTAGATATTTAAATGGTGAAAAAGAGATTGTTCGTAACATTCATTTTGAAACAAAAGCCGAGAACAAATACATCGGTGTTGCCTGTGGCTCCATTATAGCCCGCTATGCCTTCCTTAAAGCAATGGAGGATATGGAAACCCGTTATAAGTTTATCTTCCCTAAAGGGGCTGGAAAAGCGGTTGATCAATCAATCAAAGATTTTGTCACTAAGTTCTCAAAAGAAGAATTAACATTTGTTGCTAAAACCCATTTTGTGAATACAAAGAAAGCATTAGACTAAAAAACTTATCATCCAAGTGATAAGTTTTTAATGTTCTATTTTATTTAAAGATAGTTTCATTGAATAAGGTAATTGGACAAGTTCAATACCAACCGCACTTAACATTCTTTTACTTGCAATTGTATTATCACTTGTTGCATATTTATCAGATTCATATACAATCCGTTTAATACCACTTTGAATGATTGCTTTTGCACATTCATTACATGGAAATAAAGATACATAAATAGAACAGCCATGTAAATCTTTAGTGCTATTTAAAATTGCATTTAATTCCGCATGCACGACAAAGGGATACTTAGTCGCTTCATAATCCCCTTCACGGTCCCAAGGAAATTCATCATCACTACAACCATTTGGAAAACCATTATAACCAATTCCAACCACTTTTTTCTGTGGCGAAACAATAACAGCACCTACTTGTGTACTTGGATCTTTTGAACGAAGAGCAGATAAATGTGCTAAGCCCATAAAGTATTCATCCCATGTTAAGACATCTTCACGTTTCATTTTGCCATCTCCTCTCGATAAATTACTTGATATTTTTTATTTAGATAATTCGCATAATCATTTAAACCAAATTTACGACATGTACTTACAATTTCACGATCAACATCTTTTACAATTGGCTCAATCGTTAATGAAGTTGAAGTCATATAACCTAAAACAGCAATTAAAGCAAGCGATGCCATAATGACATTGTTCTTAAATGATTCAAATTGTTTCTCTTTTTGAAGAATAATACTCATCAAAGATCCACCGATGAAACCACCCATATGAGCAATCCAAGAGCTACCAGGACCAATTGTAATAATGCATGACATTAAGACAAGTTTTAATAGATTAGCTTTGATTAAAGGATGAGATAATCCTCCATGAACCCATAATGATACAATATAAGCTCCTAAGGTACCAAAGATAATTGCACCAATTCCCACATAAATATCATTACCACCACCAATTAAGATAAACAAAGAACTAATTACAACTGATGATAAAATAATGAATAAATAATGTTTTTTAGAATAAAGACGTTCACATACTTTTGATATTTGATAAAGAACATAAATATTTAAAAACAATTGAAAAATATCTACATGGACAAAAGGTGCTGTAATAAAGCGCCAGAATTCACCAGCAGCTAATACATTCATCTTATAATAAGCACCACTTAATACCGTTGCTCCAACTAAACTTTGACTTTGATAAGTCAAAATAGTTGTGATGATTGTCATAAGGATTGATAAAATCATTATGACTAACGTTATTTTAGGAATTTGACTTAATTTAGGTAACTTCATCCGTTTTTTCTTCATTGCAAATTCTTCTAATGATTTTGTAAGATTCGCCATTTCTTCTTGATTATTATCAACATCATGAATTTCTTTATCAATATTAGGAAAGTCTTTCAAGATACTCGTATTTGAAATAAAAGATGGTGAAATCGCAATTACATCCATCATTTCATTGATAATTGATTGATTTTCTTTTTCGATTGTAAACATTAATAACTTACCTTCACGATGCGTTAAATCAAGTAAGATTCGATGAATACTACGAATATAATCCATTTCATTTGTTATACTACTTGCTTCTTTACTGGTTAAACGAATCACTGGATATTTCTTACTATTTTGGTTAATTAACCAGATATCATCTTTTTGTTGTTTTACACTTACAATTTGATAATTATAGTTTTTCACAAAATAATTAACTAATTGAAATACAAAAACATCTTCCTTACGATAATCCATAAATCTACCTCTTATTTCTTCTTAATTCTTCTAAAATAGTTTCGAATTCTGGTGGAATTGGTGCATGAAAACTCATCGTTTCTGTGCTTCTTGGATGAACTAAAGTAAGCTCATACGCATGCAACAATTGCCCTTCACAATTCATCGTTTTACGATAACTATATTTAGGATCCCCAACAATTGGGTGTTTAATATATTTCATATGTACTCTTATTTGATGAGTTCTACCTGTTTCTAAACGACATTCTACTAAAGTATATTCATCAAAACGCTCAAGAACTTTAAAATGTGTAATCGCATCTTTACTATTCTTAGAAGTAACGCACATACTTTGACGGTCCTTTTCATCACGACCTATCGGAGCATCAATTGTGCCATAATCATGTTCCATAACTCCATGCACCAGTGCTACATAATTTCGATGCATCGTTTTATCTTGCAACTGAGCAGCAAGCGCTTGATGAGCAACGTCATTCTTAGCAACAACTAAAAGTCCACTTGTATCTTTATCAATGCGGTGAACAATACCAGGACGTAATACACCATTAATTCCACTTAAGTCTTTACAATGAAAAAGCAAAGCATTGACTAATGTATGGTTAGGCGTACCACTACTTGGATGTACCACGATTCCTTTTGCTTTGTTGATAACGATAATATCACTATCTTCATAACATACATCAATTGGTATATCCTCTGGTAAGGCACCTAGTTCTTCATCTTCAGGAATACTTAGAAATAAACGTTCATTAACTTTAACTTTATAATTACATTTACGAATCTTTTCATCAATTAAAATATTACCATTTTCAATTAATTGTTGAACTCGATTTCTTGATAATTCACTTTCTCTTTGTGTTAATAATTTATCTAAGCGAAGCCCTGCTTCTTCTTCACTAATAATCCAATTTTCTTCTCTAATCACTTCATCACTCCTATTTCCTGCAAGTATTCCCTTACAACATCCAAAACAATCAATAAAACGCCAATGCAAAGTGCCATATCAGCTATATTAAAGATTGGAAAATCATAGCCAAATATAATAAAGTCTAAAAAGTCACGGACATATTGAAACATTAAACGATCGATAAAGTTACCAATCGTGCCTGCGCTCATACATACAATACCTATTTTAAATAAAGTATCATTCGCTTTTGCATTTCGATAAAATAGAAACATTGCGATTAACGCACCAATCGCAACAACATAGAAAAACAACATTTTGCCTTCTAGCATACTCCATGCTGCACCACTATTATGTGCATATGTTATATAAAAGAAATTTGGTATCATTTCTAAACTTTCATTAAGTTTCACAACATTATCAACTAATATTTTACTTAGTTGATCTAATACGAGGATTCCCACCAATAATGCGACATGCTTTTTCTTCACAATATCACCTCTTCCTTAAATTTCAGGATAGCATTATTATAACACAGTCAATCTTAATTACACATATTATCCTAAAAATAATCCTTAAATTAAAAAAACGCCGAAGCGTTTATTTATCATTAATGAAAAATAACGGGAAAGTTTCAAACAAGGAGGTATGAATATTAGCATATTCATCATTATTCTCATTAATGTTTTAAACCAATTATGTAAATCTGAGTAAATTATATCACAAAAGAAATAAATTGCAATAGAATTTTCATAATATTTACATTTTTGTAATGTAAATTGTTTCAATTATTTAATACGATAACTCGTGAAGCACATTCATCGCTTGTTTCAATCATAATAAGTGAATCATTAATGATGTTTTCATTTATATATACTTTTTTATCTTTTAAACCATCAATGAAATAAGTCAACATATCGATACCTTTAAAGCTAGTTCCTTTTATCTTTAAATAATTATGTTTAAATTCAGTTGTCACAAAAGGATTAATTTTTATCTTTAATTCATCCTTCACCTCATTATTAATTACCCACTTAATATTATGTTGATCAACATTCTCAATGATGAAATTTTCATCTTTTAAAAGAGTAATTTCTTTTGTTTCAAATGGTACCATATATTCATGACTTACAAATTCAAAGTCTTTTAATTCAAATATAATGGTCGTCATACCAACAAATATCAGCATAAAAGAAACACTAATTGTAATTAAGAACTTTTTCATGCATTTGCACCCCCCTTAAACATACAACGATAGATTAAGGACAACAGTGCACCTACTCCAACAATCAAGCCAATCAGAATCAAATATGCGCCTAACAAGCTAAATCCTTGCACACTGAAGCCAATCATAATTGCAAGTAGAATAAACAAACCAAGTTGCGTTAAAATGAGTGGTATCATCATAATAATCACAAACACTTTCAAAAACATCATCAAAATGCTTGCAATACTACTTCCATTCTTATTCATTGTATTCGATGTATCACGACTCTCCTCATAGGGATGTCTACCATGTGGATGTAGTGGACTAGTTGTAAATGAATCACTCTTTCTATTATCATTTTGAAAAGCATTCATGCTTTCTTTTACTTGATCAAAGCGAAAACTTTCCTTAAAATCATCCATAATACTTTCACTGCGTTTTTCACCTTTTCCAAGTGCTTGATAATGCTTGATTCGTTTCACAAACACATTAAATAAAATAACTAGGAATAATACAAGGTAACCAATATGAATGATAGCATCCCATAATCCACCAAATAAACTACCAATTCCATAACCAGCAATACTTCTAAGGATTGAACTTCCAATATCTCCAGCCATCCAGAAGAAAATTTTAAGTACCCACAATAGAATTAAAACAACAATAAACTCAAACATTAAATGAAGAATCGCATCTCCATTTAAAGAAGTAAAACTTCCTATAAAACGTTGAAACGAGTTAAATAAATGATCTAGAAAATCATTTATTTTCTGATCATTATTTTGATTTACCTTTTTACTGTCAATTTTATAAGCAGCAAGAATATCATCAATTAATTCATCAATATCACCAAAATCAGCAATTGCTTCTTCTTCGCTTTTTCCCTCATGGATTCGCATATCAATATGATTTTCATATTCATCAATGATATCCTTACGTTCCTTCTCATCAATTACCTGTAAACGATGATTTAATATTTTTAAAAATTCATCTTTTTTCATGTTAATCACTCTCCCTTATAAATGCATTTACTTCTTTACAAAAACTTTGCCAATCGAGCAATAAAGTTTTTTCATAATCTCTACCTAACTTTGTTAAACGATAATACTTACGTGGAGGACCTTCACTTGATTCAACCAAATAAGTATCAAAGTACCTTTCATTCGTTAATCTCTTTAATAAAGGATAAATAGTACCTTCATTCACATCAATTACTTTACTAACTTCAGAAACTAGTTCATAGCCATACATATCTTTCTTATTAACACAGCGTAAGACAACTAGTTCTAAAACACCTTTTTTAAATTGTGTATTCATGAGTTATCACCCCATAACTATAATAATTTAACTACTGTACATTGTCAAGTACTAATAATTATTTAATACTGTATGCATTTTAGTAGTTAAAGTTAAAATAAGTCATTTTACTTAATACTGTATTCCCATAAAATAAAGCCAAGATAAGAACATTATGTCCTTTCCTGGCTTTATTTAATAGGATTCACAAACAATATCAATCGATATTATTTAGTAATTTACATCTTGACGATGATGATTTTCTTTATTTTTCAATAAATAATGATCTCTAATATCTTCACAACTATAGCCCAACATTTGGGCAATGGATAAATAAGCACCAAATAACATATAATAATTTGTTAATGAAAAATGTCGAGATAATTCATTTGCCATATCATATATCATTAAGAAAGCATCAGATAGTTCCCCATCTAAAGCAACCAATTCAATTTCATTTTCTTTATCTTTTAAATCAATACCGAGTGATAATAGAAAATGGATTCCATCTGCATATTCTTCTAAGATAACATCCTTACTGCTTGCCCCTTTATTACTCCAAAATTTAAAACATCTTGTTTCATTTGCTAGTTCTCCAATTTCAATTAATAATGCAAGCATTCTTCGATTCATTGTTTCAATTCTTGTGATTCCATGTTCATCAAAGATTCTTTGATCCAATTTATCTTGCATTTCATATAAATCTTTTACATATAATTTCATCGTTAATCTCTCCTTATTTCATTTCTTTATATTGTTTTAAAGCTTGGGCAATTTGATCTGGGCAACTGGTTTTTTTGAAACCACATTTTACACCTTCAAATGTTTCAATAATCTCATCCAATGGTTTTCCTTCAATAATCTTAGAAATTCCTAGTAAATTACCTTGGCATCCACCAACAATATTTACGTGTTGAATAAGATCATTTTCAATTGAAAATTCCATCTTTCTTGAACAAACGCCTTTTGGTTTATAAGTAAAAGTTTCCATTTTTTATTTCTCCTTTATTCGTGTTAAAACTTGATTTCCCAAATATCCAGTAATTAAACCAGTTGGAATTGATAAAACTAATAAGATTGGTAATAAAGCTGCCATTAAGAATTGATTATAAATAATTGTTACAACAATTACTTGTCCAACACAGTGAAAAGTTGAACAAGCAACACTTACTCCATAAATACTCATTGGTGTTTTTTTATAAGCAATATAAGCAGCAAGTGAACTTAGTAAAACGCCTCCTAGTGATAAATAGAATGGTGTACCAAAGATAATACCACGAAGCAGTGATGCTAATACGACACGCATGATATTAACTTCCAACATTTCTTTAAAACCATAACGATAAAGTGCTATTAGTCCAATAATGTTTGCAAGTCCTAGTTTAAAGCCAGGAACTGGTATCGGAAGTGGAATCATTGATTCAATTAAATGAAATAAAATTGCAAGTGCAATTAGCATTGTAACATTCATCATTTTCTTTGTTTTATTCATTATTGAATCACCGTATCAACATCACTGTTGTTATCCTTGTCGACTGCTTCAATTTGTACCACAATATTATTAGGAAGACAAATAATCGGACGATTACTCTCTTTAACCCAACCTTGAATCGAACATAAATGATAAGGTGAATTCTCTTTTTCAACTCTGACCGCTTTATCTTTCACTTCAATTGAAACCGGACCTAAACTACCTTTAACTTTATACACATCATTCTTTAACATATCAATTCGTAATATTTCACTATCTTTATAGCTAACTACTGCTTGTTTTGTTTTTCCTTCATTCATATGATCCATTACAATCAGAGGAATATAAAATAAGAAAGAACCTATCAATACCAGAACAATAAACAGTTTGTCTGCACGATTCATTTAATCCCTCCTATAATGAACCTATTATACTTGCTTCGCTGTGCTTTTGTAAATGATAATTACAAAAAAAAGAACCGGCTCATACCGATTCTAATTCACTATTTAGCTGATTTAAGTGCTGCTTTTACAGTAGAAACATAGTCAGAAATATGCATTGTGCATCCCGCTTTAACATCATCGCTAGCTGCAGCTCCATCTTTTCCAACTTTAACCGCATCAATACCATTTTCTTTAATATAATCTTCTAAGAATTTGATTTGTTCATCCCATTCTTTTCCAATTTTACTAGCTTTCTTCATGCCATAATCAGCACCAATTTCTTTTTTAAACTTTTCATTTTCAGGATACCATTCATTGATATCAAGTTTTGTGATTTTATCACCTTTTTTAGTAAGACTTACTTTAACGTACTGACCTTTGTCGTTTTTTTCTGATTTAGCGCTTCCTTTAACAGCTTTATCTCCACCGCTACATGCTACTAATGCAAAAGCTACTAAAAGTAATGTTAATTTTTTCATGTTCGTAATCCTCCTTGTTTCTATCAATATAACAGAAAAAAGTGTAACTTGTCAATAATTTCGCAATGGTATTAAATGTAAATTTTTGCCAAAAATATCTAATAAATTATCCTTTGATTTTGAAATAGATTTATTAATATCACATCTTGCATAATTATTAATATTTATTAAATACATGAAAAAATACAAGATATTAAACATTGTATTTATTCTTCAAAATTAATAAGCGATTTTATACATCTTTCCCATCCTTTTAAATGATTTATTCGCTCTTTTTCATCCATTTTAGGTGTGAATTTAGCACCAATAACATAATTTGCTTTGATCTCATCCATATTCTTCCAATAACCAACTGCAAGACCAGCCAAATAAGCAGCACCTAGTGCCGTAGTTTCTGATACAAGCGAGCGAGATATTGAACAATTCAAAATATCACTTTGAAATTGAAGTAAGAAATTATTACGACTAGCACCACCATCAACTTGTAACGTTGTAAGATTCATATTCGCATCTTTTTTCATGGCTTCGATTACATCATAAGTTTGATAAGCAAGTGATTCAATTGTAGCTCGTATGATATGCTCTTGGGTTGTCCCTCTAGTAATCCCAAACATTGCTCCTTTTGCTTGTGGTTTCCAATAAGGAGCACCAAGACCAGTAAAGGCTGGTACAACGTAAACACCATCACATGTATCAATCGATGTAGCTCTCCGCTCACTATCGGGTGCACTTTCAATTATTTTAAGTCCATCACGAAGCCATTGAATTGCTGCTCCTGCGATGAAAACACTTCCCTCTAGTACATAATCACATTTACCATTTATCGACCAACCAACGCATGTAACAAGCCCATGCTTTGAATGAATCATTTTATCTTTCGTATTCATTAATAGAAAACAACCAGTACCATACGTATTCTTAACACTACCTGCTTCAAAACAAGTCTGACCAAATAATGCTGCTTGTTGATCTCCTACCACTGCACCAATTGCTATCTCACTACCAAATAAAGATGAATCACACATTCCATAAACACATGATGTATCACAAATTTCTGGCATCATACATTTGGGGATATTCCATAAAGACAATAATTCATCATCCCATGCTCTGCTCTTTAAATTCATTAACATCGTTCTAGAAGCATTTGAAGCATCTGTAATATGCTTTTTACCTCCAGTTAATTTCCAAACTAACCAAGAATCAATTGTACCAAAACACAGTTCATTTGCTTCTGCACTTTTTTGGGCATCATGATGATCTAAAAGAAATCTTATTTTACTTGCGGAAAAATATGGATCTAATAACAACCCCGTTTTTTCTTTAATTAAGTCTTCAACACCACGCTGCTTCATCGCTTGAATATAATCATCACTTTGACGAGATTGCCAAACAATCGCAAAACCAATTGGTTGAGAAGTCTTTCGATTCCAAACAACCGTTGTTTCTCTTTGATTTGTAATTCCAATCGAAGCAATTTGATTTGCCTTAATATTTGATTTTGCTAGCACTTCACTTATTACCCCAACAACACTAGCCCATATATCTAAGGCATTTTGTTCAACCCAACCAGGATGTGGATAATAGTTTTCTAATTCTTTTTGGGCAATTCCAACTACATTACTTTCATGATCAAATAACATTGCCCTAGTACTTGTTGTACCCTGATCAATTGCTAAAATGAACTTGTTCATAAAACCCCTCCTAGCGAATTACGCTACAATTAATATTTGATTCGCTTTGCTTCATTCCATATGTAATATTAACACTTTGATAGAACGTAATAACCTCTTTATGAGTTCCCCACTTTAATTGTATTTGAATTGAATTCATTTCATGATTCCAGTTTTGTTCTCCAATATCTGATAAATTATTCGATAAAATATTATATGTTAATTCATAACAATGTGTTTTATCTTTTTTTAATTTAATTGGAACCATAATTTCATCATAACCATGTTGTTTCTCTTGACCACCATAATATTCTTTCAAGATTGAAGTTTTTAAAACTTGAAGATAAAGAGTTTTACTATCAAGTTTCACTTTAGGTAAAAGATAGAGCTTATATTCATAATTTAATCTTCCATTATCTAATACATAACGCCTTATACTCATTAACTTAGCATCAAAGTATTTCCCCTCATACTTCATACTACTTTTTCCATTATCGTAAATTTGCTTTTCCTCTTTATAATAATCCGCTTCAACACATTCTGGTAATGTACTTTGACAGCCACCCAAACAAATAACTAATAAAATTAATATTATAAATTTCTTCATTTGATACCCCCGTTTACTCCTACTCAATATGCTTATTATAGCATGTGTTTCCTTATAATTGAAATAGTTTAAAATAAGAAAAAAGTAGAACACAATCACTTTCATGAACGTATTCTACTTAAGTTACATTATTATTGATGAATCCAAGATTCATCACTTGGATTTTTCTTCCATGCTTTTAGTTTAGTTAAATCATTCTCTTTAATATAATCATGAGCTAATGCAATATCAACTAATACGTCATAGTTACTCAATGTTTTAAAGTCACATTGAATTGATGCATACATTTCATCAGCGGCTGGTAATAAGTAAGTGAAGATAGCTGCTACTCCAAGTACTTCCATATTCGCATCACGAAGTGCTTCAACAACACCTTTTGAAGAACCTCCAGTTGAGATCAAATCTTCAACAACAACAACTTTACAATCCTTGGTAACTTTACCTTCGATTTTGTTTTCTTTGCCATGATTCTTACTTGAACTTCTTACATAACCCATTGGTAAGTTCATCTTTGCGGCAATTAAAGCAGCCCAAGGAATCCCTGCAGTTGCCGTTCCCATTAACATTTGACATGCAGGATACTCACGCTTAATCATTTCCACAAAAGCATTAACGACAATTTCACGCTTTTCTGGGAAAGATAAGATAAAACGATTGTCACAATAAATTGGTGATTTAATACCACTTGCCCATGTAAACGGTTCATTTGGTCTTAAGAAAACGGCTTTTATATCTAATAAACTCTTTGCCACTAATTGTTCTGTATTCATTTATTTGCCCTCCATAATATTTTCAATATGATGATATGTAGCGAGTGGATCACTGCTTGTTGTGATCGAGCGACCTACAACGATAAAGTCACAACCTTGTTCTTTCGCATATTCAGGAGTTGCAATTCGTTTTTGGTCATCGGCTGAATCATTGCTTAAACGAATTCCAGGCGTTACCGTTAAAAAATCATCACCGCATGCTTCATGAATTGCTTTCGCTTCATGAACGGAACATACAACACCATCAAGTCCACTTTCTTTCGCAAGTTTGGCATATTCAATTACTACATCTTGAACACTACCGGGAATTAACAATTCTTTGTTCATTGCTTCTTGTGAAGTGGATGTAAGTTGAGTAACACCGATACATAAAGGGCGTTTACCATTGATGGCACCTTCTTTTAATCCTTCAACGGCAGCACGCATCATTGCACTACCACCTGCAACTTGTAAATTCACAACATCAACATCTAATTTCGCAAGGTTTTTCATTGCTTGTTTAACTGTATTAGGAATATCATGTAATTTTAAATCTAAGAAGATTTGATGCCCCATTGCTTTTACTTCTCTAACAATTTCAAAACCGAAAGAATACGTTAATTCCATACCAATTTTCACATAAATTGGTTCATTGAATTTTAATAAAAATTCATATACATCTTTACGGGTTGAAAAATCTAATGCTACCATTGTTTTGCTCATAATTTATGGCTCCTTCCAATCGCATCTTGCAACGATTTAATTCCATATTTCTTTAATACCTTTGGTAAATCCTCAATAATTTTAGGACAAATATAGGGATCGACAAAATTCATCATTCCAACTTCGACTGCACTTGCTCCTGCATATAAGAATTCTAATACATCTTCAGCACTCGCAATACCACCAACGCCAATAATTGGAATATTGACGGCTTGATATACTTGATATATCATGCGTATCGCTACCGGTTTAATTGCAGGTCCACTTAAGCCTCCCGTAAGATTGGCAAGAATTGGTCTTCCACTTTTTAAATCAAGGCGCATTCCCATTAATGTATTAATCATAACGATACCATCTGCACCAGCCTCTTCAACGGCTTTTGCAATCGCAACAATATCGGTTACGTTTGGTGATAATTTCACATAGACTGGCTTACTTGATACGGCTTTGACAGCTCTAGTGACCTCGGCAGCTGTTTGTGGATCAGTTCCAAAAGCCATTCCACCGCCCTTAACATTGGGACATGAGATATTAAGTTCAATTACATTCACCACAGGATCTTGACTCATAAGTCTTGATACTTCAACATAATCATTTAAACAGTGTCCCCCAACATTTGCTAGTATTTGCGTATCAAACTGGGCTAACCAAGGTAATTCTTTTTCAATAATCTTTTCAACACCAGGATTTTGTAAGCCAATCGCATTCAACATACCACTTGGCGTTTCACTTACTCTTGGTGTTTCATTTCCATAACGTGGTAATAAAGTAGCACTTTTAATTGCGATACCACCTAATAAACTTAAATCATATAGTTCATTAAACTCATGACCATATCCATAACATCCACTTGCTGGAATAATTGGATTTTTAAGATCTAATCCGGGTAACTTAATCGAAATATCCATTATAATCCCACCTTTCCAATTGGAAATACTGGTCCATCTTTACAGATACGATAATATATTTGTTTATCTTCTTTATCTTTACAAACGCATGCCATACATGCTCCCATACCACAGGCCATTCTTGACTCAAAGGATGTATAACCTTTCGTATAACTATTTTCAACTGCCTTAAGCATTGGCATTGGTCCACAACTATAGACAAAATCACAAGTAATATTTGCTTGTTTAATCGCATCCATCACTGTTCCTTTCACTCCATAACTACCATCCATACTTGCAATATGTAATTCAACCCCTAATTCTTTAAATTCATTTTCATAAAAAGTACTTTCTTTATCGTTAAAGCCAAGTACAACGATTACTTTCTTATTTAAATTTCGATACTGTTTTGCTACTTCATAGAGTGGTGGTACTCCAACCCCTCCACCAATTAAAAGAACTTCATCTAATTCACTATGAATTGGATAACAAGAACCTAGAGGTCCAAATAAATTAATCTTAGAAGTTGGTAACATCTTAGATAAAATAGCAGTACCTTCTCCGACTACTTTATAAATAATAATAAATTTATGCTTATCTTCAATCGATGCAATACTGATTGGTCGTCTTAATAAATGTCCTTCAACTTTAATATTAAAGAACTGACCTGCTAACATTTCAATCGGATTCTTTGTCGTAATTACCATTTGATAAGTATCACTAGCAATCCTTTGATTAGAAATAATTGTACCTAATTCTTCTTGCATGAAATTCCTCCTTTAAAATTCTACTCCAAAGGCACGTTTAATAACTGCCTTACGTACTAATACACCATTACTCATCTGTTTAAAGATTCTAGATCGACTACATTCAACTAAATCTGTATCAATCTCGGCTCCACGATTAACCGGTGCTGGATGCATGATAATCGCATGTTCTTTCATCTTCTTTTCACGATTCTTAGTTAGTCCATATTTTTCTAAGTATTCTTTTTGACTCATTTGTAGATGTTGCTCATGACGTTCATGTTGAATTCTAAGTAACATAACTACATCAGCCCATTCAATTGCTTCATCAAAATCCATATAATTTTCATCCTGCTTGTTCCAAAATAAAGGTCCAGAGAACTTAGTATGAGCACCTAACATATCCAATGCTTCTTTATTAGAATTCGCAACTCGTGAATGTTGAATATCTCCAACAATTACAACATTTAAACCTTCAAACTTACCGAATTCTTGATAAATTGTTAATAGATCCAATAAACATTGAGTTGGATGATTTCCACTACCATCTCCTCCATTTAAAATAGGGATATCAATGGATTCTAATTCTCTAAAATATTCATTTTGTGGATGACGAATTACTAAAGCATCATAACCAATTGCTTGAAATGTTTTAACTGTATCATAGAGTGATTCACCTTTTTGTATACTAGATGTAACTGCACTAAAATCAGAAACAGCACAACCTAGTTGATGTTCAGCAGAAGCAAATGAATAATGCGTTCTTGTACTGTTTTCAAAAAAAAGATTAGCAACCAATTTATGTTTTGGTAATTGCCAATCTTGATGTTCATTTTCAAAAGCCTGCGCATCGCACAGAATGTTCATTAATTCTTCTTTCGTTAAATCCGCAATTCTTAGTAAACTGTTTGAATTCATATATGTTCCTCATATGACCCTATAAAAAAAGGTCTCTTTCTAGCTAAGGACCTTCGCATAAACTCGCTATATACCTTCTTGACCTCACAGGATCATGTTAAAGGACCTTTTACTATTATTAATTTTAACATACTATCTTGATTTTACAAGTTTTATTATAAATTTATTAAAGATTTAACGTAACTTATATTACAATTTATTATAACCCGATATTTTCTACTGTCCTAAATTCATATCCCTTTTCTTTCATTGTTTTAATAAAATCATCCAATGCTAAATAATTACCTTTATTTGAAGGATGAAGTAAATAAATTGCTCCATTATGATAATGATTAATTAAAGTTTGATATGCTTCTTTTTTAGATACTTCACTCCCATAATCATAATAAGCATGCGACCAAAAAAATGTTTTATATCCTAAATCCCTCATTATTTTTAAAGAACGCTGTGACATTGCACCTTTCGGAAAACGAAATATTTTATTCATTTGTTTACCAGTAACTTCAAGATATGTTTTCTCAGTTTCACTTATTTCATTTACAAATGTATTTATTTTATCACTACTAGCAAGTAATGGCATATCATAATGATGCCATGTATGATTCGCAATCAAATGCTTCTTTTCAACCAATTCATTCATGAATATACTTTCCGTTTTTATATAATTACGGGTTAAGAAAAAAGTTGCTTTCACATCATTATCATTTAATACATCAGCTATTTCATGTATATAAGTTACATCATTTCCACCTTCATCAAATGTTAAATAAATTACTTTTTCATCCGCGCCCAAATAAAAAGCATCATTTTCAGCTAAATAGGCTTCATTACGAGCTGCTAGAGGTCGATTATGCTTTTCACTTTTATTAAACCACCATTCTTCCAAAGTATTATCATAGCGGTCATGATTATAATATATTTTTGTCCTAGTAGGATCACTATGAACACTCACGATTCGATGAATCGAAGCAGTATTTCCACTTTGATCACTTACTTGATACGTAATCTTATAAGTTCCTTTATGATTCAAATCTATCATATTTTTAGTAATCACTTTTTTACTTAGATTTTTATCATAATTATCTTTAACCTCAACTCCTAAATCTATAAACTTACTATTTTCAAAAGTATGTTGGTGTTTATCTCCAATTAATTTAATACTAGGAGCTATCGTATCGACTACTTTAATTTTTCGTACTACTTTCTTATTCGATTCTTTTAAGATATAAATAATCTTATAAGTTCCTAATTTATTTAGATTACAATTACTATAAGTCTTAATTTTATGCTTATAGTTCTTGAATCTAAAATTAGCTTTAGCCCCTTGATCTTTATAGTTCGTATTTACTTCAACTTGTTTGCTTTCATCTCCAATTAAAGAAATACGAGGAATAAATAATCCACTAAAAAAACATAATTTGATAAGAAATGCTACCAATATCATTATAATTAAAATAATCAAAGTATGAACGATCATTGAACAGCGTTTACTCATCTACTCACCTCTATTAAAAGGTACGCAAACAAACTTATTTTTAGTACAAAAAAGTAAGACTTTTTAGGTTCTTACTTTTCTTATCCGTTAAAATTCATCTTTTTAAACGTATCATCATTATCTTTCTTTTTAGCGACAACGCTTGCAAGTGATGTTTTGTTTTTATTTTTCGCATTACGAATTCTTTCAACAATTTCATTCGTATTTTGCTTTTTCTTCTTCATTTTATGCACCTCAGTTCTGTTTCATTATACATGAAATAAACAAATTACGCAAAATTCACTTATTTCCATGGTTTATATTTTTTAATAATTGCCTCACCACAGCGAATTCCATCAATTGCAGCCGATACAATTCCCCCAGCATATCCAGCCCCTTCTCCACATGGATAAAGGTTAAGTAAAGAGGAAGCCATTAAACTATCTTGATCACGATTATAGCGAAGTGGCGAACTTGTTCTACTTTCAATTCCGGTCATGATTGCATCATTACTTGCAAAGCCATGTACACGTTTATCAAAAGCACGAATCCCTTCTTCTAAGCCTTCATTAATATAACTAGGAAATAAATCATGTAGGTCACAAAGTTTAACCCCTAAAGCATAACTTGGTTTAATCGATCCTACTTGAAGCGAAGGGCGATGATTTAAGAAATCATAAACACATTGAGCTGGTGCTTTATAATCACTTCCACCTAGGATAAATGCTTTCTTTTCTAATGCTTCTTGAAACGCAATTCCATCTAATGGTTCATGGCCAAAATCATCTGGACCAACTTGCACAATGATTGCACTATTAGCATTGTCACCATCACGTGCCTGTTCACTCATGCCATTTACAACAATTGCTCCTTTTTGTGAAGTAGAAGGAATAACACTTCCTCCAGGACACATACAGAAAGTATAAACACCACGTCCATTACTTGCTTTATGAGTTAAACGATATTCTGCTGCAGGTAACTTGGAATGATGCGCTAATTCACCATATTGAGATTCATCCACCATTTTTTGCTTATGTTCAATCCGTACTCCAACTGCAAATGGTTTGCCAACCATATCTTGTTTATGTTCGTGTAACATTTTAAACGTATCTCGTGCACTATGTCCAATTGATAATACAACCGGCCCACATGCTTGTTTTTCACCATTGATGACTAGTTCCTTTAATTCTCCATCTTCGATAACTAAATCATCTAAATGTTTCATAAAATGAACTTCTCCGCCAAGCATTATTATTTCTTCACGAATATGTTTTACGATATTACGTAAATGATCCGTTCCAATATGAGGGTGAGCAGAATATAAAATATCTTCATTGCTTCCTGCTTTCACAAATTCTTCTAAAATCTTATGAGCACGTAAATCTTTTACTCTTGTCGTAAGTTTTCCATCAGAAAAAGTACCAGCTCCACCTTCTCCAAATTGAACATTACATTCTTCATCAAGGATTCCTTTTTCCCAGAATTCATTCACTTTTTTAACACGTGAATCAACATCACAACCTCGCTCAATCACAATTGGGCAATAGCCTTGTTGGGCTAATAATAATGCGGAAAACATACCAGCAGGACCAAAACCAATAACAAAAGGACGATGGGTTAATTTTTCTTCCCCACTTTCTGGTACTTCATATTTCAATCCTGGTGCTTCACTAACATTTTCAAATCCACAAGCTAATGTTTCTTTTTCATGCAGGACTTCACAATCAACACTATAACGGAAAAAGATTGAACCTTTTTTTCGTGCATCAATCGATTCCTTCACAATTTTCATTGAGATTAATTCTTCCTTCGGTATATGTAATTGCTTTAATGCTCTTCTTTCCAATAATTCAATTGGTTGTTCCAAATTTAAATGTAAATTAGATACTCTTAACATAACTTCACCACTTTCGTATGCCTATTGTAACATAAAAAAGAGAAACATAGATAACTCGTTTCTCTTAACTATTTTAATATAAATTTTTTAATATTTTTCCATTTGGCTTTAAGGACATAAAATATAAGAAACGAGCCAGTAACATTGATCCAATTAAAGTTAAAATAAACCATCCAAAATTACCAATATAAACCCCACATAAATCACTTAACGCTTTAATGATTAGTGAAACAGCGATATGCGATACATAAATTAAGATCGATTGACTACGCATCGCTACATCATTAAAAGAACTTTGTAAATCAAGTGATAACAACCAAGTAAAGAAATAAAGAATAAATGGTAATAAACTTAAATACATACAAGATAAATCATTTAACATATGATTAAAATATAAACTCATTCCTTCAATAATCAATAAGATAGCGAAAACAAAGATTGGAACAATTGCTTTCTTACCATTAATTCTTCTTTGAATTAACGGCATATTAGCTCCAATAACAATAAAGATAGGAGCAAAAAACACACCATTTCTAGTTGTCACAAAGATTGTTTGATAAAGATGAAAGATTGTATTAATTAGTGGTATATCATTCATTGCAGTCCCATATAAATTAAATAACATACCGATGATGTATAGAATAAAAGTAATTAAAAACATCATCGCCGGACGCATATAAGTATGTAAAAAATAAACAATACTAGTTCCGACTACTAAAGCCGGTAAAAACCATAAATGATAGAAACCTCCAGTAAAGAATAAATCACGAACGTAACGCACCAACGACATGATATTAAAACCACCTTGAATCCACATTGAAATATTAAAAACAAAGTAAAGAAGACACCATATCAAATAGAGTTTAAGAAGATGAAATACATATTTTTTATAATGAGATAAATTATCTTCATCCCACCAGCCTTTACTAAAATCAATTTTTCTAAAAAATAGAAAAGAACTACAAACAAAATAGAAAGGTACAGCAATTCTTGCGATAAGGGATACGATTAGAACATTAAAAGTTTCATTAATTTCAATAAAAGGTGCTGTGTGAATTGCTACCACAAAAATAGCACTAATATATTTCATAATATCTAATCCAACATATTGTTTCTTTTCCACTTATCTCATCCCCTACTTCTATTTATTTTTATAAATACGTGGCACTCGTGCCCCAATCCAACATGCAGTTTCATTGTTGATGGTTTCTGCTTTTCTTGATAATTCATCCATTGTTAATACTTTTCCTGAATCTTCACCAAATAAAGTAACAATATCCCCTTCATGAACATCTTCAATATCACTAACATCAATGATCATTTGATCCATGCATATATTACCAATAATAGGAGCATATTGCCCATGTACTAGAACTCTAGCATTCTTGTTTGATACAAATCGAGGATAACCATCCGCATAACCAATCGTGATTGTCGCAATCCGTCTTTTTTCATTACTTCGATAATTTCGACCATAACTAACACTGGTATGTTCCATAATATCTTTCACCAACGATACATTTGCTTTTAATTGCATAATTGGATATAAATCGATTGGATATTTAAGAAGTGTATCATCACGTTGACTTAAGCCTAACAATAAAATACCAGGACGAACATAATCAAATTCTAATTCTGGATAATTAATAATTCCATAACTATTTTGAAGGTGCAACGTTCCAGGATCAATGCCTTGTTGTTTTAAGTCCTTAATAACACATATAAACTGATTCACTTGTTGATTTGTAAAATCAATATTTTCTTGATGTTCCACATCATCCGATACACTAAAATGCGAAAACATACCAATGCAATCGACTTTTTTTAAGTTGTAACAAGCAATGATTTCATCAATCTGATAATGTTCTTTCAAGGCAGGAATTCCAATTCTTTGCATTCCTGTATCAACTTTTACATGAGCGCGAATCGAAGTATTATGCATTTCACAATAAGTTTCTATTTTTAATGCATAGTCATAAGAAACTAAAGTTTGAATCACATTATATTCAACAAGATAGTGAAAATGTTCAATTGGTGTATAACCAAGAATTAATATTTCTTCTTTAATTCCAGCTAATCTAAGATTAATCGCTTCATCAATACAAGAAACTCCAAAGAAATCAATTCCTTGTTCCTGTAATCTTTGGGCAATAACAATATCTCCTGCACCATAAGCATTTGCTTTAACAATTGCCATAATTTTAGTTTTATTATGCAATGTTGTTTTTATTGACTCAATGTTCTTATCAAGACAATTTAAATCAATTTCAAGCCATGCTCTTGATTCACTCGTTAACATTGGTTCCACACCCTCTCTATTTTTGAAATGCTAAATCAACTAGATGATTAATAAGTTGTTTAAAATCAACACCAATATCTTTCATCATCGATGGATAACGACTTGTTGCCGTAAATCCAGGAATGGTATTAACTTCATTTAAAATAACGTGATCATCCACAACAAACATATCCACACGTGTCATTCCCATACAGTCTAAGGCAATGTATGAATTTCTAGCCATTGCTTTTGCTTCTTTCGTTAGTTTTTCACTGATCCGTGCTGGGCAATGAATTTGTGAATTAACAAGCTCATATTTACCTTCATAATCAAAGAAAGCTGCACTTGTTTCAACTTCATCACAACTACCAATGGTTAATTCTTCATTTCCGCTTACTGCGCAACCAATTTCAAATCCTTTAATCGTTGTTTCCAAGATAACTTTACGATCATGAGCAAAGGCCATTTGTAAACTAGCTTTAAATTCTTCTTCATTATTAGCCATTGAAATTCCAAAAGAACTACCTGCACAGGCTGGCTTTACAAAAATTGGTAAACCTAATTTAGCCTTTGCTTGTTCATATTCCTTTTTATAATCTAAATGACTTGTTTTCTTAATACAAATATAAGGAGCCATTGAAATACCTGCACGCTCACATACAATATGGGTAATCTCTTTATCCATAGAAATGGCACTTGACATTGTTCCACATCCAACATAAGGAATTCCACTCATTTCAAAGATACCTTGAATTGTTCCATCTTCGCCATTTTTTCCATGAAGAACTGGGAAAATACAATCAATTTCCATTTTCTCATAATGGCCATCTTCAAATAACTTCACAAAGCCTTTATCTTTAGGCGAAGGAGATAGAATCATTTCAACACAACCAGGATGTTTTAACCAAGTGTCATGTTCAATGCTTTCAATATCGCCTGGATAGTAATACCAATTACCCAATACATCAATACCAACAAAAATCATTTCAAAACGATCCGTATCAACATTACGAATTAAAGATCCTGCCGAATGAAGTGAAACTGGATATTCACTTGATTTACCACCAAAAATAATTGCTAACTTAGTTTTATTCATACGTTACTCCTTCATCAATATTTTCTAATTCACTCACTAAAACATCTAACTTCATTGCCCTACTTCCCTTTACTAGAATCATACAATCGTGATCTAAGAAAGGTTTCAAATAATTAAGTAAATTATCTCTTGTTTCAAAGTGTTCAATGTGGGCTAATGGTAAAGCATCACGAGCCCCTTGGGCAATGTAGCGTGCTAAATCCCCAATCGTAAGTACTTCATCAATTTGATAATGACCCATATCTTTTCCACTACGATAATGGATTAAATCAGTATCACTTCCTAAATCTAACATATCTCCAACAACTACAATTTTATAAGGAGATTTAAACTGTTCAAAGGTATCAAGGGCTGCATGTAAACTTTGTGGATTTGATTTATAAGAATCATTTAAGATACGGCAATGTTTGATTTCTACTAATTCATTGCGAAGTCCGGTTACTTCAATATTCTTTAAACCTTCTTTTATTTCTTCATCACTACAACCAAGTGCATGAGCACAAATCCATGCAGCTAAAGCATTCAAGGCATTATGATAGCCAAACATATTTAAACGTATCTTATCTTCACGATTATTGAAAGCAAACGATAAACCAGTATCATCTTGATTCACATAACTTAACCAATAATCATCAACCTCAGAATTTTTACCAAAGCTAATTAACTGCATTGATAAATCAATATCAACTTGATTCATTGCATCGCTTAAGAGTGGTTGATCTCCATCATAAATTAATAAGCCACCTTTAATAAGTCCTTCTAATATTTCTAATTTCGCTAATGCGATATTTTCAATCGAACCAAGATTTTCCTTATGTGCATCACCAACATTCGTAATAATCGCAATATCTGGTTCTGCCATTTTACTAAGTGTTTGTAGTTCAAAAAACTGTTCCATACCCATTTCAATTACCGCTACCTGACATTCTTCGCTTAAAGATAATAAAGTCAAAGGAGCACCAATTTCATTATTAAAATTACCTAATGTTTTTTGAGTAATGTAATGCTTCGATAACATTGCCGCAAGAATATCTTTAGTACTTGTTTTTCCATTACTACCTGTAATTCCCACTACTTTGCACGATAATTGTAATCGATAGGCATGAGCCAATGCTTGAAGGGCTAAGGTCGTATCTTCAACAATAATAAAGGGGAAATCAACGTCTGGTACTTTATGATTTTTATCCCATAAGCAAGCGACAGCACCTGCCTCGATTGCTTTATTAATAAACTTATGACCATCAAAGGTTTTCCCTACAATCGGTACATATAAATTCCCACTTACTAAAGTACGTGTATCAATACTAACTCCATGAATCATTTCATTTGAATATTTTGAATCAATATTTTCACTATCTAACATTTTAATAATGGATGCTATGTTTCGATTAATCATAATAATGTTTCCTCTTCTTTATATTTTATAACTCATATATTATACCACAACCTATTTATCATATCTCACTAAAATTCATAAAAAAGCGTTGAATTGAATTGCATCTTTAAATAAAAACAAGCATAATTAAAGATAAGCGAGGTACTAAAATGAAATATCAAATAAAAGATCGAACTATATTAATTACAATTCCCCAAAGTTATGATGGTAAAACACTAATGTCTTTCTTAGAAACCTATCTTCCAAGTAAGAAAGCGATTCATTTATTATTTCAAAATCATGAAATTTCATTAAATGAACAGTATCCTAATCGAAGTACCATATTACATGTCTTTGATGAACTTTCGCTTTTAGCCTTTCAGGATCATCTAGATAGCCCAATTGAAAAAATCTTACCAGAAATATGTTATGAAGATGATTTCTTCTTAGCCGTAGCTAAACCTAGTCCCCTCTTAATATACTCTTTAAATCAAGAAACTAAACATACCTTAAGTAATCAAGTTGCTTATTATTACCAAACTCAAAATAAAGATATTGGCGTACGTCCACTTCATCGCTTAGATGTTGATACAAGCGGTTTGCTCCTATATAGTAAATGTTCCTTATTCCAACCATATTTTGATCAAATGATGAGTGAAAAAAAGATTCGTCGTACTTATATTGCGATCGTTGAAGGTTGTATGACTTTAAATCAAAAAGGAAGTATTAATTCTCCAATTGCACGCGATCGTCATGATTCTAAAAAAATGCGTATATCAAAAAGTGGAAAACCCTCAAAAACTAACTTTCAAGTGTTAAAAGTTGACCAAAAACATCAATATAGTGTATGCAAACTTCAACTAGAAACGGGTCGTACTCATCAAATACGGGTTCATTTAGCATCCATTCATCATCCAATTTTAGGGGATGCATTATATGGAAGTAAAAAACCTTTTGAAACACTTGCCCTACATGCTCTTCAATTAGATTTTATTCATCCTTTTCTTGAAGAAAAGATTATAATTACCTGTAATTTACCAGAAGTTATGAAAGACTATGTGAAAGGATAAGCGTGCTTATCCTTTTTTCATATGAGTAATCAAAGATATTACTTCAGGATTAATATCTTTACATTCAAAGTTTGGTTCACCAATTAAGAATCCTTGTCCATAATCAATTCCTAATTCACATAGTTTTATAAATTCATTCTTTGTTTCAATTCCTTCTCCAATGACTTTAATATTTTGTGAATGACAATATGAAATAATATTAGCCACTAGTTTTTGACGACCTAAATCATTATCTAAATTTCGAATAATTGACATATCAATCTTCACAAATTGAAGTGGATAAGTAAGTAAAGTTAATTCTCCATTATGACCGGTACCATAATCATCCATTGCCATTTGAGCATGCCATTCTTTTATTATTTCAATTTTAGCTAACATTGCATCTTTACTAATTTCATCGTTTTCAGTAATTTCCATAACAATTTGATTTAGAAAAGATTCTTTACCTTTCACAATATTATCAATATCTTTTCTAGATAAAATATAATTAGGCACTGAATTAATAAATAATTTACAATTAGGTTTATTAGCTAATACATCATCAAATAAAGCAATTGCTTTCTTCCATGTTAATTGTTCTAATTGATATAACTTAGATTGTGCCTTTGCAATTCTTATAATTTCCATTGGACTCTTAAAATAATCAATTTGTGATCTCATTAAAGCTTCATATCCATAAATCAAACCATTTTTCATATTAATAATAGGTTGTAAAGCAAATTGAATCTTTTCTTCTTTAAATAAACGATTTAATATTTCTACACCTTCAAATAAATAAGATTCTTCTTGATATATTTCTTTATTAAACTCAACAAAATGACCTTTAATTGTATTTTTAGCTTTATACATTGCAAAATCACTATACTTAGCTAATTCATCATAATTTGTTGAATCTAACGGATACCATGATAGTCCCATCGAAACTTTTACTTTAAAAGTCTCACCACCAGGTAAATAGATAAAAGCATCGTTCATCAATTTATATTGTTGATTAATAATTTGTATAATATCTTCTTTACAATCAAAGCCATATAAGAAGACATAGAATTCATCCCCACTCATACGTGCAACAAGTGCATTATACTTCTTAAACAAAGCTAATGACTTCCCTGCACGTTGTAAATAATCATCTCCATAGTCATGACCATAGGTATCATTCACATATTTTAAATTATCTAAATCCCACATCAATAAAGCTCCAATTTTCAAATCACTAGATTTAAGTAAATCTTTCATTGCATTCACAAATGCACGACGATTAGTTAAACCAGTCAAAACATCATGATCACGTTCATATAAAAGTTTACTACGTTCTTTCATTTCATTGCTAACATCAAGCAATACACCATAATAGCGATTACCATCTTGACCTTTACGAATTCGTATCCATTTCTTTCGATACGATGTGATTTGAATACAGAAAACATCTTCCTGATCAATAACTTGATGACGACTTGCTTTATCCATAATTTCATCAAAAATATTAATATCTAAATAATTACCAGTATTTTGAGGATATTGTAAGATAGTGAAGAACTGGTTCGTACAATAAACCTTTTGATCTCCAATAACGTATTCAAATGCTCCAATCGATTCACCAGACAAATCGATAATCTGAGAAAAACGCGATGCCGATTTTGCTACTGATTTTGATAAATGAAGAATTGAATTTGCTAGATTATCAATTTCATCAATATTTGTTTTCTGTAATGTAATTCTCTGATCTGGATTACTGTGATTTACTTGTTCAACTAATTTTGTAATTGGCTTCGCAATTCTTTGAGCCATTAGTAACAAACCTATAATTGCCGCAAAACAACTTAAAACTAAAGTTATTCCTAATAAAGTCATAATCTTTGAACTAAAAGTAAACAAAGATCGATTGGTAGCCATACCAATCAAATACCATGTTTCATCCGCAAAAGGAGAATTATCTGAGTATAAATTTAAAGTTTCACTACTTGCATAAACATCATTTGATGTATTGTCCTTTGTTTTTACTTGATATGTATTTGAATCTACATTTTTATTCTTTAATTTACATATGCCATCTTTTTGAACATAGCTGCGATAGGTATCTCCATTATTCAAGATTTCACTACACGTATTATCTTGTTTAACCTCTACATAATAACTACCACTATGATCTTCAACTAATTCATCAAAAGGTAAAAATGATGTAATATAATCGAGTTTTAATGATATTCCATATATTCCATAACTTATTCCGTTGTCATCAACAATTGGAACTGAATAAGTAATCACATCTTTTGTTTGTGATGTTAATTTAAAAGGTTTAGAGAAATAACCAACATTTATTGGCGATAAAGTAGGATTATTATGTAATGTTTCTAATGGTTTTTTATAAAAATCCTTGTTTCTTGTATCACTTGAAAACTTTGATCCCCATGATTGAGCCATACCAATTCCTTGTTCCTTAACTAAGGTACTAGGTGCAATTTGATATAACAAATCACTATTATCACTAATAATCGTATTAGGATCTCCATCACTGATATAAATACCTGGAATCTCTTGAGAACCATTAGTTTGATCTAATAATAGAAAAGCCCCCGTTGCTTCACTATAGCGAAGCATCTGTTGTAAATCTTGATTACATTGAATAAGAATTTCATCAATTCTTCGATTATTTAATGTATTAAGGGAAGCTCCATACGTTTCTAAATAATCTTGTATTTTATTAGAAAATATTTGTTCATAATTATCAATATTTGACCAGCGTTGAACCATTTGATTTTCTAAATAATTCTTACGATTTGCCACTTGGTCACTTAAAGAATCTAAGCGATTATTCTGTAATTGATCAAATACTCCTCCATAAATAATAGCAGCGAAAAAAATGATTGCTTGAAGAATTAAGGCTGCAACACTTGGCAATAGTATTTTATAAATAATTGATTTTTTTGGTAGTGCTCTATATTTCATGCTCATTGAATACATTCCTTTAATTGTGTTTCAAATTCATTAAACCATTTATTAAAATGATCCTCCTTACGATAATCAACTAATATTTCATCAAGACTTTCCCCTTTATCAAGTCGAGAAACAACAATTGCACGATCTTCTTTTGCTTTATTAGGCATTGATGTTTCTAATATTTTACGTAGTTCAAAACTATGATCAAAGGCATCATTCACAAATGCTTTATTTTGTGCAAATTGTTTTATTGTTTGCGTATTCCCAGCAACTACATTACGATTATATTCGCCATCTAGTTTCTTTACCATTGATTGATAATTCTTCTCATTCGTCGTTTCTTTACTAACTGGTACATATCCTGAATCAATTGAAAACTCTAAATTACGTTTTGCTTGGGTAAACCATTTTAGAAAGAGCGTAGCTGCATATTCTTGCTTCTTATTTGATTTAGCTACCATCATCCCAGCACCTTGTTGAATCACTATCTTTTCCCCATCCGTAAATTGAGGAGCATTTAAGAAAATACTTTCTATTGAATGCGTTTGGGTATCATCAATCGTAACTTCTTTTGGGAAATAACTAGCAGAACTACTTGAACCAACATAACTTAAAATATCGCCCGTCTTCGCATCATCACTTGCAAATTTACCTTCACTTAAAAAATATCCACTTACATAAGGCATATAATAATGATCCCATAATTTTTTAATAATCTTTTTATCAAGGGTAACCTTAGCTTTTCCATTTTCAATTGAAAATAAATGCGAATCTAACTGTTCACTGCCAACATACATATAATTCGCAAAGGCATCTCTTCCAAAAAAAGCAGATCCGTCGTTTAAAGTCGCCGTAAGATCATCTGTGTATTCATAATAACGCTTAGCAACTTTTAGTAAACCTTCCCATGTCGATAGTTCTCTTAAAGTTGAATTGGTTGCTTTCGCAAATGGTAACCAATCGGTTTTATTCAACATTAATAATTCGCTACATTTACTTGTTGGAAAGATTAAAAGTTGCTTATCAAACATTCCTTCTTTTATAAAATCTTCATTATAATAATCAAGTTCTTTTTCACTTAAATATTTTTTTAAATCAACGGCTGCATTTTTTTTATTAACATCATAACCTAAATCACGATAAGCACTAAAAATATCAGGCATTTTCTTCGCGCCTTCTTCTTTATTCAAAGAAGCCATTACTTGGCTACCAACTTCATTAATACTACCTAAAGAACTTGCGGTAACTTTAATTCCCTCTTTAAGTCCAACACTTTCATTAAAGGATTGTACCATGCCATTAAATTTATTATTCTGCGTACCATTATAATAATGCCAAATACTTATCTCTACCGGTTTATCTGGATTTAGTCCATAATCCTCCTGATTATTTGAACATCCACTTAAGATTAAAATACAAACAATGATTAAACTAATTATTTTTTTCATATTATTCACCTTCACATGTTTTTATTATAAAGCAATTTGTATAAAATAACTACCATGCTTTTATCAACTTAAGTAAAAAAATATTATAAAATGTAATTAAAAAGACAATCTACAATCGATTGTCCTCATATTTTAAGAAATTAAAATCAGATCAGATGCATAAGGTAAAGTTTCAATCCACGCACATACCTGATGCCATTCCTTTAGTTTGTGGTTAGAGCGAGCATGATGAATATTAACTAAAGTTTCATAGTTCATTGTCACCGTTCTTAATTGAAGATAACTACTTGGTAATAATTGAATCATTGAATACCATACCTTTTTATCTTTTGTATCCAAATAAGTCAAACGTAATTTTTCTAGAACTTCAATGATTCCATCCAAACATAAAAGTGCTTCTTGATTCATTTCATCATGAGCAAAATCATCACGAGTAAAAGGTTTTGAATGAATTTTATGCATCGTTGAGGTTGAATTAGCAACCGTAGCAACCTTATAAGTATCAAACTCTTTCCACCAATACATCGGTGCATTAAAATCAACGCAGACAATGATTTGACGAATAAATTTTCGATGATCACTTCCTGCATGTGCTAACCTTTTTGCTAGATCTAAATCATTTGGACCTAGGATATAGTTTCCATCTTGATCATAGGAACTATCTCCACGTGCCCAACTATTCATTGGGTTACGGGCTCCACGCATTGCATTTTCAAAGTTCATAACACTCGTTTTTTCAATTTTAATCATCTTTTACCTCCCTTTCGCTATCGCGATACAATATGATTGATATATTTTAAATTGATGGTAATTGTACCATCATCATTTTGAATAAACTCTACATAATCACTATTCATATAATCAACTGGAATAATTAATTCAATTCCTTTATCTGTTCTAATCTTTTGTACCTGCTCACTACGACTTGCTTTTACATATTCACTTTGAACTTTTTCACCAACGCCAGCGCGTGATGTTGCGTCAATAAATTCTTGCTTCGCAATCGGTTGATCATAAAACATTACTTCAGCTAAATCACTAACATTGAAAGATTCTTCTTTATTAGCAGCATCACAAATTATTTGTTTAACTTTCGGAATACTTTTCAACTTTTCGCCATCGAACTTCTCCAACATTTCTTCACTGATATTACGAATATTTTTTATCTTTTCTTTATAAGAATTTTCACTTGATACCTTTAGAATTAAATCTGCGTATAAGGATACTTTCGCATCATTGATATCAACCTTATTTTCAATGATTGAAAGTGAATCATCGCTTAGTTCAATGATTACAATATGATCCCTCTTAACAATATTAGTTGAAAAGATTGTTTTATATATCATAAGATCATTTTGATTATAAGCTTCTCCTTTTTGTATATAATGAGTCAAACCCTCTTTGTAAGCATTATCTAATATCATAAGATAACGTCGTTCTTCATATAATACAGAAGCAATCATCACATCACTTGCCTCATATAAACCATATTGTTTTTTTGTTTCAAAGATTTTTTCAATCATCGTATGAGAAAATGTTTTTAAATCGATTGTCTTATCGTTTAATTGATGAATAAGTTTTAACACTTCATTATCATCATTAAATACCGCTTTTCTTTTGGTACTACTCTGCATTGCTTTATTTATTTTAATTTCAATTTCCTTTTGAGTTGCTTCTTCCATTGCACTTCTATTTTCGCTTTCTACTAAAATATTTGCACTAGGATCCAACACATGAAGATAACATTCTTCAATCAAACAAATCACCAACTTCTTTCATTAAATAATATTATATACGATTTTTTAATAAATAGGTAAAATTTGAAGAAAGAATTTTATATTTAACATAAAAATTATGTAGTATTATTTTTAAAATGTGGTAAAGTATATTCATATTGAGAAAAGAGGGATGAGATGAATAAAGCAATTTGTTCTAGAAATGATCTTGTTGAACCACAAAAAGATATTACCATAGAATTTGTCGATTGCATTCGTGATATCCTTGATTTTGATGATATTCAGCAACTTAAAGAATTTCATCAGCATTTAAAAACAACTCGTTTTCAACATAGTATTAATGTTTCATATTATTCATTTCTACTATGTCGTAAATTTAATTTAGATTATGTAAGTGCGGCTCGTGCTGGTTTAGTTCACGATTTATTCTTATATGACTGGAAAAACAAAGAACAGCCAATGGAAGGAAGACATTCTGTTGTCCATCCAATTGTCGCATTACAAAGTGCTCGAGAACTGATTGAAGTAAATGATATCATGGCAGATGCCATCGTTCACCATATGTGGCCTATGAGTATTCATATGCCCCGCACCGCAGAGGGATGGATTCTTCAAGGGGTTGATAAACTGTGTGCCATTGCGGAAATCACTAAACAAAGCTTTGCACATTTAAAACCACAAAGAGTAAGTGTTTATCTTGTTTCATTATTAACAATTCTCTTAAGAGGCTAATATAAATATTAAAGAAGGAAGTCAAATTGACTTCCTTTTTAAATGAAACGAAACATTTTCCCTAGTCTTGTATTTTTAAAATGATAAATTAAATTAGAGATAATATGGGTACCAATTAAAACCGAAAAGAATCTTACAAAACCATAATCATCAAATAAAGCTTGTTGATGAAATAACGATAAAACATAAGGTACAAGAACTAAAAATATCGCATGCGTAAAATAATATAAGTTAGAATATTCTCTGATTTTCGCATAATTTAATTTCCAAGGAACTTGTAATGTTCTTAGGTATTGAAAAAAGAAAAAAGTAAAAGGTGCTGCCATTATTAAGAAGTTAAAATTTATAGAATTCGTTTTATATAAAGAAAAGGCTTCAATTGTTAGGGCTATCGCAAAGACAATTGATAAAGAGCCATTATATTTAAATTTTGAAAGCGATTGATTCGTAGCCAAATAATATCCACAGGTGACATAAAATAAACCAAAGAAGAAACCATTACGAGTTGTCACAAAGTATTTCATATAATTATCAATTATATTTAATAATATTTCATTTGAAATAACTCCATAGTAAGTTTCCAAGGCCCCAATACATAATAAGACAAATGAAATTGAGAAAAGAACTTTAAAAGAAAAATGTTTTGATAATAGATGAATTAAAACAAGTGAAAAGATCAAAGCAGGTATATACCAAAGATGGAAATAAGTTCCAATATAAAATAGGGCAACTAATAATGCAACTGGATATAAAAACCAAGGTAAACTAAAATTAGCTTGAATCCATTGAATTCCAATTGGAAGATAAATAGCACTCCAAAATAAATATAATTGAATTAACGCAATAATATATTTCTTAAAATATAGATTACCTCGTTTTATTGTATTTTTTCTCACAAAAAAAGCTGTTGAGATAAAAAAGAAAGGAACTACAATTCTTCCAATAATATTAATTAAAATAAAATTACCTAAATAAGAATAAGGCAATAAAGGAGAAGTATGTACAACAATTACTAAAAAAGAACAAACAAACTTCATAATATCAACGGCTGGGTATTTTTTGTCCATATGTTTTCTCCCTTCAAAAAATAAAAAGATGTTAACGTTATTATAACATCTTTATTCAATTGGTGGTTGATAAAATCGTCCATCCACTTGTTCTGTTTTCGCTACATTAATGAAGGCATGAGCATCAATCATCCTTACAACATTCATTACTTTTTTAACCTCATTTGTGGCAATTACTGTATATAAAAGCGTTCTAGGTTTATTTGAATAAGTTCCGATTCCTTCAAAACGAGTTACTCCATGATGCGTAAATACAAGTAATTGATGAGCTACTTCATCTCCCTTATTAGTAATAATAAATAAGGTCATTTTCTTATATTTAAGATGAATTGTATTTAATATTTGTGTGGAACAAAACTGGAATATAATAGAATACAAAGCTTTTTCCCAACCAAATAAATAACCAGCAGCAAGTAACATCACAACATTGTATCCCATGATATAGTTCCATGTTGGCATATTTAATTTTTTACTTAAGGCAATCGCAATAAAATCAGTTCCACCACTACTTGCTCCACCACGTAAAGCAATTCCAAGTGCTACTCCATTGATAATACCGCCAAATACACCAATTAATAAAATATCATACGTAATACTACTAATTGGCAGAATATCAACAAAGACACCAGTTAAGAAAATCATTAGTACAGAAAACATTGTAAACTTTTTCCCAACGGTGCGATAACCAATGTAAGCTGGAATTGCATTTAAAGTTAAGTTTACAACCGTATAAGGAAGTGTAATTCCAAAATAACTATCTGCTATTCTTTGAACTAAGATCGTAAGACCGGTTAAACCACCTGGATATAATCCTCCCGCTGATACGAAGGTATTGATATTAATCGCCATCACAGCGGATGCAATAACCACACACACAATCGTAATTAAATCACGATACTTTCGCCTTTTCCCGTTGATTCCATGATAAGAAAGTGTTTGTTCCATATTATCTAGTCCCCTATAATCTTAATCTTTCTTTACCATTATACCTAATTTAAATCATTATTCAACTCTAAATAAACGATTTACAAATTAGGTAGAAATAATCTTACTACAAATGCGGTAATAATACATAAAAAGATACCAATTATCGTAGGTAATAAGAAAGCAAAGATTGTCCAGTACCATGAATTTGTTTCCTTCTTTATTGTTAATATAGTTGTTGCACACGGAAAATGCATCAATGAAAATAACATCGTACAAATTGCAGTAAGAGCAGTCCAGCCATTTTCTAAAAACAATGATTTTAATACAACCAAATTACTAATTTCAATCATATGCCCTTTTGCCATATAAGCCATAATCATAATCGGTACAACTATTTCATTCGCTGGAAATCCTAAAATAAATGCAAATAATATTACGCCATCAATCCCCATTAAATGTGCGAATGGATTGAGAAAATCCGCAATCTTTAATAACAGAGTTGTATCACCAATGATTGTATTAGCTAATATAAAAATAATTGCACCTGCTGGTATCGCTACACTTACCGCTCTACCTAATACAAATAAGGTTCGATCAAAAATAGAGCGAACAATCACTTTTGTAAATTGAGGAGTACGATAAGGTGGCAATTCTAAAGTAAAAGACGAAGGAATTCCTTTAAGAATTGTTTTTGATAATATTTTAGAAGTAATAAAGGTTAATATTATGCCAAGTATAATAATCATCATTAAGATAAGCGTTGATATAATCCCATTCCATGGATCAATAAACATTCCAGAAAAGAACATAGTAATAATCGCAATTAAGGTTGGAAAACGTCCATTACAAGGTACAAAATTGTTTGTAAGAATTGCGATTAAGCGCTCTCTTGGAGAATCAATAATACGACAACCACTAATCCCTACGGCATTACAACCAAACCCCATACACATGCTCAATGCCTGTTTTCCACAAGCACTAGCTTTTTGAAAATATCCATCTAAGTTAAATGCAATACGTGGCAAATAACCTAAATCTTCTAGAATCGTAAACATTGGAAAGAAAATGGCCATTGGAGGTAACATAACCGCAATAACATTGGATACACTCATATAAATACCTTCCATTAAAAAACGTTGTAGGAAGAGCGGAATATGAAGGTATTTTAAAATAATCCATAATTTATCTTCAATGATAGAAAATAATTGTACTAACATTTGACTCGGTACATTAGCAGCTCGAATCGTAATCCAAAAGATGATTGCTAAAAGTAACATCATTAGAAACAATCCGTATACTTTATTCGTGGCAATTCGATCAATTCGATAATCTTTTAAATAAGCATCTTTATCACTTTTAATCTGACAAGCATCACAAATCATCGTGGCTTGTTTATTTATTCTTTCCACAATCATTTCAATATATTGTTGATCAATTCCATAACTTATTAATTTTTTATGACAAACATTGATTGTTTCTTTACATTTCATCAAATTATCTTCTAAATAATCATCATATTCATCTGTAATAAACGTATTTAATAAATGAATCGCAAGATAACGAGGATTCAATTTTGTTGTTCTTATTTCTTTTATAATATCGCCCAATAAATATTCAATCTTTAAATCATATGTTACAATGATTCGCTCACTTTGTTGCTTTTTAGAAGTTTTAATAATTGCTTCTTTTAAATTTTTAAAGCCTTTCTTACTTCTAGCATTTAATTTTACTACTTCACAATCAAGATATTCACTTAATAATTTTTCATCAATCTTAATACCTAATGCTTGTGCTTCGTCATCTAAATTAAGACAAACAACAACCTTAGAAGTAATTTCTAAGGTTTGTATCACTAGATTTAAGTTTCTTTTTAAAGAGGTACTATCACATATAACCATACATACATCACAGTTCTCAAAACAGATAAAATCAGTTGTAATTTGTTCTTCTTTTGAATTTGGTTGAAGCGAATAAGTACCTGGTAAATCAATTAATTCAAATCTTTTATTTTTATAATAATATGAACCGATTGCAAGATCTACTGTCTTTCCAGGCCAATTACCTGTATGTTGATTTAAACCAGTTAAAGCATTGAATACAGTACTCTTACCTACATTAGGATTACCAACTAATGCAATTCGAAGTTTCCCTTCCTTTTCATATAATTCATTTATCTTATCATTCTTTTGTTTCAAGTTTGAAAAATACATGTAGATCCCCCATTCATAATAAATATTTACTAATCATTATAGTCTATTATTTAAAATTAAATGGGTGCATGCTTTAGCAATAATTGAATAGAGCGAAATAAGATTTTAATGGATCGATTGTAGCGTACACATGAATAAAACAAACAACTTAAATATTATTCTAAAGGATTAAGTAATCCTGTTCTTTTCTTATAGTTTTAATTTCCACTTTAATAGTTTACATTCTCCTTCTGTATTGAAGACTGCTATTTTCTTTGCTTTCATATGAGATAATTTCACTTTTAATAGAATGCTTGTCATATACACTTACGCCATATGCCCATAAGTATTATTTCACAAGCTACGAAGACGCTACCTTCAATTTTGTTATTCATTATCCTCTTAATTGTCAAATTTTGTTAACTTACTTGTTTTATTACACCATTTTTGAAAAAAAGATAGCACTTGCTATCTTAACTCGATCATTTTAAAAGCAAACATCTGTGCTTTTTTAATATCTTCTTGATCAGGATGGTTTTTAGCTTGTTCAAAGTTTTCAATACTAACTTGTAAGTTAGTATCATCAGGATGCTCTCTTAACATTGCTACGTAGCGATTTTTAACCACATCAGGCATTTTACCTTGACAGTAAAAAGAACCAAGGACATGACATGTTTCAGGTAATAATTGAATACTTCGTTTCGCAAGATTTTCATAATATTCCTTATTACCACCAAAACCGGCCGTACCAAACAAAGCAATTTTCTGATTTGATAACTTTGCATAAAATTGTTTCATTTCATCACTACAAGTACCTTTATCTGTCCATGATCCTAAAAAGATTATATCGGCATTTAAGCATTCAATTGAAAATTTATCATCACAAGCAATGCATTCATGATTTTTTAAAGCTAACTTAATTGCCTCAGCTACTTTTTTTGTATTACCAGTTTTACTTGAATATAAAATTGCATATTTCATAATATCATCTCCCAAAATAAATTATAATCATTAAGCGAATAAATACAATCTATTTATAGAAATATTTTACTTCAATAAAAATACTTTCGATATTACGCAAGGCTATTGTTGTATCATGAATACGATAAGCGCGCATCAAGTTCGTTGGACTTTGTAAGACTGGCTGAATCATTGCATGTTTCATTATTCCTAAATCAAATAAACGTCGACGAATCGCTCCAGTATTATGAATTGCAACAATTTCTACCATTTGATTTAAACTAACTTCATCTAGTGTCATATCATTTCCCCCATCCTATTCTATGAAACTAACAAAAAACGGTACAAAAAAAGATGATTCTACAACCATCTATTTGTTGAACTATTTAACTTCAATAATTTTCATTGCATTAGTTGCACCGCAACCAACTGGATATCCAGCAACTACAATTACACTTTCACCATCTTTAATACCAAGGCTTTTCGCAACTTCACGAGCTAAATCAACTTCATTACTAGGATTATTATTAACATTGCTTAAAACCGTTGTAACACCCCATGTAGCGGCTAAAGAACGTTGTGTATGAGCATCAAAACAAACAGCAACTACTGGACACTTAGGACGAAACTTAGCTAAACGACGGGCTGTATTACCACTTTGAGTAAAGGCAATAATTGCACTTGTATTTAAAGCTAAAGCCGTATCTGCAGCAGACATACCAATCGCATCTTCATTAGTGCGTTGAGAAGTAGAAATTGCCTTTTTTAGACGTTCACGATAAGGAAGAATCTCTTCAATTGCTTTTGAAATCGTATCCATTACATGAACTGCTTCACAAGGATAAGCACCAACAGCAGACTCTCCACTTAGCATAATAGCATCCGTACCATCTAATACTGCATTGGCAACATCACTTGCTTCTGCACGAGTTGGACGTGGATTTGCTTGCATACTCTCTAACATGTGAGTTGCGGTAATAACCGGTTTCCCTAACGCATTTGCACGTTTAATCATTTGTTTTTGGTAAATAGGAACTAATTCTAAAGAAACATCAACTCCTAAATCACCACGAGCAACCATGATACCATCAGCTACTTCTAATATTTCGTCTAAGTTATCATAACCTTCTTGGTTTTCAATCTTAGCAATAATTTGTAAACTTTCTTTTCCTTCTTCTTTTAAGATTTTACGAATCGCAAGAACATCTTCTTTACGTCTTGTGAAAGATGCTGCTATAAAATCAACATTATTACGAGCAGCAAAACGAATATCACTTTCATCTTTTTCAGATATAAAAGGCATACTTAAGCGAACATTGGGAACATTACAACCTTTACGATTCTTAATAACACCTGGATTTTCAATACGACAAACGATAACACCTTCACGCATTTCCAAGATTGTTAAACGAATTTTCCCATCATCAATTAAAATGGTACCGCCAACCTTTACATCATCAAATAATTCCGGGCATTGAATATGAAACTTTTCATGAGTTCCCATAATCTCTTCACGATGAAGTTCAACGATTTCACCAATTGCATACGTTTCTTGTCCCTTTTCAAATACACCACATCTAATTTCTGGTCCTTTTGTATCTAATAAAATAGCTAATTCATGACCACTTTCCTTTGCAGCATCACGAATTATTTCAATTCTTCTTAAATGATCCTCATGTGTTTCATGAGAAAAGTTTAATCGACATACGTTCATTCCAGTATCAGCAAGTTTCATTAACATTTCTTTACTTTGAGTTGCTGGACCAATCGTACAAATAATCTTTGTTTTTCTTTCCATTGACATCATTTTTCTTACCCTTATCCCTTCCATAGTTTAAACTAGACGATCAAATAAGTTTTGAAGTGAACGACGAGTTGTCCTTGACATGTTTAATGCTTCCTCAATCGGCACACTAATAATTTGATTATCTTTAATACTAACACATTGACCACCAATACCTTGCATCAATAAATCAACGGCTTTTTCACCCATTCTAGACGCAAGCACACGATCCGATGGCATCGGCGAACCACCTCTTTGAACATGACCTAACACAGTTGCACGACCACTGAATCCAGTTGTCTGTGAAACTTTACGAGCGAATTGATGAACGTCGGTAATTTTTTCAGAAATAATTACAATTGCATGACGTTTCTTACGAACTAAATCAAAATCACGTAATCTCTCTAATACTTCCGTTTCTTCAAAACCAGTTTGTGCGGTAACAACAATTTCAGCACCACAGGCAAGACCTGCCCATAGGGCTAAATCTCCACAACGATTCCCCATCACTTCAACTACCGAACAACGATGATGTGAACTTGATGTATCCCGTAATTTATCTACTGCATCTACAATTGTATGTAGTGCCGTATCAAAACCGATTGTGAAATCGGTACAGCTTATATCATTATCGATTGTACCAGGAAGCCCAATACAATTGATTCCCATTTCCGTTAGTGCTAATGCGCCACGATAAGAACCATCTCCACCGATAACTACAATTGCCTCTATTCCACGTTTCTTTAATTGTTCTACTGCTTTTTCTCTTACGATTGGATCTTTAAATTCAGGTAATCGAGCAGATCCTAAAAGCGTGCCACCACGATCAATAATATCGCCGACACTCTGTTTGCTCAAAGGTTCAATTAAACCTTCTACCATTCCTCGATAACCATCGTATATTCCGAATACTTCGATTCCACTATTTAAAGCGACACGAGTAACGGCGCGAATTGCTGCATTCATCCCTGGAGCATCTCCTCCAGAAGTAAGAATACCGATGCGTTTCATCATATAAATCGCCTCCATTCACGCTAATAATAATACCATTTTTCACTTTGAATTACTAGCGTTTTAAATACGTCTGCTTACACCATTGATAAATTTATCACATGATAGCGCTTTAATTCGGTCCATGATTCGATCCGCACCAATTTTATCACTGACATTTGCCTCATTTAACTCATAGTGTTGATATAAATCTTTAAATGAAAAATTACTAGTAAAGATTGTCAATCGTTTATTTTCCATTCGCTCATCTAAAATAGGTAATAAAATTTCATCACGGCTCCATCTAGTAATACTCTCTCCACCAATATCATCGAGTACTAATACTTCCACTTTTTTTAATTGTTCAACTTTACTACGCACAGCATCATTATCCCCAAATAAATTTTTAATATCACCAATTAACCGAGCAACATTCACAAATCCGATTACTTTTCCCTTTTTCGCATAATAATTAGTAATCCCTGCCGCTAAATAAGTCTTACCAACTCCAGGTCTACCATAAAAATAAATCCCTTTTTGTTGTTTTTCTTGCATCAAAAAGTCATTAATATAAGCTAATATCATCTTGTAATCAATACTTTCATGATCAATCGATATTTCACTTAAATTAATCTTAAGGTTTGCATCACTTAAATCACAAATACGATATTGTTTTTTATGAGATAAAGCATCATTTTCTTTTAATGAAAACTTGCATTTAACAATTTGTTCCAATAAAACTCCATCATAAGTTAGTTGTAAGTAAGCTCCTATTCTTGGTTGTCGACATTGCTCAATCCCCTTACAATTCCCACACAACTTTAATTGATCAACCCAATCCGATATCGTAGCACTATGATCCTCTAAGAAACTTTCATCTAATTGATGGTTATTCAACCATGAAATCACATCTTTGTTCTTTTTTAATGAATCAATCAATTTTCTTTTAAGGGCTTTTTGTTCATCATTTAAAGTGAAATTAAACTGTACTTTTTCCATTCTATTTACCTCCCAACTTCTTTAACTTTTCCTTTAAAGCTTCATCATCAAAATCAGCATTATGAGCATCTATCTTCATTCCTGCTTCTTGATACCATTTTGGTAATTCCGCTTTTTTACTATAACTTGTTTTTTTATCTTGCTGTGCAATATGTTGAAGCGCTTTATTCGCTGTATCAATCTTTAATCGAACCCATGTACTAGCAACCTTTTCAGCATATGCCTTTGATAATTTTTGATTTAATTGTTTTAATACATATTCTAATAAAACATTCACAACATCTGGTTTCAATTGGTATTGATCTAATAAAAGAACAATTAAATTCTTATCAACACTACTAACTTCAATTCCATTTTGAAGGCTTCTTAAAAACTGAACTGGATGCATCTCATATGGATTATTATTTGAATTAAAGTCTAAATCACTATGTTCTTTTAAAGCTTTTTTCGCAACTTTCTTTAAATCTAATGTATTATTTCCTAAATCAACACTTTGACTTACAATCACTTTCATCTTCTTTTCACTTATTCCATATTGAAAAGATAACTTAGCAATTTCTTTTAAGTTTTGGTTTGTTCTAAGTTTACTTGGAAATACCAATTCACTCAACCCTTCAAGAAATCTCATTTGATTAAAATATTTCATGTACATTTGATTATCTTGTGACTTTTCAGGTTTTAACACACAATAATCTTGTTCATCCTGTTCTTTCCAAATATCCTTTAAAACTTGATTCATAGAATCGCTAATATCTTGAAATCCTTCACGATTTTCATCATTTGTCGCAAAATTAAGTTTCGAATATTCAAATATTTGTTTTCCTACTTTCTTATAATAAAGACGACCAAATACTTCATGAGTAAGAAATTCATTTCCACTTAGTGGTGCATTGATACGATAAATATAACTATTTTTAATTGGATTATAAAATGTTTTAACTAATAAATATCGCTCTAATATAATTCGGTTCTTTTCAATTAATTCCATACTTAACCCAGTTAAGTTTTTAATTAATAAATGATTATTTACCTTTTTATTCCCAGAAGCAACGCTCATTAATATTTGATATAGTAAATAAGCATCTTTTTCTATTAAAGGAAAATATAACATCGTTAAAGCACTATAATCTTGATTAATTAAAGTACGCTCACATTCTAAATGTAATTTATCTTGTTGTTGAAGCATTTGAATTCTCCTTTCATTTATAAAGTAGGTTTTCAATCTTCTTTTCTAATTCGCTTAAAGATCCATTATTGAAAATAACATGATCCGCGCGTTTTATCTTTTCACTCTGTGGCATTTGAGCAGCCATCCGTTTTTTAACATCTTTAATATCCATACCACGCTCTTTAGTTAAACGATTGATTCGTATCTCATCTAAACTTGCAATAAGCCAAATTTCATCAAATTCATCAATCCAATTTACTTCAAATAATAAAGGAACTTCAACGACAATCATTGCATCATTTTTATATTCCTTGAACTTTGATTGAATAACTGATTTGATACAAGGATGAATTAAATTTTCAAGTTGTTGTTTCTTTTCTTTGTTTTTAAAAATTAATTCACTTAATAATTTAGGATCAATTTCATCTTCATTATTTAAAATACTAGGACCAAAAGCTGCTACTATCTTTTGATAACCTAATCCATTTTTTTGAATTAGATCATGATTAATTTTATCACAATCAAAGACACGGATGTGATGTTTTTGTAGAATTTTTATACAAGTAGATTTTCCACTACCAATACTTCCCGTTAATCCTATTTTTTTCATCGTTTTTTCTGACACTCCTTACAATAATAAGTTCCTCTACCACCTACTCTTATTTTAGTAATAAGATTACCACAAGTATAACAAGTTTGTTTTTCTCTACCATGTACTTTTAATTGTAGTTGAAACCGCCCATCCACACCTAATTGTGAAGTATAGGAGCGAATCGTTGTTCCACCAGCATTACTTGCCCCAGTTAAAATTCTTCTTGTTTCAAGTATCATGCATTCAAAATCACTTTTTCTTAAATGTGAAATATTTGTTTCCGGATGAAGATGTAAGGCAAAGCAAATTTCATCAGCATAAATATTACCAACACCAGCCATCACTCTTTGATCTAATAATGCTTGTTTTAAAGTAATCGTGCGATGATGTAGCATCTGCCATAAATAAGCAACCGTAATCCGCTCATCAAATACATCATAGCCAACATTTTTCATACAAGGATAAGTATAAGGATCGATTGCTTTCTTATATAAATACATTCTACCAAATTTACGTGTATCGTGGTAGCGTAATTCTACTTCATTCTCAAAGCGAATGATCAAATGTGTATGCTTAGGATCATAAGAATCACAATGTTTTTGTACATAGTATTTACCTTCCATACGTAAATGTGATATTAACATATAATCACCTAAATCAAACATTAAATACTTACCAATTCGCTTGTAATCTTTAATTGTTTTGCCAATTAATATATTTGAAAAAGATAATGAATCATGGGTTTCAATTAAGTTAGGATATCGTACATTAACCTCTTGAATGCATGGATTCCCTAATAAATGTGCTAAGGTTAGACGAACCGTTTCAACTTCAGGTAACTCAGGCATTTTTACTTAGCCTCAAACCAAGAATTCCCAACAGATGCATCGGCAATTAGTGGTACTTTTAATTCCATTGCATGGCACATTCCATCTTCAACTATTTCTTTCATTCGTTCGACTTCGTCTAACTCACAATCAAAGATTAATTCATCATGAATTTGTAGAATCATCGTTGATTTCATTTTTTCTTCTTTCATTTTATTGAATACTAAAATCATTGCCTTCTTAATTAAATCTGCCGCACTACCTTGAATTGGTGCGTTCATTGCTGCTCGCTTACCAAATTCTCGCATCATATAATTCTTATCATGAATTTCTTTAATCGTACGACGTCGATTAAAGAGCGTCTTTACATAACCATTTGCTTCACAAAAAGTAATCGTTTCATCCATAAATTTTTTAATATTAGGATAAGATGCGAAATACTTTTCAATAAACAATTTTGCTTCATTTCTAGAAATAGATAACTGTTCACTTAAACCAAATTCAGATTGTCCATAAACAATTCCAAAATTAACTGTTTTAGCACTTCTACGCATTTGTGAAGTAACTTCTTCTAATTGACAATCAAAAATTTCCATAGCTGTTTTACTATGAATGTCAATTCCTTGATTAAATGCATGAATCATTTCATGTTCATCTGCCATATGGGCTAACATTCTTAATTCAATCTGTGAATAATCTGCCGCTAATAAAATATGATTAGGACTTGCCACAAATGCTTTACGAATTTCTTTTCCTGCTTCATCACGAACACTAATATTTTGTAGATTAGGCTCACTTGAAGATAAACGTCCGGTTTGCGTTAAACATTGATTAAAAATAGTATGAATTTTGCCATCTTTTAATACGTGTTTACTTAAACCGATAGCGTAGGTAGAATATAACTTTTGAACCTTTCGCTGTTCCATTAACAAAGGAATGACAGGATGCGATGATGCCAACTTTTCTAGTACATCAACTGCTGTACTTCTTTTTTTATTAGCTTTTAATCCTAATTCATCAAACAATACACTCGCTAATTGCTTCGGTGAATTGATGTTAAATTCAAATCCTACAATTGCATAGATTTGAGAACTTAACTCCTCAATTTTAGAAAGAGTTGAACTTGCAATTTGATCTAACATTTTTAAATCAGTTGTTACACCATTTCGCTCCATTTCAAATAAAACATAGGCCAATGGTATTTCAATTTCATTAAATAAATCCATCATTTCTAATGAAATAAGTTCTTGTTTCAATTCTTCAATTAAAGGATATAAATAATTTAATTGAGCAAATACATACTCTAATCGTGATTCTTCATCTGCCAATTTAGGCTTTCCCTTTTTCCCATAAACATCATCACTAGTTGAAGTAAAACCATATTTATCAGCTAGTTTTTGATAATCATTGATACTTCCATCAACTAAAAAGGCCGCAATCATAATATCAAAAGACAATTGATTAATCTCAATATTATGTAAAGAAAAGGCATGGTACATGCTTTTTATATCATAAGCACATTTTTTCGCATCGCTCTTTAAGTAATCTAAAAACGGTTGATCTTTTAATAGATCCTCTTTATGTATATATTGACTACGGTCTTTATATTTAATACCAATTCCAAATAAAGTTGTTTCATAATAACTTTCATTATCAATATCTAAGAATAACAAAGCACCATCTTGTAGAAGTTTGGAATCAATATGTTCACTACCAAATTGTGGTGCTTCCTTAACAATCGTTGTTTCTTTTTTCTTTTCACTTCGACGAATAAAACTGTTCATCTCATATTTCGCATAGAAATCGATTAATTCAGGTTTTGGTTCTTTAAAATCCAAATCTTCAAGTTTAAAAGGTATCTTCGCATCCGTAATAATTGTAGCTAAATGTTTTGATAAGAAAGCATTCTCTTTATCTTCAATTAATCGCTCTTTTAACTTACCTTTTAATTCATCAATATGTTCATAAACTCCTTCAACACTTTCATATTCAGCCAAAAGTTTTAAAGCAGTCTTTTCACCAACCCCTTTTACTCCTGGAATATTATCCGCTGTATCCCCCATTAAACCCTTTAATTCAATTACTTGATGAGGGGTAATTCCCATACTAGCTTTTAAACTCGCTTCATCAACAATATCGATTTCACTAATACCTTTTTTCATTAAATAAACATTCGTTGTTGGATCAATTAATTGTAGAAGATCTTTATCACTTGATAATATATTTATTTGATAATCAGGATGTATCTTTGCCATAGTCCCTATAATATCATCAGCTTCAATACCATCACACTCATAGCGAAAAATCCCATAAGCATCTAAATACTCACGAACAATTGAGAATTGAACAATTAAATCTTGATCAAGTTCTTTTCTTGTTCCTTTATAGGCAGGATATTCAATATGACGAAAAGTAGGTTTACCACTATCCCATGCAACAAATACCTTATCTGGTTTAATCAATTCAAATGCTTTTTGTAACATATTCGCAAAACCAATAATTGCATTGGTTGGTATTCCATTTGAGGTAGTCATGCTTCTTCCATACAGTGTTGCATAATAAGCACGAAATAACATCGAATTCCCATCTACTAATAACATTTTTTTCATCGACATAAGTTACCTCCATATACGACTTATTCTACCACAATATCATCATTCTATCGACAGTTTCATCAATTATTAACACAATTACTGATTTCATTATTTTTTTTACTAATAATAAAAAAAGAGAGACACAATTTGTCTCTACAATTTTTGCTTATGAAAGAATATTTTTAATCCCTGTTCTAAAATAACTAATAATATAATAATCCAAATCGTCCAAGCAAAAATACCTGCCATATCAAGATTAATCCGGCAATACTGTAATTCTCTTCCGATTCCTTGATCTACCTGTCCTAATATTTCAGCCATAACACCAACTTTAAAGGCTAGTCCAATTCCACTAGACATTGATGCAGCAATAAAAGGTTTCAACATTGGTAAATCAATTTTAATAATCTGATTGAATTTTGATAAAGGATATATTTTTAAGACATCACATAACTTCTTATCTTTACTTTCAAGTCCAGTAAGAAAATTACTATAAAACATTGGAAATAGAATTAAAAATGTAATAATCGTAGCTGATACTTCTCTACCAAACCATATTAATATAATAATAATATAAGATATATTAGGTACACTCTTTGCCAAGGTTATGATTGGTGTTAATAAACCTAATAGAATACTTGAATAATAGGAACATAAAGCAAATAATAAGGCAGCGATAAACGCAAATAACAACCCCATCGAACTTCGCGTTAAAGTAGTAAGTACAATTCGATAAAAATCAGGTGATGTTAGCTGGTGCATCATCGAAGTAACAACCGCCTGTGGGGTTGGAAGAATATACGAGTTATCCATAAAATATGCTCCAAGCCACCATGAAGTAATAATTAAAACACACCCAATTGTGAAATATCGCTTTTTCATGGAAATCACCTTCTTACTTCATCCATTATAATATATTTATAAACATAAGCAATCAAAAAAAACGGTATTTCTACCGTTTAACGAATTATCATTTCTTCTGAATAAGTAATTTTAAACATTTTTAAGAAAGTTGTTAGATCTTTACTTGCTTTGCTTGCCTTAACATATTTAATATTTTGTTTATCCCATGTTAATTGAGCAATTTTTTCATTTGGAATACCTAACTTCTTAACGCCAACTTTCTTAGCTAATTTACTAATTTGTGTTGGATCTTTCTTTACTGTTTTATTCACGAATTTATCGATGCGTTTGCTTGCATATTCACCCGATTTATTACGACCGCGTTTTACAAACATAGCAGCTTGTGGATAACCAGCATTTTCCATGTTGTGTTTTGCTTTGAATTCGGCTTGTAAGTCTTTGATAACACTTAAACTAATACCTTTTTCTTTTGCTTTCATAATCGTAGCTGTAGCTGCAGGTTCTGCTAGTAAACCAACATTTGCTTTACCTGATAATAACTGTGCTTGAACATCACTTACCGCATTGTAAGCAACATTTTTAGCTATAATTGCGTTAAAATCAATTGTATTCTTTAAAATCATACCTGGAACTGCACCTTCACCAAAGCTAGCAAAGTCGCCTTCTTGATTTAATGCTTCAGCATTAGTTCCAACTACATAAAGATTTCCCCAAGTAATAATTGAATCTAATAAGAATGGTGTATTACCTTCTTGAATCATTTTAGTTCCTAAGTTAACAGGTGCGATAATAACATCATAATCCGATGATTCTTTCGCAAGTTCAGCACTTAATACTTCTGGTCCTTGAACAATCGTAATTTTCACATGTTTATTATCATATAATGGTAATAAAGATAAAGCTGTTGCTCCTGCTGGCGCTAAAATTTTAACTTTGTCATTTGGAACATCCGTTGTCTGTCCGCCTACACATCCCGTTAATAAAAGGGTCGTAGCGATTAATAATGCAGCAATTTTTTTCATTTTTTGTCCTCAACTTCCTTTTTAAGTTTCGCAATCAATTCCTTGATTGGTAATGTAATTGAATCCTTAGATCCCATTCTTCGGATCGTTGCTGTTTGGTTTTCGACTTCACCTTGACCAACAACAATCTGAACAGGAATCTTATGCATCTGTGCTTCACGTATGCGATAACCTAATTTTTCATTACGAGCATCAACTTCGGATCTAAATCCATTAGCTAATAATTCTTTATTTAAGTTTTCCGCATATGCTAAATGCTCTTCATGGTGAACTGGAACCACTACAATTTGTTTTGGTGATAACCATAAAGGGAAATTACCAGCATAATGTTCAATTAAGATGGCGATAAACCGCTCAACTGCTCCAAAAATAACACGATGGACCATAATTGGTCTTTGTTTCGTTCCATCTTTTTCAACATAAGTTAAATCAAAACGTTCTGGTAAATTCATATCCAACTGTATTGTAGCACATTGCCACTCTCTACCCAAAGAATCTTTGATATGAAAGTCTAGTTTAGGACCATAAAATGCTCCATCTCCAGGATTTACTTTATAAGTCTTACCAGCGTGGACACATGCTGCTGCAAGAGCTGCTTCACTGCGCTCCCATACTGCTATTTCTCCAATAAACTTCTCTTCAGGACGCGTACTTAATTCAATTCGATATGGTAAATTAAAGACTGAATAAATACGATCAACAAAAGCAATAACACGCATTACTTCTTCTTCAATTTGATCTTCTCGCATATAAATATGAGCATCATCTTGGGTAAAAGTACGAACTCTAAATAAACCATTTAAAGCGCCACTTGCTTCATGACGATGAACTTGACCAAGTTCTCCCATACGGATTGGTAAATCTTTATAAGAATGTAAACTATTTTTATAAACAAGAATACTACCAGGACAATTCATCGGTTTAATCGCAAATTTACGATCATCAACATCACTAATATACATATTGTCGCCATAATTATTCCAATGACCACTACGTTCCCATAACTCTTGTGACATCATAATTGGTGTCTTTATAAATTGATAGCCTTCTTTTGTATGTTCTTCATACCAATAATTCTCTAAGATATTTCTTAAAACCATTCCATTTGGTAAGAAAAATGGCATACCAGGAGCATATTCACTCATCATAAATAAATCAAGTTCACGACCTAATTTCTTATGATCACGTTTTTTAGCTTCTTCTAATAGTTCTAAATGAGCCTCTAAATCTTCTTTATTTTCAAAACAGATTCCATAAATACGTTGTAACATTTTATTCTTAGAATCGCCCTTCCAATAAGCACCAGAATGTTTCAATAATTTAAAATTCTTACATTCTTTCACCGTTTCTACATGTGGTCCTCTACATAAATCAACAAAATCACCTTGAGCGTAACATGTAATTGATCCATCTTGTAAGTCTTCGATTAAAGCTAATTTATAAGGATCATCCTTAAACATTTCCATTGCTTCTTCTTTACTTATTTCTTTGCGAGTGATGCGTTTTCCATCTTTCGCAATTTTCTTCATTTCTTTTTCAATCTTCTCTAAATCTTCATCACGAATAACTTCATCACCTAAATCAATGTCATAATAAAAACCATCACTGATTACAGGTCCTACCCAAAATTTAGCTTGTGGATATAAGCGTTTTACCGCTTGTGCCATCATATGTGCACAAGAGTGATTTAATCTTGATAGTTTTTCATCTTCTTTAATATCAATCATCTTTATTCTCCTCGTATCTTTCACAAAAAAAAGACTGCAGTCAAAGGACGTCAGTCATGCGCGGTACCACCTTTGTTCACACTTAACTCAATAAGTATGCACTCTTATCCTTAACGCGGATGATTACGGCACACCCTTCCAGGGGCAACTCCAAGGTGGTAAGATATCTTCTTAATCAAGGCTTGCACCAAACGCCTTGTCTCTACTAATCAAGGTAAGATATCCGTTTATCCTTTTCAAACGTTTTTGATATAGGTAATTTATACACCAAATCATTTTTTTTGTCAATCAAAACACATGTTATTCACTCTACAATTTTAACGATTAAAGGCTTCGTAATCGTACGTTTCTCTACTTTAAATGTAATCTTATATTCACCAGCTTGATCAAAATCAACATTCGATATAACTTGTATATATTGTTTTTGTTCTTTTGTCAAAGGTTGCCCTTCTAGTAAAAGATTAGCTTTGACATCTAACAACTTAACATCTTTTGCTGCCTTATTTTGATCAATCGTACACGCATGGACTGAACACACAATTGATTCATTCTTCAATGAATACTTACTATCTGCACTACAACCAACGATAAAGATTAAAACGATAAGACATCCGATTATCTTTTTCATATATTCTCCTTTTTGTCACTATCATTTTATCTGTAAATCATATAAATTACAACTGCTATTTCATCGCATCAGTAATAAAGAATAATAGCATTATATATGAAAAACAAGGACTTCTTATCGAATCAATCATCGTATTTATGGATTGTTTATTTAATTGATTAATTCATCTAAAACGCTATCTATATCTACACAGAATAATTCGCGACGCCCTTCTTCATATTTCTTTAAATAATCACTAGCTTCAGTAAAAATTTGTTTAATATTTTTTTCTATATGAGCCAACACTAGTTCTTCTTGAAAGTCTCCACCCATTTCATAACGCATTAAGTAATTTTCAATGATAGGAAACATTTTAGAATAATGGAGACCATGTTTCCTTCCATCTCTTGTTGTTGTCCTATTTGGTAGTGGAAAATAGGTATCTCTTGGTGCATTTCCAATGTTTGATCTAAACGGTATTGCAAAAGTATATTTGATACCCTTATATTTCATTTTCACCAATATTAGGCAAGGTCTTTCTTTTGCTTCTTGTCCTATTTTTTGCATTATTTCATCTTCTTCTGAAAATAATTTATAAAATGATTGTCTTATTGTAACAACTTTAATTTTTCTTTTATATTGGCTGCTCATACTTTTCCCCCATAAAAACAAACAGGCTCTTTTTCAAGAGCCCGTCTGCGGATAATATTCTAAGTTTAAGTCCCGTTATCCTCGGAGACCATACTTACTCGTGAATGATATTCTAAATTTAAGTCCCGTCATCCTCGGAGACCATACTTACTCGTGGGTGATATTCTAAATTTAAGTCCCGTCATCCTCGGAGACCATACTTAAGCGAGCAAATGCTCAGTATAAGTATATGTTTATTTCAAAATTTTATTCAATGCTTTGAGTTTCCTCACTCACATTCTATCATATTTTATACAAAAATCAAGTGAGACATTTCCAAAGCAGTTTCGAATAACAAAGCATTATATATGAAAAACAAGGACTTCTTATCGAATCAATCACCGTATTTATGGATTGTTTATTTAATCGCTTAATTCATCTAAAACGCATCTATTTTTTCTTATCTAATTTAGAGTGAAAAGAGCATCTCTACATAGTCGTAAACGTTCAAGTGTGTAAACCTAAAGTTCTATTTTAATTTCCTTTCAACTACATTCTAACCTATTTCAACTAAATAATTTACTTGTTAACTTTTTATTCTCGATAATTTTTATAACATATATTTTACCATAATTTGGATAATTATTTTATTAGAAATTATTACCATTTCGCTTATAATGAAAGATACGTGAGAGGTGTATTATGAGAAAAATATATGGTTATGTAAGAGTATCAAGTAGAGATCAAAATGAAGCAAGACAGTATATCGAATTACTTGATTATGGTATTGATAAAAAAATGATTTATATGGACAAACTAAGTGGTAAAGATTTTAATCGTCCAAGTTATCATAAACTAGTTTATAAAAAAATTAAAAAAGGCGACCTAATTATAATTAAGAGTATTGATCGTTTAGGTAGAAATTATAATGAAATATTAGCAGAATGGAAGTATATCACAAAAGATAAAAACGTAGATATTAAAATACTAGATATGCCTTTATTAGATACGGATCAAAATAAAGACTTATTAGGTACTTTAATCGGTGATATTGTATTACAATTATTATCCTTTGTCGCAGAAAATGAGAGAATTAATATAAGGCAACGTCAAGCAGAAGGTATAAAGGCAGCACAACAACGTGGCGTCCGTTTTGGAAGGCCTAAAGTAGTTTTACCTCACAACTTCCCTATCATTTATAAACAATGGTTAAATAATGAATTAACGAGTTCTCAAGCAATTAATCAATCTGGATTAAAATATTCTACTTTTTATAAAAAAGTGAAAGAATATAAAAAGAATACCGAAGTATTCTAAAGAATGAAGTTTCCAGCTTCAAATATTTTAATTGGATTATTATTTTCATCAATTGCGATTATATCCATATCTTCACTACCAAACATAAAATCAATATGAGTATTTGAATCATTACTTCCCGCTTCATTCAATTCTTCTTGGCTCATTGTTGTACCACCTTTAACATTCATTGGATAAGCTCTTCCAAGTGCTAAATGACAAGATGCATTTTCATCAAATAAAGTATTGAGAAATAGGATACCACTTTGTGAAATAGGCGAATTAAATGGTACCAAAGCAACTTCCCCAATATAGTGAGAACCTTCATCAAATTCTACTAACATTTTCAATGCTTCTTTTTCTTTTTCCGCATCATATTCAATCACCCGACCATTTTCAAAAGTAAAATGGAAACCATCAATTAGTTTACCATTATAATCAAGTGGTTTTGTTGCATATACAGTACCATTTACTCCATATTTATAAGGCATTGTAAAGATTTCTTCCGTTGGCATATTGGGAGTGAAAATAATTCCTTTTTCACTTACCTCACTACAACCAGACCAAATATGATTCTTTACTAAATCAATGGTTAAGTCCGTACCTAATTTATTTTTAAAATGAAGTGTTTTAATATGCATATCATTTAGTAACTTTTCACGTTTCTTTAATGTTTCACTATGCTTTTTCCATATCGCAATCGGATCATTATCTTTGCTTACATGAACTGCTTTTAAAACAGCATCCCATAAAGCACACAAAGCATCCTCATCATTCATTCTTGGAAAGACTTTTTTAGCCCAAGGAAGATTTGGTATTGCGACAATTGACCAAGGAATTTTATTTGCCATCGTATAAGTATTGACTTCTTTCATCGCAATGCTTCGCGCTTGGTTAGCTTTTGCGATTTTATTAGCATCAATTCCCTCCATAATACCTGGAATATCACAACAGATACGTAACATACAAGCACCTTGTTTCATATAGTCTAGTTTACTATCAATTTGCCAGGGATGTACTTGCATCAATGTTTCAACTTCCTGATATTGATAATGATATTTACTAATCATGTCATCACTATAATTCACAATAACTTCCTTAGCACCTGCTTCATAAGCCGCTTTCACAACAGCCTGGCTAAATTCTACAGCTAGTACACTTGTATTTAATATTAAAACCTGTCCTTTTTGAACATTAGCACCCATAACAACTGCTAATTTCGCATATTTTTCAATTAATTCTTTCATAAAATCTCCTTTCTAATGATTTGTATAAGCCATTGCTAGCATTGCAGCACCAACAATACCCGGTTCTTCTAATTGTGCTTCTTTAAATTCAACACTTTGCATTCCTTGATGGATCAAAGAGCGATAATATTGTTCCATCTTATCAAAGAAAACATCTTTTCCCTTCATAACCCCTCCACCAAGAACAAAAATATCTGGATCAACTACATGGGCTATCGATGAAAACATCTGTGCTAAATCATAAGCAACACTATCACATAATAAGATTGCTTGTTCATTGCCCGCTCTAGCTAAATCAAAAACATCACCAGCATGTTTTATTTTATCATCACCAAATAATAATTTACCTTTTCTAGTAATGGCAGTGCCACTCGCTTCATTTTCAACTGCACCAATATTTAGATAATTAACTCTTTCTCGATTTCGATCAATTACGATATTGGCAACTTCACCTGCATGACCATTTTTTCCAGCGATTACTTTCTGATTCACAATTAATGCTCCACCAATTCCTGTAGAAACCGTCACATAATAAACAATATCTTTACCTTTACCAACACCTAAAACTGCTTCTCCCATACCTGCTACATTTACATCATTATCTACAAAAGTAGGCAATCCTAAATATTTCTCGATTGTTTCTGTAATTGGAAAGCCTTTAAACCCAACCAAATTAGTCGAAAGTATCATCTTACCATTTTTAGTATCAACAGGTCCTGGTACTCCCATACCAATTCCTAAACATTCTTTATAGTCGGGCAATTTCTTGATCATATCACAAATCTTTTCCATGACATGACTTGTGCCCTTGCTCGTTTCCGTTGGTTCTTTAAAACTCTTTAGGATATTACCTAATTCATCTACTTTAGCAACACGAACATTTGTACCACCTAAATCAACACCAATATAAGTTTTCATAATATTCTCCTCCGTATCTTCTATTTTAACAGAAATGAAATAGATTGAAATGCTTTTTGAATAATTGATGATACTATTTATTCAACACAAAAGAATTCATTCCTTAATCGGTAATATAATAATGTAATATCATTATTATAAACCTGTACTTGATTGATAAAGTACAGTATAATTATTATAGAAAGTTGGTGTGAATATGCAATTTAATAAAAGACAAATTGAAATTTATGAGTTATTATTACATAAAAATACGATTGTTACATCAACTGAATTATCCAAGGTACTCTTATTAAGTGAAAAGACGATTCGCAATGAAATAAAAAACATGAATCAATTCGATCAAAATCCCGTCATTCTCACAAAAAAAGGCCAAGGATTTTTGATTAATAAAGATAATCTACTTGATTTAAAAAATCACGATTGTTCTTTTGATTCAATGAGTCGTCAGATTTTAATATTAAAAAAATTATTATCGGTTGATGAAATATCTTATTATGATTTAACTGATGAATTCTATATATCAACTTCAACTCTTGATAAAGATATCATTACATTAAACAATGTGATTAAGCGAAGGAATACGAATGCTCAAATAACCCGTGTTAATAATCAAGTATTTATCGCAAAGGATGAAGTAACCAGAAGACAAATTTATACCTATTTTTTAATGCAAGAAATTGAAAACTATGATTTTGACATATCAAATTACACTGATTATTTTCCTCGAATTGATTTAAATGAGTTAAAACTACTCGTCATCAATTTTAATAAAGAAAAAGAGTTGCATTTAAAAGATTTTGAAATAATATCGCTTATTCTACATGTTGCGATTATGATAGAGAGAATATCAAAAGGTAATAAAGTACCACAATCGATAACAATCAGTGATGATTTTATCAATAGTAACTTAGCTTTACAGTTTTCAAATGAACTAATGAAAATCGTTGATGTTTCTTTAAATGAGGCTGAACATCAATATCTAACAAGTCTTTTCTCAAATAATCTACATGTATATCCAAATAAAACAATGATTGATTATAACAATTTTGTATCTAAAATAATTCAAGATATTAAAGTTTTATATGAAATTGATTTAAGCAATGATGAAGTGTTTAAACAAAGTTTGTTAATTCATTTAGTAAATTTAGATTCAAGAATACAAACGCAGCAATATCTAAATAATCCATTAATTGGTGATATAAAAAAACACTTCCCTTTAATTTACGATTTATCGGTTTATATAGCTGATGCGATTCAACAATTGTTAAATATTCAATTAATTGAAGATGAAATTGGTTATCTCTCACTACATCTAATGTGTGCAGTCGATAAATTGCGTAAATTAGCACATAAAACAATTATTATTATCAATCCACTTGGAAGAGCAAGTACGACTTATATTAAAAATAAATTACTACAACTCAGTGATTTTTGTATCGATGTAATTGATACTTATTCAATGTTTGATTTAAAACAAGTTACCAGTGATGATGCTTCTTTAATTGTTTCAACGCTACCAATCAAGGAGAAAGTTCAGATTCCCATATATGAGTGTAACATGATGTTGAATGATACTGATTTAATTCAAATTCATAATTTATTAAATCAATCAAATTACAAAAAAACAAAATGTTTCTTTTATAACTCACTCTTTTTCCCAAAGGAAACTTTTTCTAATAAAGAAGAAATAATTCATTTCCTTTGTGAAAAACTACAAGCACAAGGATTTTGTGATGAACTTTATGAAACAAGTGTTTTAAAACGTGAAGTCATGGCACCTACAGCTTATGGAAATCAATATGCAATCCCACATCCAATCCATAAAATTGCGAAAAAGACAGGTGTTGCAGTAATGACACTTAAGCATTCTATTCTATGGAATGGACATAAAACGAAATTAATTTTATTATTTTCTTTATCCAATCATGAGTCAACTGAATTTTCTATATTTTATGAACAAGTAGTTAATTGTCTAAATAATCCAGAAATTATTAAAAGGCTTATAAAAGAAACAAACTATTCAAACTTTATTAAATATTTTGATAATTAAGCAAAAGAAAACACATTGAGATATTTCTATCAAAATGTGCTTTTTCTATTTATTCAATTGCTGCATCATCTTCATTTTCTAAGGCAACTAAATTCTTCTCATATACCTTAAAGAATGGATAATACATAATCATATCAATTAATATCAGACCTAGAACTAAAACAATAGCACGCCAATCCATGGTAGAAAAGAATGCACCGATTGGTGATGGCATATTCCATGATAACATGGCAAAGGTTTTACCAATTAATCCAGAACTCATACAAATGAATGCGATTGCTCCATTTACTACTGAAGTAAATAAGAATGGTACTAAGAATAATGGATTTAACATTAGTGGAACACCAAATATAATAGGTTCACTTATTCCAAAGAAACTAGGGATAATACCAACACGTCCTACTGTTCTTAATTGTTTAGATTTAGAACGAACTAATAGAATCGCTAGTGCAAGAACTGATCCACAACCACCAATGACAACGAAATACACCCAGAAACTAGTTGTAAATATTGTTGGTAATGCTTGTCCTGCTGCTTGTGCTGCTGCATTAATGGATAAGTTTCCATCACGAATTGGTCCTAGTATACCAGCAAGTGCGGCATCATGAATTCCAAAGAACCAGAAGACTTGTACCATTAAAGTAATTAATACAGTAAATCCAAGTGAATCGGCTGCTTTAAACGTTGGTGCCATAACTTCATAAATTAAACCCGGTAGAGTTGTTTTAAATGCATGGAAAATACTGAATAATAATACAAATGTTCCAATAATAACAACACCTGGTACTAAAGATGCGAATGTTTCACTTAAAGATGCAGGTACACTATCTGGTAGTTTGATTCTACCCCAGTTACGTTTTCTCATAAAATGATAAGCTTCAACTGTAAAGATACCGATTGCGATTGCTGGAAGTAATCCTTTTCCATCAATATAACTAAACTCAACACTCTTACCTGCCCAACCAAGTTCAATTGGTGACATAACTAGCATCATAAAACCACAAAGTGCTAATAAAATTGGCATAAATGGTTCAATTTTATAATGTTTTGATAAGAAATATGTAATTCCAATACAAATATAAATAGCCATTGCACCAAGTGTTAGTGCATTAACCCAAGATAATACAAGCGCATTATCGGCAGCAAATCCTGCCCATGCTAATAAAATACCATTCGTTGTTCCCTCATTAACCGGTGCAGCATTAATTACAGCCGCAATACCACCAACAAGTGTAATTGGTAATAATGATATAAAAGCATCCCTAACTGCCTTTAAATGACGTTGTGTACTTAATTTATTTGCAACTGGTAGAATATATTTTTCAATTTTATCATTTAATCCATTGAATGACATTATAAATCCTCCTTAAATATATTTTTAATATCTTGACAAACCCCTTTACCATCCATTAGACCGTATTTTACTGGAGCAATTACTTCTACTGGTATGGCTACTGCTTTTCTAATATTGGGAAGTAAATGACGAATTTGTGGCCCAACTAGAATTAAATCCGTATTTTCTAGATGATCTAAATACTCAGCTTCGCCAAAAGCAAAAACCTCATATTCTCCATTACTTGCCTCTTGAATTTTCTTCGCAAGAATTCCGGTTGACATTCCTGCATTACAAACAAGCATGATTCGTTTCATAGTTTTTTTCTCCTTATTTCAGCACCATTACTTAATGCGATTTTCTTAAACCATTTATAAGACTTTTTAGGTTTACGAACTAATTCATTTTCAAAATCAATGGCAACTAATCCATAACGTTTTTCACATCCGTTTTTCCAAGAATATAAATCAAATGAACTCCAAGCAAAATACCCTCTTACATCTACTCCTGCATCACTTGCATTCATAATTGCATTAATATGATCGTTCATGAATTCAATTCGATAATCATCTTGTACTTCATCAACCGTAACATCTTCATACATTCCAACTCCATTTTCAGTAACATAAATTGGAAGTTGATACTTTTCATATGCCGTAATTAAACCTTCTTGTAATCCCTTTGGATAGATTTCCGTATCCCATTGAGTAAATTCACTATTTGGATCATAAGCTTGCTCAAACCATCCTTTAATGATCATTTTACTCGTACCCTTGCCTTCTTTACCTTTGTTATTAACAATTAAAGTAGTTTCACCATTTGTATATGGTTTAACTAAAGTTCTTGAATAATAATTTAAGCCAAGAAAATCAACAGTGTTTTCTTTTATAACTTTAAGTTGTTCTTCTTTCATGTAAGATAAATCATGACCATCATCTTGTAATTTTCCCAATAAATCAATTGGAATTTCACCTAGTGCAGCAGTATCTAGAACCCAGTTATTACAATAGTTATCAGCAAATCGCATTGCAATCTTTGTTTCAATTGTTTCATCAACGCCATTCACTGGTGTATAACTATGAACAATACCAATCTTACCTTGATAATGAGCTTTTCTAAATTCTTTAATTGCTAATGCACTTGCATACATCACATGATAACAACCTTTAATCGTAGCATCTACATCATGAATCGCTGGCGGATAATTCCCAATGAAGTAGCCATTAAAGATAAACCATCTCGGTTCATTAAAAGTTACCCAGTTTGTGATTTTAGTATGAAATGATTTGAAACATACATCGGCAAAATGAACAAAATATTTACAAGTGTCAATATTTTGCCAACCACCAATATCTTCTAAATATTGAGGTAAATCCCAATGATATAATGTTACAAACGGTTCAATATCATATTTATGACAAGCATCTAATAGTTCATTATAAAATTGAATTCCCTTTGGATTGATATCTCCTTCAATATTTTTAATAATACGTGGCCAAGAGATTGAAAAACGATATGCATTCTGTCCTCCTTCCTTCATCATTCTAATATCTTCATCAAATCGATGGTAATGATCGCTAGCTACATCTCCACTTTCTAAATTGTTTTCATGAAGATATCTGTCCCACATTGATTCTACCTTATCATCAATATCCCATGCTCCTTCGCATTGATAAGATGCTGTGGCACCTCCCCACAAAAAATCTTTCATCATAATTTATCACCTAATCTTTCATAAAGAGCGATGAATTCTTTTGTCATTTCAAACGCAATTTGTGAAGAACTAATATGACCTTCTGCATGAATCAACAATAAATCAATATTGAGTTCCTCATCATTCGCCATCTTTCTTAACAATTGTGCATGTAATTTTTGAGCAATCAATAATTCATTTTTCGCTTCTTCAATTTTTTCATTACCTTTTACAAACTCTTTTTCTTTTACCAATGCCAATGCTTCATATGCAAAACTTCTAGAATTACCGCTATGAAGAATTAATTGAAACGATTCTTTTTCACAATTTACCATTCATATTCCTCCCTTATGGCTTTATTATAAATAATCCTTGTTAAAAGATAAAATAATCATTTACCGCTACAAAGCGGCAAATCATAAAAATAAACAAATATATTTTTATAAGCTTCACAAAGAACTTGTATAAACAACAAAAAAAGATGATTTCTCATCTTCTTTATAGGTACTAATAATGATCGTTCCAATTGAAATAACACCTTCAATTGTAAACTTAATTACTATTTTACGGTTTAACTTTTAGACAAACACCATTAGCATCTGGTGTCGTATTCAAATAATTTGAAATCGTAACCTTTGCTTCTGGTTTACTTGGTTTACACATACTTACCGTATCAACTTCCCCATCCACTAACGCTTGGGCAAGACCTGAACATCCTGCATAACCACAACCTCCACAATTATATCCAGGTAATAATTCTGTTACTTTTTCAACTCGCTCATCAATTTCTACTTTTAGAAATTTATCAGCAATACCAAGACCTAATCCAAGTAATGCTCCTAAAATAACCATTACTACGACTGCTGTTAACATAGTAAACGCTTCCTTTCTTAGATATTATTTGATGGATGATTTCCACATGCGGTATCGTGGCATCCTTTACAATCTGCTTTTATATGTTCACACCCTGGTGGAACTGGTGTTTTATGATTTAAATAATAAAGTAAACCATAAACGCCACCTAGGCATGCAAAGAGTAAAACGGCTGCTAACATTATACTAAACCTGCAAGTCCGCTAAAGGCAAGTGCCATAATACCAGCTACAATTAAGGCAATTGGATTACCTTTGAATGCAAGTGGTGTATTAGCGGCATCGAGGCGTTCACGAATCGTCGAGAAGATATATAATACCAAAGTGAAACCAATTGGAATCGCAAAGGAATACGTTAACATTTCAGAGAAAGTAAATCCTTGTTTAATATTTTCTAATGCAACATTTAAGACAACACAGTTTGTTGTGATAAGTGGTAAATAAACACCTAGTGCTTTATATAAAGAAGGCGATGTTTTCTTAATTACCATTTCCGTAAACTGTACTAAAGCAGCAATGACTAAAATAAAAGTTAATAAATCCATATATTCAATATGAAAACGAACTAATATTTGATAATAAATAACATAAGTCGCTATCGATGCAACTACGACTACAAAGGTAACCGCAGCACCCATTCCAACAGCACTACTAGATTTCTTTGAAACTCCCATGAAGGGACACATGCCTAAAAATTGATTTAAGATAACATTATTAATCAATACGGCTGTGATAAACATCGTAAATAAATGTTCCATTATTTAGCCTCCTTCACTTGTTTTTGAGCGGCTTTTTCTTTGGCAGCAAGTGAATTTTTATAAGCTGCAAGTCCTCCCGCAATTAATGCGAACGTAAAGAAAGCACCAAGTGGTTGTGAGAATACCGGAATAATATAATCGGTTGGGATAATTTTGATTGAAAAGATCATTTGTTCAATATTAAATGGATTCGCAAAACTTAAGATTCCAGTACTTAAAATTTGTCGAATGATAGCAATTGCAGTTACCGCAAATGTATAACCAAGTCCCATTCCTAATCCATCTAATGCGGAATCAAAAATTGAGTTCTTACTTGCAAAGGCTTCTGCTCTTCCTAAAATAATACAGTTAACTACAATCAAAGGAATAAAAACACCAAGGGCTGTATCTAAACTAGGTGTATAAGCCTTAATCAACATCTGAATTACTTTTACTAATGCCGCAATGATAACAATATAAACAGGAATACGTATTTCATTCGGTGTAATATTACGAATTGCAGATATCATTACATTTGATAGAATCAAAACAACGATAACGGCAACTCCCATACCAATTGCATTATTTAAAGTAGTTGAAATAGCTAATGTTGAACAAAGACCAAGATAAAGTGAGAATACCGGATTTTCACGAATGAAACCGGCTGTGAAATTTTTCATACGGTTCATGTCTTTCCCCTCCTATTTCAAGTTCTGCGAATAATAAGTCGCAGCTTCATGGATTCCATCAACAATCGGTTTTGAAGAAATGGTTGCTCCTGAAATCACATCCAGTTTATCTTCTGCTTTTTTATCTAATAAAGAATCTTTAAATTCTGAATCGCCAACTTTAGATCCAATTCCTGAAGTATCACCATTAGATTCAACCACAAAGTTTACAATTTTTTTATCAGAATCAAGAGCAACTAAGAATACCGTACCATCTTTATAACCAGTAACTCTCATCTTAAAGATATATAAGTCACCAGTCTTAAATATCTTTTCAATTGTTTTTGACTTTTTAACTTCAACTGGTGTGAAGTCATTTACATCTGGAAACATTTTTTCTAAATTTGCTTTTTCCGCAATCATTGCATTCTTATTAATAATTGGTAAAGTTAACTCATTTGCATAAGCTAAAGCTCCTCCTGCAATTGCTGAAATTAAAGCTAAGAAAATTGTTAAATGAAGTATTTTTTTCATAACATCGCCTCCTAATATCCCAACGTTTTACGTACTTCAATAATCGCACGTAACGTTGATTTGGAAGAGTAGGTAGCACCACTTACTGCATCATTAACTTCCATTTTAAAGTCATCGGATAATTTAACACCAATAAATTGTTTTAAGAAACTTTCATCAAGAATCTTATCGCCAATCCATTCCGTATCTTTCATCACCGTAACTTTAACTGATTTTATACTTTGATCATTATTATTGATCGTAATCGCAAACTGATTTGGTTCACTTGGATGATCATAACCTTCCATCTTAGGTCCTTCAACACTAGCAAAGCCTTGTGATGTGACTAAATAAGTTGTTGTTCCATCCCCATTATCGCTAGTTGAATCAATTTGTGCTTGTAGAGTGTTGGTATACTCATCTTGAAGCGTAATCATCATCGCTGGTTTACTCTCTTCAACAGCCGCTTTCGCTGGTTCAATCGTACTTGCTGCAAGAATTGTTGTACCAATTCCAAGAAGTGCGACTACCCCAAAGATAAGTCCAGCTTTTTTACGATTACGTAATTGATTTCCATCTAAAGCTTTTTCAATCATTGGTGTTAACATATTCATAATTAAGATAGAGAATAAAACTCCTTCTGGATAATTTGCTTTAATACGGATTAATACCGTAATGATGGCAGCCCCAATCGCAAAGATATTACGACCAGCAGCACTAGTTGGAGAAGTTACAGGATCCGTTAACATAAACACCGCTCCAAAGAATACACCACCACTTAAGATATGGAATAAAGCATAAGGTAACCAATTACTCATTCCCGTTGATAAGCCAATGATGCAAGCTAATACAAAGACACTACCAATATATAAAGCAGGAACACGCCAATCAATTACTTTACGAATGGCAAGTACAATTCCTACAATTAGTAATAATAACGCACTTGTTTCACCTAATGCTCCAGCATACCAACCAGTGAACATTTGGGTCAAGCCACCAACGCCCTGTAACATTTGATCAAATAAAGCAGGATCAACTGGTAACCAGTTATAAGTAGTTGCCATTAAGGTTGTTGGCGTAACACCAGTAATAACATCCGTGCTCGCTGTGGCAAACGCTAAGAAAATAACGGCTCTACCAAAAGCTGCTGGATTGAAGATATTCTGACCAAAACCACCAAAGATTAACTTTCCAAAAAACAAAGCAAAGAAAGTTGCAACACCTAAAGCATAGGGAGTGATATTCACACTACACATTAGCGTTAAAATAATAGCAGTAACAAGTCCTCCACCTTGAAAGATGGACTTAACAATATTTTGTTTTGTAAAATAAGCATAAGCACCTTCCGTAACAATCGCAACTCCAATTGAAGTCGCCATTAATATTAAGCACTGAACCATTTTACTCATATCATAACGAGTATAATAGAAATATAATGAAAACGCATAAACGATTAATAAACCAATCGTTAATTCTGCCATAATATTCTTAGTTTGTTTCTTTTGGTGAAGGTTAGGTGATGCACTAAATGTAAATTTCATATCCATAACCTCCCTTACTTCTTCATTAACGCTAATTGGCGTTTTACTTTACGTACATTTTCAGTTACATCTAAATAAGATGGACAAACATAAGTACAAAGTCCACATTCCATACATTCATCGGCACATAAACGTTTCATCATATCTTTGTCATTCGCTTTTAATGCTTGAGCAATTCTCACTGGTTGTAAGCCAACTGGACAGTGATCACTACAACTACCACAACGCAGACAACTCATTGAGTCATATACAACTGTTTTTAATACGGTAATTGCATTACTAGAGCGATCAATTACAAACTTATCGTTTACAATTGTTTTACCCATCATTGGTCCACCAGCAATTAATTTAACATCTTCACTACTATATCCACCAAATGCAGCAATGACTTCACTTACGGGAGTGCCGACACGAACTATTGCATTTCCTGGATTTTTAACTCCAGTACCAGAAACCGTAATCATTCGCTCACAAATTGGCATACCACTCGTAAGTGCATGACCAAAGGCAATCGCAGTTGATGCATTATTTACAATAATGCCTACTTCACTTGGTAATTTATCATAATCTTTCTTCGTAATAAAGCGAACCATTGCTTTTTCCCAACCCATCGGATAGGCATCCGGTACAAGGGCAATTTCAATATTCTTTTCATTACTTAAAGCATTGCTTACAAATTCAATTAAATCTTTCTTTGTTTTCTTAATAGCAATTTTACAAGTATTGGCATTTGCCATCTTCATCATTGCCTTAATACCAACCATCATTTCATCATAATATTGCTTAATCATTTTATAATCAGAAGTAATATAAGGTTCACATTCAACTGCATTAATTAAAATTGTTTCAATTGGTGCATTTCCTTTATACTTAATATAAGTAGGAAAACCTGCTCCTCCTAATCCAATAATTCCTGCATTTTTCATAAAATCAACCAATGCTTCTTTTGAAGCCAATGTGTAATCAATTGGATCAAATGATTGAATCATTTCATCTTTACCATCATTTTCAATAACTAAATGATCAATCTGTTTTAAACTTGAATGCATCATCTTTTGAACCCCTTTTACCGTGCCTGAAACACTAGCATAAAGTGGAACTATCATTCGATCGTTGCATTGTGCAATTTTAGTACCGATTGCTACATGATCACCTTCATTAACTAAAACATCAAAGTTTAGCGAATGTCCGGCATAAAGCGGAATAAAAACTTGTGATGAATTTTTCAATTCAAGGACTTCACTTGTCAAACTCATTTCTTTATGACCTTCAATATGTTGTCGCATTTTACCCATAAACAATGACATCACACTCATCCTTCCTTTCTTTAGACTACTAATTGTCTAAAAATACTCTCAATAGCGTACTTATTATAGCATTATCTATTACGTTTAAAAAGAAATAATTACATTATTTCACACCAAATTAAGGATATTATGTCATTTTAATCCAATTTTTGGATCGATTAAAATTAAGTAAATCAATGGATAAGAGCAAAATAATTATGGTATAATAAACCCGGTGATAAAGATGAAATACATAAAATTATTAATGATTAGCCTACTTTTATTGACAGGATGTTCTTCAAAAAGTGATGCTTTAAATAAGTATGATGCAACGACAACTACTTCAGGGTTTGATACCTTTATAACGCTTATTGCCTATACAAAAGATAAAGATAAATTTGATAATTATTTTGAACAACTAAAAAAAGACTTTACTTATTATAATCAATTATTTGACAAATATAATGATTATAAAGGTATTGCCAATGTTAAAACAATTAATGATAATGCCGGAATTAAGCCAGTAAAAGTTAACAAAGAATTAATTAACATGATCGAATTATCGAAAGAATATTATGAATTAACTAATCATCAATTTGATATTACTTTAGGCCCAGTATTAAATCTTTGGCACGATGCACGTGAACAAGGTATTAAGGCAAATGAAGAAGGAAAAGAAACAACCGTTCCAAGCATTGAAGCCTTACAACTTGCGAAACAAATCGATGGTTATGATTTAATCGAAATAAATAAAAAAGAATCAACTGTTTTTCTTAATAAAGAAGGTGCTTCCATCGATGTTGGTGCAATTGCGAAGGGATATGCTGCTGAGCAAGTTGCAATTAAACTAGAAAAGAACGGCTTAAAACACGCCATTATTAATGCTGGAGGCAATGTTCGAATTATCGGTAGTAAACCTAGTAGTGATGCATGGAGTGTTGGCATTGAAATTCCAAACAAAAAATCAATGACCTCAGATTCTCTAGCAAGCATTCATTTATCAAAAAGTTCATCCTTTGTAACGAGTGGTGATTATCAAAGATATTATTTACACGAAGGTAAAATGATGCATCATATTATTGATCCATCTACCTTACAGCCAGCAAGACATGCTCGTAGTGTTACCGTTATATGTGAAAATAGTGGAATTGGTGATGCCTTATCTACCTCACTATTCACGATGAGTTATGAAGATGGTATCAAATTAATTGATACCTTAAAAAAGCAAGGAATACAAGTTGATGCAGTATGGTTATATGATAAAAACGTTCCTGCACCAAGTGGTGTTAAAACCCATAAAGTATTGGATTATGACATCGTCATAACCGATGGTTTAAAAGATATAATTACTTTTAAATAAAAGAAAACGGTATGCAATGTGCTTACCGTTTATTTTTTTATTTACCTAATAAGGCAAACATATTCTTTTTATATACTTCAACGCCTGGTTGATTAAATGGATTCACATCAATCAAATAACCACTCATGGCAATTGCTTTAAAGAAGAAATAGATAATATAACCAAAACTTTCTTCGCCCATGTCTGGAATGCTAATTAATAAGTTAGGAACACCACCCGTTATTTCATGGGCTTTTAATGTACCTTTACAAGCCATTTTATTAACCCAATGAATATCTTTACCAGCAAGGTAATTCATACCATCTGCATTTTCATCATCACTTGGGAAAATCATATTCAAAGAAGGTTGTTCAACTAAGATCAATGTTTCAAATAACATTTTCTTTCCATCTTGAATAAATTGACCTAATGAATGTAAATCCGTTGAAAAATTTGCACTACAAGGTAATACACCTTTTCCATCTTTTCCTTCACTCTCTCCAAACAACTGTTTCCACCATTCAGCAAAGGATGACATTTGACTTTCATAACTAACTAACATCTCTGCATCTTTTCCCTGATTCTCTAAAATACGACGAGCAACTGCATAAGCATAAGCAGCATTTTTATCTAAGTCCGCTGTATTTAAATCATAATAAGCTTTCTCAATTCCCTTCATAATCTTATTAATATCAATACCAGCAACGGCAATTGGTAATAATCCAACCGCTGTCATAACTGAGAATCGACCACCAATATCATCAGGAATACCAAATTGTTCATACCCTTTTTTATCAGCTATATCTTTTAATGTACCTTTGTTTTTATCCGTTGTTGCATAAATACGACGATTTGCTTCTGCTTCTCCGTATTTCTTTTCCATAAATTGTTTAATTAAACGAAATGCTAATGCTGTCTCTGTTGTTGTTCCTGATTTAGAAATAACATTTAATACAACCTCTTTATCTTCAATATAATTCATTACTTGCGCAATATAAGTGGAAGAAAAAGTGTTTCCAATATAAATTATTTCAGGTGTTTTTTTACTATATAATCCATTTATCATTTCAATTGCAGCACGTGCCCCAAGATAAGAACCACCAATTCCACAAACTAAAAATACATCACATTTGTTTTGAATTTCTTTTGCACATGTTTGAATTCTTGCGAATTCTTCTTTATCATAATTAAGTGGCCAATCAACCCAACCAACGTAATCATTTCCTTTTCCACTTTTCTGATGCAATTGCTCATGGCATTTATTTACTGCCTCTTGATAATCATTAATATTCTCTTTTAAACCAGCATGTGTTACATCAAACTTAATCATTGTATATCCTCCTTCAGGGCTTGTTTAATCCATTCATTCAAATGCTGTTCCAGTGTTGAAAAACCAATTGTCATTTCTTCTACTTTATAATTACGTAGATCACGACGACTTCTTTTTGCCTTTGGTTGAATTGCTTTTAGCGATAATTTTAAGTGTTCATCACTAACATCTAAAACTTTAACACGAACTTTTTCATGTAATTTCACGAAGTTAGCTACTTCCCTAACGTAACCACTTGATATCTCTGAAATGTGAATCAAGCCATTATGTTGCTCATCCAAATGAACAAATGCACCATAAGGTTGTATTCCCGTTATGACTCCTTCAACGATATCACCAACATGATAATGCATACATGAATCACCTCTTTCGTTGTATATTATACCATATTTCCCCGCTGGTTGTGCTATAATAATTATGCTTAAGATAAGTTTAGGAGGCAATTATGAATACAAAAAGTGATGAAATTAAAAAAACAATTGATAAAATCCGTCCCTACCTTCAAAGAGATGGTGGCGATGTCGAATTTGTAGAATTTAAAGATGGTATTGTCTATGTTAGAATGCTAGGTGCTTGCATTGATTGTGGCATGATCGACGATACGCTAAAAGATGGAGTTGAAGCAATTTTACTTGATGAAGTTACAGGCGTAGTTGAAGTTCAATTAGTAAATGAATAGCGACCAAAATTGGTCGCTATTTTTTAATGATTCCAGCTTCTTTAAAGAAAGCATCTAAATTACTTCGTAAGATTCCGGTGTCTTTATCGGTTGTTGCTGGTGTCCATTCTAATAGTTTTTTAATCTCACCATTTTCATAATAAACTAAAGTAGGAGAATACATAACATTATATTTTTCTTTAATCGGTGTTCTAAGTTTACGATTGCTTAATGCCTTTGGTGCTTCTTTATCTAAATCTACAACTAATAATTTTTTAAAAGATTTCTCGTTATTAATCTTTTCCTTTAAATAATTATCTTGAAAGTTCTTTGAATCTCCGCAATTCTCTGTCCATCCAAAATAAACTACCATATCTTCTTTATTCAAAATTTTCTTATCTAATTCTTTGAAACTTATTTGTTTTAAATCCGATACATCTGCGCTTTCTCCAAAACATCCCGCACATAATAAACAACATAATAAGCCAACCAATATTTTTCTCATAATCTTCACCTCTGTGGCTTATTGTATCATCTATTTAATTTCCTGTCGATTGTACATTAAAAGGAAGATAATTTGGAATATCTCCGTTAATAATTTGAATCACTAAAGGTACTTCACTATGAATAACTACTTTAGAGACATTTAAAACCGTTCCAATTTCTGTTTCAATTCGAAGTTTTAAAATAATTTTCATCAAAGTACTATTAATTCCATATGGTTCCATCTTTGTTTCAATATTGCCAATTGCATTATGAAATAATTGTAAACGAACTGGAATTTGAGGGCCAATATCATTTAATAATGAAAACTTAGTTAAAGAACCTAAGGATACTTTATAAATAATTCCATCTTTAAAAATTACTTTATTTAAATATGGATCCTTTTTACCTTGATCTGCAGCTTCTAAAGATTGATTTATTATATGAATAGCTTCTTTCAAAATAATATTTAATTGTTTTGTATTATAATCAATACTCTTTACATGACCTGCTTTATCCTTAGTTACATGTAACAAATCGTTTTCATTAAATTTTAATGTTTGTAGAAGTGAAAATGAAAGATTACTAATCGCCCTAGTTGCTTCACTTCTTGATATCGATAAGAGTCGTGGTTGTAAATAATCATTAAAGCGGTGAATCGTATGATAAGAAATTAATAATCCAATAAGTAAGATTATTAAAAAACGCTTGTGTCGCCTTTTCTTATGATTGATAAAACGCATCACAAATAACTAAGGCATCTCTTCCAAGCATTCCTATCTTTACCCCTAAGCTCATTGCCTGTAAGCTCACAAATGTTATTTGACTATCAAGTAGTTGTTCAAAACTATTACCATCTTTTACAACGGCAATTGCTGTATGTTTATGCACCGCATTAAAATGTTGAATATTAAATTCCTCACCGGTTAAAACAAATCGCGTTGAAGTAATTAGGTAAATAGGTTGATGTGGTAATTTTAATAAAATTCCAACAAAATATTTATGATCCCATTTAATTGTTTGAATCTCTACCATCTGTATGCCTCCTACCTTATTGTATTCATAAAAAGGCGGAATATGAAAAAAGAGTCAACTTTACGTCAACTCTAAATTTTCTTTAAGAAATCAAATTTTTCAAATGTTTTAACATCAGCAATGACCATCATATGGTCATCTGCTTCAATAATATAATCCGCATCTGGTGAAATACTTAAATGTAAATCACTTTGTTTACGAATTCCTAAAACATTAATACCATATTTATTACGAGCATCTAAATCCTTAAGCGTACGACCAACCCATTTACCTGGTGCTTTAACTTCCATAATGCTGTATTCTTCATCAATATCAATCATATCTACAATATTATTTGATAAAATACTCTTGGCAACTTGTTCACCTATCTCTTTTTCAGGGCGAATAACTCGATCCGCTCCAACTCTAGAAAATATTTGCATGTAACGTTTATTTTTAGCCTTTGCGATAATGTAAGGAACTCCTAATTCTTTTAAGTTAATAATTGCCATTACGCTCTCTTCTAAGTGAGATCCAGTACCAACAATGGCAATATCACATTCACCTGCTCCGGCTGCTCTTAATTGCTCTTTATCCGTTATATCACTTTGTACTGCTTGGGTAACGAATTCCGCAACTCGATCAACACATTTAATATCACGATCAATCGCAAGAACTTCACAGTTATATTCACTTAGCGTCTTTGCTACTGTAGAACCAAATACACCTAATCCTAAAACAACAAACTGCTGCGTAATTTTTTTCATTTCGATATCTCCTTTTATCCGACGATAACATTTCCACTTGGGAAAGTAACACCACTTTTTGCACCTCGCATTGGTTTAACAAGCGAAATTAATAAAGTTGTAATTCCAATTCTTCCTATATACATCAATAATATAATAACAATCTTTCCACCAATACTCAAGGACGGAGTTAAATTTAATGAAAGTCCGACTGTAGCCATTGCGGATACTGCTTCAAAACATAAATCTGATAATGGAGCCTTTTCAAATAAACATAAACAGAAAATACCAATCATCAAAACCAATAAATTAAGGGCAATAATACTAACAGCTCGTGCGATAATATCATGCGATATCGTTCTTTTAAAGACCATTGGTTGTTCACGAGAACGAATTGATGAATAGATAAATAACATTAATACTAAGAAAGTAGTTGTCTTAACACCACCAGCCGTTCCTCCGGGTGATCCTCCAATAAACATTGCTATCATCATTAAAAATTTTGTTGCCATATGAAGCGTAGTTAAATCCATTGAGGCAAAGCCACAAGTTCTTAAGGTAACCGATTGAAAACTTGATAACATTAATTTATCACTTAGAGCAAGTCTTCCAATACTATTCATATTATTATATTCAATTATTAACATTAAACCAGCAACGGAAACAATTAAAAAAGATGTCATAATTAAAACTAATTTAGTATGTAAAGCAAAATTTCTCCAAAGCCGGCGAATCCCAATTTCACGTTTAAGAAATGGACGTATTTTATCACGAATATCAAACCAAACCGCAAAACCTAAGCCACCTAATATAATGAGTCCCATAATCGTAAAGATAACCAAGGGATCACTTGCATAATCTCCTAAAGAATTAGCACCTAAAACATCAAATCCAGCATTACAGAAAGCTGAAACAGATAAGAATAATGACTTGAATAAGCCACTCGCTAGTCCATATTTAGGGACCATTCGAAATGATAGTAATACAATACCAATCCCTTCAAAGATTGCCGTATAGCGAAAAATATCAAATAGAAACGATTTCATATTAAACACCGTATCTTGATTTAACATTTCTTTCATTGCAATTTGATCATGCATTGATAAACGATTCTTTAATCGAACAATGAAGACTGCCATTAAAGTCATTAACCCTAAACCACCTATTTGCATTAAAAAGATTAAGACAATTTGACCAAATAAATTAAACTGTTCAACCGTAACTACGGTTACAAGTCCCGTAACACATGTTGCAGATGTTGCTGTAAACAGCGCATCAATAAAAGAAAAAAACTTTCCATCATGATTTGAAATAGGTAACATTAATAATAAAGTACCTACCCCAATCACAAGCAGGAAGCTTAAGGCAATCTTGCGCGCTGGTGATTTTTTTTGTATTGAAAATATTTCCCTTAGATGTTTCAACATTTTATCCTTCTTTTCCTCAACCAATTAGAGACTGTAATGTCGCGTCGACATTACATATATTGTACACATTTTTATTTTTTTTACAATCATTAAAAAATGAAATTACGATATTAATTCATTTCTAAACAAAAAAAGCGATTCCCTTAGGAACCGCCCAATTTGAATTCTTAGTAGTTTTCCACGTGTAATGCAAAGTAAGACTTTGCATGGTTACATACAGGGCATACTTCAGGTGCTGTTTTGCCAACATGTAAATGTCCACAATTCAAGCATTCCCATAACGTTTCTTCATTTCTTGCGAAGACACTACCATCTTCAATATTATTTAATAAAGCAGTGTAACGTTGTTCATGTGTTTTTTCAATTGCTAAAACGCCTTCCATTGTTTTCGCAATATCATCAAAACCTTCTTCATGTGCTTCTTTTGCCATACGTGCATACATATCAGTCCACTCATAGTTTTCACCAGCAGCAGCATCTTTTAAGTTTGTAATTGTATCTGGCATACCATCATGCAATAATTTAAACCATAATTCAGCATGCTCTTTCTCGTTTGCAGCAGTTTGTTCAAAGATATTAGAAACTTGAACATAGCCATCTTTTTTAGCTTTTGAAGCATAATAAGTATATTTATTACGAGCTTGTGATTCACCTGCAAATGCATCCATTAAATTCTGTTCTGTTTTTGATCCTTTTAAATTCATATCGTTTCCTCCTCGATTAATATTTGCCTTTGGCAATATGTCCCGCTAATTCAGCTTTCGACATTTGTTTCATAATCCATGCACTATTCTTTGCACTTTCAAATACATGTTTACACATAGGATCTAAATTATCTTCAATACCTGCTTTGGCAATCGCATCAATTTGCATTGCTAAAGAAATTAATTGCATATGAAGATCATTTGATTTATCACTACGATAAATCTTTCCTGCTGCTTCTTCATCTAATAAAACAAATTTCTCTGCAGGTGCACCACATTTAGGACACTTTACAGGGGCATTTTCACCTTCGTGAACATAACCACATACACTACATTTCCATAGTTTCATATAAACATCTCCTTTCTATCTCTTGATAGTTCTATTGTAACGCTAGTTTCATTAAAATGCACGAAAAATACTTCGTAATTCTTACAAAAAATATCTACTTTCGATTCATCATATGACGAAGTTTGAATAATTATGTTGATTATTCAAAATATTTTAACTTTTATCATATATTTTTAAGAAAAGTAATCATTAATACAAAAAATATTCAAAAACTATAGACATTTTCTCAATATATACTACAATAGTAGAATATTGGAGGTATTATATGGATAAAAAACACCCGTTTGATGATTTTGGTATCAATTTATTTAGTGAAGCGGTAATGAAAGAGAGCCTTCCCTACCCTGTTTATTGTAAATGGAAAATCGCAACAAGAAAAGAAGATGCCTTAGATTTAAATACAGCGGATGCCATAGCACACGCAATGAAAACATGGGCAATGGAAAAAAATGTAACCCACTTTACCCATTGGTTTCATCCAATGACTGGTAGTACTGCGGAAAAACACGATAGTTTTATTGAACCGGGTGACCACAATCAAGCTATTTCTCGCTTCTCTGGTAAGAATTTAATTAAAGGTGAAGGAGACGCTTCTTCCTTTCCAAGTGGTGGTTTAAGAGCTACCTTTGAAGCTCGTGGTTATACTTATTGGGACTGCACATCACCTGCTTTTATACGTGACAATGTTTTATGTATTCCAACTATTTTTATTTCTTATAATGGTGAAACCTTAGATAAAAAAGCACCTTTACTTAAATCACTTGAAGCATTATCAACCCAAGCTACACGCATTGTTAATTTATTTAAAGATAAAGATATTAAACGAGTTCATGCGATGGTTGGTTTGGAACAAGAATATTTTTTAATTGATAAGTCATTATATAATGAAAGAATTGATCTTCAATATTGTGGAAGAACCTTATTTGGTAGTATGCCACCAAAAGGAAGAGGCGTTGCTGAACATTACTTTGGTTCAATTCCAGTGCGGGTTGCGGCTTTCATGAAAGATGTTGATGAAGAACTGTGGCGCCTAGGAATATACGCAAAAACTGAACATAATGAAGCAGCACCCTGTCAATTTGAATTAGCACCACTTTATACCGAAGCCAATATTGCCGTTGATCAAAATCAAATCATCATGGATGTTTTAAGAGTGAAAGCAGATGCTCATCACTTTGCTTGTTTGCTTCATGAGAAACCATTCCAAGGCGTAAATGGAAGTGGAAAACATAATAACTGGTCACTAGTGTGTGATGATGGTCAAAATTTATTAGAACCAGGTGATCGTCCTCACGAAAATATTCGTTTCTTATTATTTGTCTGTGCAATGATTCAAGCAGTTTCAACTTATCCCGAATTATTAAGAATGGCGGCAAGTTGTTACAACAACGATTATCGACTTGGAGCAAAAGAAGCACCTCCGGCAATTATCAGTATTTGTATGGGAGCTCACTTAGAAGATATCTTAATGAAACTTGAAAAAGGTGATGAAGATATTAGTAAAAATATTGAATCTTCACCATTATCCGTTGTTAATCTAGCTTATGTCCCAAAAGATACTAGTGATCGTAACCGTACTTCTCCTTTTGCTTTTACTGGCAATAAGTTTGAATTTCGCATGGTTGGAAGTTCAAGAAGTGCCGCAACAACCAACATTGTCTTAAATACTGCCGTTGCTGATGTCTTAAAAGAAATTGGTGATGAACTAAAAGATTTAAAATACATTGATGATATTCGTAAACAATCTTTAAAAATATGTCGAAGAATCTTAAAGAATCATAAACAAATACTATTTAGTGGTGATGGTTATTCTGATACATGGATTAAAGAAGCTGAAAAACGTAATCTTCCAAATATTCCAAGTTACGTTTATAGTATTGATTCTTTAATTGCTCCAAAAGCCGTTGAAATGTTTACTCGTAATCATGTTTATGAAAAAACAGAACTTAGTGCACGTGTTGAAATATTATACGAAGAATATGTTAACAGTGTTCAAGTTGAAGTTAAAACATTATTAGATATGTCAAAGAAAAAGATCCTTTCCGCTTTGATTACTGAAATTAAGTTCTATAGTGATGCCTTAAAATCCTTACCAACGCCTCACCCTTTTTACCAAAAGAAGATTAATAAATTATTAAAACTATTAGATGCTTTTTATGAACAATATCATGTTTTAAAACACGCTTCCTTAAAAGTTCGCGGTATGGCTACCAATAAAGAGATTGCAATTGAATATAATGAACATGTCGTAAGTGCAATGAAATCCTTACGTGATGTCATAGATGAAATTGAAGAATCCATCTCTTATGAGAATTATCCACTACCAACTTATGGTGATATGTTTACTTCTGTAAATGAATAAATACTCTTAATCATAACATGCTATCCTTTAGCGGATAGCTTTTTTAACCATCTTTTTTCCATTTGTTAACGAAATCTTTACAATTCTCACATTGTCATAAAAAGAATGTTTGTTATACTAAATGTACCAAACGAAATACTAGTTTGAGGAGGATTATTATGAGTATCAGTAATATATTAATGTTAGTCGGGGGATTAGCGCTATTCCTATATGGAATGCATATGATGAGTGAGGGATTAGAAGTTGCCGCCGGCAACCGAATGAAATCAATCTTAGAAAAACTTACAAGTAATCGTTTTGTAGGTGTTGCGGTCGGGGCAATCATTACGGCCATCATCCAAAGTTCATCGGCAACAACGGTTATGGTTGTTGGGTTCGTCAATAGTTCCCTCTTACAACTTGAACAAGCTGTATGGCTAATTATGGGTGCCAATATTGGTACGACTATTACTGGTCAATTGATCGCCTTAGATATTAGTAAAATAGCTCCGCTCTTTGCGATTATCGGCGTTGTTATGGTTTCCTTTATTAAAAAGAAAAAAGTTAATTATATTGGTGAGATTATTGCCGGTTTAGGTATTCTCTTCATTGGTATGGGGATGATGAGTAATGCGATGATTCCACTTCGTGATTATCAACCATTCATCAATCTAATCGCAAACTTCTCAAATCCGATTATCGGTATATTAGTTGGTGCTTTGTTTACCGCTATTATTCAAAGTTCATCAGCATCTGTAGGTATTCTACAAGCATTAGTGTTGGCTGGTGTCTTACCGTTCTCATCTGCCATTTATGTACTATTTGGTCAGAATATCGGTACTTGTATTACAGCTGTTTTAGCATCAATCGGTGCGAACCGTAATGCGAAACGAACAACGATTATCCATTTATCTTTCAATATTATCGGTACTGTCATCTTCCTAATTGTTGTATCTTTCCTACCATTTACCGATTGGATGATGAGTATTACTAGCAATCCTGCTGCCCAAATTGCTAATACACATACTGTTTTCAATGTTGTAACAACACTTGCCTTATTACCATTCGGCGCTTACTTGGCAAAACTTGCGAAAATTATCTTACCACTTAAACCTGAAGAAAGTGAAGATGAAGATAACTTCAGTATGTCTTATATCAACGAAAACAATATTGGTACTGTCGCAATTGCCTTATCAACCCTTCGTAATGAAGTAGCTTTAATGATGAGTATTGCTAGAAAAAATGTGATTCGCTCCTTTGATGTCATTATCAAAGGAAATGAAGAAAAGATGACAAAGATTGTTGATAGTGAAAATCGAATTGATATGATGAATTATGAAATTTCAAAATACATGGCAAGAGCCAGTAGTTTAGATATGAATACCCATGATGCAATGCTTTGTAACTCACTCTTTAAACTGTCGAGTGATATTGAACGGATTGGTGATCATGCTTTAAATATTGGTCAATACGGTGGTAATAATGATCATAAACTAAATCTAAACAGTGATGCTTTAATTGAACTAAAAGAATTACAAACTTTATTAGCTGATTGTATGAATATTATAGATGATAAAGAATTCACTAAGAATCCTGAAATCATGGAGAGAGTACGTGGATATGAAGAAGAAAGTGATATTCTAACTTATAAATTCCGCCAACGTCAAATATCTAGATTAATGAAAAAAGAGTGTAGTGCTGATCATTGTGTAATCTATTCTGAAATATTAACAGATATTGAACGTATCTTTGATCACTTGTTAAACATTACCCAAGAATGCTATCGTGCTGGTTTCACATTAGAAAATATTTAATAATAATTTAAAGACAAAGATGAATTAAATCTTTGTCTTTTTGTAAACTATAATAATATAAGCAAATAACATAACGACCGATATCACTAAACCTAAATAAAAACTAGGATATGCCATTGAAATACAGTAACTTAACTCTAATTCAGCGATTGGGCCTCTATAATATGAAAATAAGAAACATTTAATTTCGCTTAGAATAACTCCTAGTAAACTGGTAATTCCTAAAATATAATTTATTTTTTGATGTTCAAAATCATGCCATAATGAAACATAAAAAATTATAATTGATAGAATGCATAATGGTTCAAAAAGAATCATTAATCCATTGTGACCAAGAACACCAATGCTATTTGCCCCAAATTGAACAAGATACATCGGCGTAAGACTTAATATAAATAGTATACCTAGACCTATCTTTGTTTTTTTATTCATCGAATCACCTCTTGTACCTTTAGTATAAACATAAAAAAAAGCATTACGTGACATATCCGTAATACTTATTTCTTATATATTTTCTAATTGTTTTTCTTTTAGTCTTGCATGAATGCATTCCTTTAACATCGTATAAATTACCGCAAAAATAGGGACACCTATAAACATGCCTACAACACCAAATAAGCCTCCACCTACACATACTGCGAAAAGTATCCAAAGGCTTGGTAAACCAAGCTTATCGCCCAAGATAAGTGGTCCTAAGATATTGCCATCAAATTGTTGGAGAACCAAAACAAATAAGGCAAAGTATAAGGCATGAATTGGATTAATAATAAGTAATACAAAGATACCAGGAACCGCACCAATAAATGGACCAAAAACTGGAATCATATTCGTTGTCCCAACAATAACTGAAAGCAATACAGCATATTCTAAACCAATCACATTCATTCCAATGTAACACAAGATTCCAATAATTAAAGAATCAATTGCTTTACCAATAATGAAGTTATTAAAGATATCAGCAGAAATACGAGTTAAACGTACAAGATAATCCGCAACTTTCTTAGGTAAAAACGCATAAGTAGCTTTTCTTGTATGAGTGATAAATTTTTCTTTATCTAATAAAATATATAAGCCAGCAATTACACCCAGAAGAACACTAAAGATTCCGGTTGTAAACTTAACTGAGAAGCGAACCATTTCTGGTAATGCTTGAGAGAAGAAGTTCGTAAACTTACTAATAATATCCGGAGTTTTACCAAAGATAGCTGTTACTTCATCCATATTAACATTATAATGAATCATCAATTCTTCGATTACTTTTTGAAACGATGCCAAATATGCAGGTGACTTCTGTATTAATGAAAAGATACTCTCAACTAATTGTGGAATCAATAATGCTAATACAAACCCAACAACAATCATCCCAAGAATTAAAGAACAGATTGCTGATATTCTACGTTTATTCGTTTGATTCATCTTTGTTTTAGCCAATAATCGATTTTCAATAAATAACATTGGTCCATTCAATAAGAAAGCAATCGCAAATCCCAACGTAAAAGGAAAGATTAAATCCGTTATTTTAAAGAACGTTCTTTCTAAATCATCAAAGCGATAAAAACAAAAGAACATTAAAATAGATATAAGTGCAATTGTAGTACAAGTTAAAATGGTTTTTTTCATATCTTCACTAAATTCAAGTTTCATAAGCATACCTCACTATTTCCTTTATATTCTAACATATTTGCTTCATTCTTAACATAACAATATTGAAATACATGATTTAGCTAAGTATCATATTTTCATATCAAGTATTATTATAACTTAATTCAAAAATCCCTTGTTTTAGCCGATAAAACACAGTTATAATTTCTTTTAAAATATTTTTAAATTTAGTGTTGCTTTTTTATTCTAAGTTCTATATAATATTAGAGCACACGGTAAAAAAAGATTGAGTCCGAATGGTTCCGTAGCCAAGTGGTAAGGCAATAGACTGCAACTCTGTGATCATCGGTTCAAGTCCGATCGGAACCTCCAAAATGGGGTCGTGGCGAAATCGGCAGACGCAACGGACTTAAAATCCGTTGGGAGCAATCCCGTGGGGGTTCAAGTCCCCCCGTCCCCACCATTTTGAATTAAGAACACTCGAAAGAGTGTTTTTTTCATTTAATTATATTTAAAAACCACACCTTTATGGTGCGGTTCAAATTTGAATTAAAGATTAAGAAAGATAATCAAGTGATTATCATCCTTAATTTAATGTAGTTGTAATGAGCCAATAATTGAAATTAAGACCATGAATACAACAACAGAAATAATTACAATTCGATAAAGTAATTGCTTTGTTTTACTTTTATGTTTATTCGTATCTGTCATAAATTTACTCCTTTACTTTGCGATTTTTACCTTTGTCCATAAATTAGACATAATCTTTTTAGCCTTTTCATTATACTTGAAAACTTCATCTTTGTCATAATTAGTTCTTGGAAGATAAGCATTATTACCTTCAAATTCACCATCTTTACTACTTAATACATCTAATACTTCTTGATTACTAGAAGGATAACCAACAAAGATTGAATTCATTAAACTCTGCTCATAATCCAAAACAAAATTAATATATTCATTGGCAAGTTTTGGATTCTTTGCATTTTTAGGAATTACCATTGCATCACTCCATAGGTTAGTTCCCTCTTTTGGTAAGAAGTAATCCATATCTTTATTCTGCGATAAAATATAGGCAGCATCCCCACTATAAACAACTGCAATATCTTTATTACCATTGACCATCGCATCGATTACTTCATCAGTTACAATCTCCGGATTCATGGTTGTATTAAGTTTCACTAACCAATCATATGCTGCTTGTAATTCATCCTCATTATCCGTATTCATTGAATATCCTAATGCTTTTAAAGCCATCATAAAGGAATCTCTTTCAGAATCATAAATATATAACTTCCCATTATATTTTTGATTTAATAAAACATTAAATCCTTGTTTATCTAAATCTTTCTTATCAACCGTTTTCTTATTATAAACAATACCAACCGTTCCCCAAAGATAAGCAGCAGAGTACTTATTATCAGGATCAAAAGATAAACCTTTTACACCATGCGCAAGCTGTGACATATTAGGAATCATTTTCTTATTTAAAGGTTGTAACATATCTTCTTTAATTAAACGTTCAATTGTATAATCACTTGGGATTAATACATCAAAAGATTCACCACCTTGAAGTTTTGTATACATTAATTCATTCGAATCAAAGGTATCATAAACGACTTTAACGCCAAATTGTTTTTCAAAGGCAGTATTAACAGCAGGATCAATATATTCACCCCAATTATATACCTTTAACTCTGAACTACCATAAGTTTCTATCGCATGATTACTGGATGGATTAATTGAACTTCCCTTTAACCAAAATAAACCAAATGTGGCCAGGGCAAGGATTGGAATCATTACAATCGCAATAATCTTTCTTCCTAATTTAGGATTTGTTTTCTCTGCTTTTGCCTTAATAATTGGTAATACATTTACAAGGATTAAGGCCACCGTAATAATTAAAATAATTAAAGTAGATAAAGCATTAATGCTTGGATTAATTCGTTTTGACATCGTCCACACTAAAGTAGAAATATTTTTTACGCCATTACCGGTCACGAAATAAGAAATAATAAAATCATCAAATGACATCGTAAAGGCAATCAGAGCTCCCGAGAATATCCCAGGCATTATCTGAGGCACAATAACCTTACGTAGCGCTTGAAACGGGGTTGCACCTAAATCTAGTGCTGCTTCTGCCAAATTTGGGTCCAGTGAGCGTAATTTAGGCATTACGCTTAATATTACATAAGGAATACAGAAAGCAATATGAGCTAACAATAAAGTTAGAAATCCTTTTTCAATATTTAAAGAAACATAAAACAACATCATGCCAATCGCTGTAACAATTTCAGGATTCATAATTGGTAAATCATTAATCTGAGTAACTAAATCACGGACAAGTTTCTTTGATTTAGATAAACCAATTGCTGTAATCGTACCTACGATCGTTGATACAATTGTCGCAATCACGGCAACAATTAAAGTATAATAAATTGCTTCCATCATATTACGATCTGAAAACATCTTTACATACCATTGTGTAGAAAAGCCTTGAAAACTGGTTAGAGAGCGAGAATCATTAAACGAAAAAATAATTAAATATAAAATTGGTAAATAGAAAAACAACATAATCAAGGCAATTGAAATATTATGCGAGGTAAAACGTTTTTTCATTATGCTTTCCCTCTGCTTTCTTTTTGTTCATCACGTTCACGATCAATCTTTCTAGTGATATACATTGATAACATGATAATCGCTGCCATAATCATTGAAATTGCACTGCCAAAGTTCCATTCACCGACGGTGATAAACTGGGTTTCAATCACATTACCAATCAATTGATAACCGCCACCACCAAGCAACTTAGGAATTACGAAACTTGAAACAGCCGGTAAAAAAACAAGTGTAATACCTGATATAACACCAGGTAATGATAAAGGTAAGGTAATACGAGCAAAGCATTGAAATCCATTTGCTCCTAAATCATTGGCAGCATCTAATAGATTATGATCCATTTTCGCAAGTGAAGAATGGATTTGAAGAATCATAAAAGGAACAAAATTATATACCATTCCTAAGGTAACTGCAAAATCAGTATAGAGTAATTTTTGTGGCTCCATTCCTATAAAAGTTAGAATATTATTCACAACTCCATTATCTGCTAAGATACCAATCCATGCATATGTCCTTACCAACATATTAATCCACATTGGTAATGTAATCATTAAAATTAAAATTGTTTGGCGTTTTTCATTTGATCTAGAAATTGCATAAGCAACTGGATAACCAATTAAAATACACAAAATTGTCGTCACCAAAGCAATCCGTAAAGATCTCCATAAAATATTAATAAAATCCGGGTCCGTAAAAAATTTTCGAAAGTTATCAAACGTAAATTGTAACGTTGCGACATCATTTCCTTGCTTTGTAAATGCATAAATAACAATTAATAACATCGGGATAACAATCATAATTGATATCCATAAAATATAAGGATACGTCAATCGGCGAAACGTTTTCATTAATATGACCCCATCTTACTCATAACATGAATATCTTCTGGGAAAAAGGATAGACCCACATCCTTACCCTCTTTTGATATATCGGTTGTATGAACCTTTAATTCACGACCCTGTGTTGAAAAAGTCACAAGATAAGTTCCCTCAACGATTTTTTCTGGATCAAAATCATAATCTACATCAGTAATTTCCACATCAATTCGCTCATCATCTAATTTCCAACTTTGCGCATTTGCCCATGTTTTTAAATCGGTATCAATTGCTGCACTTTCCTTTAATTCATCAACTGTTTTAAAGAAATTAAAGGCACTGATAGCTTCATTTGCTTTCGCATTTTCAACATATTTCTGTTGAACGACAAAGATTTTAGTTTGCACACTTGTCCCATTTGAAGTTGTAAAGGTTACTGGATAAGTTCCAATTTCTTCTTTAAGATCATAATCAATCTTTGATAAAGAAATATATTCATCATCACTTGTATTCCATGCTTGTGCATCCGCACGTGCAATAATTTCCGCATCATTCAATTCGCTTACATCTTCTAAGTCAACATAGAAATCATTGGCTGATATTTTCTCTTTGGCATCACTACTAGTAGCTGGATGCTCTGCCGCAACATTCATCATCACACTAACCGTCGTACCAGGTACTGTTTCAACGATTATTTCATAATGAACACCTTTGAATAGAATTGATTTCACAACTCCTGTTAATTTCCCTTTTTCTTCCTCGACAATATCTAAATCTTCTGGACGAATTACAATATCAACTGGTTCTTTTTCTTTAAATCCATAATCAACGCATTCAAAACTTTGATCATCAAATTGAACCTTATAGTCTTCTAACATAATTCCTGGAATGATATTTGATTCACCAATAAAACGAGCTACGTATTTATTTTCTGGTTCATTATATATTTCAACGGGAGTTCCAATCTGTTGGATTTCTCCTTCTTTCATCACAACAATTTTATCCGACATCGTCAATGCTTCTTCTTGATCATGAGTAACATAGATAAAAGTAATTCCAACTTCTTGTTGGATTTTCTTTAATTCATGTTGCATTTCTTTACGAAGTTTTAAATCCAACGCTCCTAATGGTTCATCAAGTAATAAAACCATTGGTTCATTAACTAAAGCTCGAGCAATTGCCACACGTTGTTGTTGACCACCAGACAATAAAGTAACACTTCTTTTTTCATAACCTTCAAGATTTACTAGTTTCAACATTTTCATGACTTTTTGTTCGATAACATCTTTACTCATTTTTTTAATTTTTAAACCAAATGCGATATTTTCATAAACACTCATATGAGGAAACAATGCATATTTCTGAAACACTGTATTTAATTCTCTTTTATAAGGAGGTACATTAATAATATCTTCACCATCAAAGATAACATGACCTTCACTTGGATTTAAAAAGCCACCTAGTATTCTTAATAAAGTCGTTTTACCACAACCACTAGGTCCTAGTAATGTGACAAACTCATTTTCATTGATATCCAAATTGATTCCTTTTAAAACTAATTGCCCATCAAATTCTTTCATAATATTTTGAAACTGTATTAATTTTCTCATTGTCATCTCTCCTAAAATATTGGTGGTGTGGTAATCCACAACACTTGTGCCTTTTGTTTTGTCGTATTTTTTAAATAATGTGAGGATCGCCCTGAAATATAAAAGGTTTCCCCTTTTTTAAGTGGATGTTCATCTTCTCCATTTACTAAGATTATCTTCCCCTGGATTACATATCCGAATTCTTCCCCTTCATGAGGATCAATTGTTTGTGATATTCCATTTTCGTTCAATTCAAGTAAAATTGGTTCCATTTCATTCTTTTGCGCATTAGGAACAATCCAGTGAATCGTACAATCATCTTGTTCATCCACAAAAAAATCGTCTTCTGTAAAGACGACTCGCTCCTCTTTTGCCTCTTGGAAAAACAAGGCTAAAGAAATACCCAATGCTTCTAATATGTCATTTAAGGTTGACACACTTGGACTGGTGAGATTTCGCTCTACTTGGCTTAAAAAGCCTTTCGTTAATTCACATCGTGAGGCTAACTCCTCTAAGGTTAGTGCATTCTTTATTCGCAATTGCTTCAACTTATATCCGATATCCATGGATTCGCCTCATTTCTAGTTAATTATCACTATTATTATACTTATTTTTTAGATTTATACAATACTATAAAACAAAAAGTTTTATATATCGAACAAAAATTTGTCAAGTTAATACTTCTAATCTTTTCATAAATATAGAACTAATATTAATTATATCAATTAAATAAAACACATGATTTCCCATTTTTAAACGAAATTTATAAGTAATAAATTTGTTATAGTATCACCAGCAAGAAATAATAACTTGCGATTGAGAATAATTCCCCTAATTATTTTCAAACATTCTATCCCCTTAAAATAGTTTATGAAAAAGTCATCTTCCCCTGATGACTTTTTTCATGCCTTATCATCACACAAATTTACACAGAATGAAGAAATTTTAGCGTATTGTTTATTATATACTCTAATCATGCAAGAGATAATAACTTGCGAAACGAAACAATCCCCCTTATTGTTTCGATAATAATCCCCTTATATAAAGATAAAAGAACGATTTTCCCTCCCCTAGAGAAATCGTTCTTTTATTATTTATTAAATTGATTCATATCCATTTGTTTAAGTTGTCGATCGACCATAATTGAATTTGTTAATGAACCAGATACATTCAACATTGTTCGTATCATATCAATAATTGGATCCACCGCTAATATTGGAGTGATCGATGCGAAAGCACTACCTAGGCCAACTCCAGAAATAGAAAGAGATGCAGCCATCGTACTTGTCCCTGGTATTCCAGCAATTCCAATTGAACCAATGCTTACCACAATCACTACCATCATAAGAAAACTTATATCAATTGGTGTTTGAGTAATATTTGCGACATATACAATCAACATTGCCGGAAATACCCCAGCACAGCCTTGCATTCCTGCTGTTGTATTAAAACTAGCGACAAAGTTAGCGGTACCATTTGATACCCCTAAATCATTTGTTAGGGTTGTTAGGGTTGCTGGTAAGACACCTAACGAACTTCTTGAGGTAAAGGCTAGTAAAAGGAGCGAATAGCTCTTTTTCACATAAATTATTGGATTCACTTTAAATAGTGTCAAAGCAAACAATTGAATTAGAAATTGAATTGCACATGCAAGATATAACACTATGATAAACTTACCTACTTCCATAATACTAGATAACCCTCGTTGAGCAATTGTATTTGCTAGTAAAGCTAATACAGCGTATGGCATACCTTTAATAATACTCATCGCAATGCTAATGATAATCTTATGTAAGGCATTAATTAAATCGTAAAACACTTTCATTACTTCTGGATATTTACGATTCATTAAACGTGCCGCAAAAGCGATAAATGTTGCAAATATAACGATGCCAACAATATTATTATTTACCATTGCTTCAATCGGATTACTTGGAATTAAGTTTTGAAGTGTTGTCACAATTGGTACAACCTCGCGAATTCCATTCGTTCCACTCACCTTTTGTATACCTGCCCCAAGTTGAAACAGCATTCCTAGCGTTAATCCAACTATCGATGCGACTACCACCATTCCCATCGTCGTTATAATTCCGCGTCTAATTAATTTATTAACATTCACTTCTTGTTCCATATAAATAATAACTCGGATAATTGAAATCATAACCAGTGGAATAACTAACATTCGAATTAAATTAATAAAACCATTTCCGATTAAAGAATACCACATCGATGTTTCACTCACAAAAGTTAAACTCATCGGGCTTGAATTAAATCCTGAAACTGCCTGAATACTAAATCCGATAATTAAGCCAAATATCGTACCCATTATTACTTTACTAGAAAAACTAAATCGTTTCTTTGGTAATTTAAATATAAATAAAGCTAATAACAAATATATAACAATAAATAAAATGGTTTTAAAATCACTTATCATTAAAAATTGTTTTAAGAAAACATCACTCATTGTAAAATCACTCCTCGTGTTTAAGATTATGCAATCATATAGAAAAGTTATTTAATAATCAACTCATATGCTTAATAAATTCTCTATAATTAAACAGCACGTTACTCAACATTGAAAAGTTTAATTTCTTTTCCAATTTTCATAATTGCTTGATTATTACTGATAAGGATCAAATTATAATTGTCTGAATAGGTTTGAACAATTCTTTTTACTACATTTTTAAATGGTGCATTATTAGCATGTGGAACAATTGAAAATTCAGTAATTGCTAAAGCATGGTATTCTCCGTTCAACCCAAGAGCAACTTTAGGCGAATCCATTATTGAGGCATATTTAATATTTTCAGATAAAATCATTGAGCCAGCAGATTCTCCAATATAAGGTTTCCCATTACGAATTTGTTCTACAATTAGTTTATCCACACCTGTTTTTCTTAATGCATCTAAAAGAAAAAAAGTGTTACCTCCTGCCACATAGATTAAGTCAGATTTAATGATTTTATCCTCTATTTCATCTGTAGAAGCAGTCGAAATTTCTAATTCCATAATATCCATTCCATGCTTCTCCAACGCTTTTTTTCCAGCACTGACAAAAAAATCGACTTTTTCAGGTATACTAGCCGTAGTAATAAAACATACTTTTTTACCTGCTGGGTCTGCTTCCAAAAAATTTGGTATTAAATTTGCAACTTTTTTAAAATATGAAGTTAATAATAACCTTTCCATCCTCGTATTTCCTCCTTTAATTCATGTTTCATATATAGTATAATACTAAAAGGTTTCAAAACATGACACCATTATTATGAATTTGGAGGCAAATTATAATGCAAAAATCCACAAGGCTTAATGATATGATGATTTTTCTTAATAATAGAACTTATTTTAACTTGAGAGACATAATGCAAGAATATGGAATTTCAAAAAGTACAGCTCTTAGGGATATACAAGCCTTAGAGGAAATAGGTATGCCTATATATTCGGAGCACGGAAGGAATGGGCGTTACGGAATACTAAAAAATCGACTTCTTTCTCCAATCATATTTACTGTCGATGAAATGTATGCTTTGTATTTTGCCATGCTTACTTTAAATGCTTACGAATCAACCCCATTCCATTTAAGTGTAGAAAAGTTAAAAGAAAAGTTTGAGATTTGCCTTTCAAACGAACTCATCGGCAACATACACAAAATGGAAAGTGTTTTAAAATTTGAGGAAACAAAGCATTATAATAGTAGCCCATTTCTGAAAGAAATACTACAAAGCATCCTTGAAAATACCGTATGTAAAGTTGTCTATAAGAAAGAGGGAAAAAGAAAATTATTTCAAATCCAGTTTTTAAATATATCATCATCTTTCGGACAATGGTATGTGACAGGATTTAATTTTGATACTCAAAGAACACAAGTGCTTCGATGTGATAAAATTGTTGATATTTTAAAGAGCGATGTATATAATGCCAAACCAATAGAGGAACTCCTTAATTCTTCAACTAACATATTCAAATCTCGAGATGCTACCGACTTTGAAGTTCATATTTCTTCCAAAGGGGTTGATTTATTTCAGAAAGAAAACTATCCATCTATGGAATTACATTGTATTAATGGACAATATATTATAAAGGGATTTTATAATAAGGGGGAGGAGTTATTCATAGCAGATTATTTCATTCCATATGGAAAATACACAAAGTCTATCCGCCCTATACAGTTTAAAAAGCTACTTCAAGATAGGCTCTGTGAATTATCACAACATTATCAAATGCTTTAAGCGTACAAATATTATTTATCAAAGATGTTAAATAGATATATTCTTTTATTAATAATTAATTTTAATCTTACTACCATAGAAAAAGCAACCTAGATTTTAGGTTGCTTGAATATTACACTTAAAAAATAAGGCAATTGCTTTTGCCACCATACCCAGTCATGATTTACATCATAACCCCAATAATCAATCCATGCGGGAATCTGTTTATTTTCAAAGATTTCTTGTAACTTGTTTAAACTTTGTATCATATCATCTTCATAAGCACCTTGACCAACGCAAGCAATTATTTGATGCTGGCGATAGAGCGCTAAATATGGATGTTCATCGCTTATACTTTTCAAATAATCAATCGGAGAGTTTTTTAAAACCAACTCATCAATATAGTCATGAAAGAAATAACTTGCGGAATAAATACCACTAAGTGATATAACTGCATCAAAGATCATCGGATAACGTAAGAAGAAATTCATCGCATGCATGCCACCCATACTACAACCCGTACTCATGAAGCTTCCTTGATAATTCAATTTTTCTTTAACACTTGGTATCAATTCTTCGATTATGTAGGATACCCATGCCTCATGTTTCACTATTCGCAAGTGTGGATCTTCCTTAATACATGAAAATGTTTCTTCATCAATACTGTCAACACAAATATAACACAAACGCTTCGATTCAACGAATTCACTTGTCACATGAACCATATCAAAATTTTCAAAGTCATAAAAGCGACCATTTTGAGGGGCAAATACAATACAAGGTTTACCTTGATTACCGAACATTTTAAATTCCATGAAACGCTTTAAATAGTGACTATATTCTTTATAATATACAACTTCCATACATCATTCATCCTTCATTGCTTGAACGTATTTAATAAAGGAATGAACTGCTTTTAATGATTCAAAACATGCGATATACATATCATTCCCCATTGCCCCTGATAGAATATCTGGCATTCGCTCTTGCATCTTAATTACTTTTTTATATTTAAAAATGATTTCATCTTTATTATGTTGATAAACTTTACCATCACGTTGTGATGCATAGACACAATACCAATCCCGTTTATCACTTGGATCAATCCATTGATCAAAACAAACCATATCTGCATAGATGTGATAAATATCAATCGATCCCGCATAGTTCATCATATCTGGAGTATAACCTCCAGGTGGGCGCATATTAACTTCTAATGCAACTAAGTCCCCAATTTTCCCTAAGCCTTCTTTTGCTTTTGTTAAGCGAAAGAATTCAAAATGGAAAAATCTTGAATTTGTTCGGAATGCTTTCACAACTCTTCTACCTACATCACGTACATCTTCCGGTACTTCTTTTTGTGTATAATAAGCAAGATGACCATGCTCATTCACAATATCCATAATCGAAGATGGAAAGATATGGGATGTATCATATAACACTTCTCTTTGTGAATTGGCAATTCCATCATAGGAAGTAATTACCCCTTCAATAAATTCTTCCATAATATAAGCAGTTAATGCTTCATCCGTGAACAATTTCTTTAACTCTGCATTATTATGAACTTTATAAGTGGCCTGTGCTCCTACCCCAACATCTGGTTTTAAGATAATTGGATAACCGACTTTATGGCAGAATTCAATTGCTCGCTCATAAGTAGTAACATTTTGATAGCGAGCACAAGGGACTCCTGCACAGCGATAAAACTCTTTCATCGCTGTTTTACTCTTTATATCATGAATTTGCTCTAACTTAAATCCACTGGTAATATTAAAATCACTTCTCAAATGAGCATCTTGTTCTAACCAATATTCATTATTTGATTCTAACCAATCAATCTTTCCATATTGAAAAGCAAAATAAGCAACCGCTTTGTACATCTGATGATAATCTTCCATATTATCCACTCGATAATATTCATTTAAAGATTGTTTTAATTCTTCACTTAACTCATCATAAGCACTGTCCCCAATTCCTAAAACGTGAACGCCTTTACTTTTTAATCGATCACAAAAGTTCCAATATGTTTTAGGAAACTGTGGTGATATCCATATAAAATTCATAACTGCTCACCTCATATCTTTCTTATATTATAACATTTTTATACCCTTAATTATATAACTTAAAAAAGCAATTTGTTTATAAATTACTTTATATATTGATGATCCTTTGAATATTCATAGAGTTGTGAAATATTGACTAATTGATAGCCTGCCTCTATTAATTCAGGTATTAATATAATCGCTGCTTGGGCACTGGTTGGATATAAATCATGCATCAAAATAATATCTTTATCTTTAACACTATTCATGACTTTATCAACAATCGTTTTCGTATTCTTACTACGCCAATCTTCACTATCTAGTGTCCATGTGACAATCCGTTGATTTCCAATACATGACATTAATATTTCATTACGTGCACCATAAGGAGGACGAATAGTTTTTGGATATTGATTAGTTATCTCGTAAATGGCATCTTGACTCATTTTTATTTCTTCTAGCATGACACGTTTACTAAGGGTTGTTAGTTGCAAATGATGATAGGTATGATTACCAATTTCACTCCCTTCTATCACCATTCTCTGTAGTAAATCTGGAGCAGCATTAACTCTTGAACCTAAAACATAAAAAGTCGCAACACTGTTATTCTCTTTTAAACAATCAAGAATAGCAGTTGTATAGGTACGAGTGGGTCCATCATCAAAACTCAATGCAACCATTGGTTTATCAGGATCAATATTAGTAATAGGAAGATTCAATACTTGACGATACGGTACAAATACTGCTTTTGACGCTTGTTTTAAAGTCGTATAATCATGAAGTTTTTCATAAGTCAGGGAAAAACTTGCTGCTTCATCAAATATCGTATGTGGTTCAAAATAAAATTCAATTGCTTCATCTTTCAATGAAAAGTTTTGATAATGACGGACTAATGGTGCAATCGCAATTTTAAAACTAGTTTGATTTATTTCTTCAAAAAAGTTAGTTTCAAAATAATGAGTTGCCAATTTTGAGATAAAACTTAAATAATCACCTTTCATAATATTGGATAATTCAAAGAAATCTTTCTTCTTCAAATCATAATGTATTGTTTTTATAAATTGATGACTATGATAAATTGTTTCATAAAACTTTAATTGAATAGTAAGATAACGATTTTCTTTTATAAAAGAATCATACTTAACATTAAATTCTGCTTTGCGTTTTTCTTTATAATGTTTCATTTTATCTAAAAAGTTAGTTTGTTCTTTAAGAACAATCTTTTTAATTTCTTTATTTAATTGTTTAACTTTTCCTTGTGGATAACATACATTCATATAATAATGTTTCTTATATTGTAGTTTCATTTCACTATTACCATACCATTTATCATGGTTTGGTAGTTTTTCTTGTTGAAAACAACCAGAAATTAGAAAAACGACTAGAATAATCAAAAATAGTTGCTTTTTATTCATAATAACCACCTTTTCTATACAGTATAGTGATTTATTTGCTGCTTTCATGCATTATTTAAATAAAAAAATTGTAATTATTGCGATTTCGTTATATGATGTATCTTGTATTTCAAAAGGTAGGAAACAATATGACAAATAAAGAAAAAATTATCAATATCGCAGTTATCGCCCACGTTGATGCAGGTAAATCCACCCTCGTTGATGCATTTTTAAGACAGAGTGACGTCTTTAGAAGTAATGAAGAAGTCGTTGATTGTGTCATGGATAGTAATGATTTAGAAAGAGAACGTGGTATCACGATCTATTCTAAGAACTGTAGTGTAATTCACAAGGGAGTTAAAATCAACGTTGTTGACACTCCTGGCCATGCTGACTTCTCAAGTGAAGTAGAACGAATTATGAAAACCGTTGATACTGTTATTTTATTAGTAGACTCAAGTGAAGGTCCAATGCCACAAACACGTTTTGTGTTATCAAAGGCCTTAGAATTTGGTATACGCCCAATTCTTCTAATTAATAAAATTGACAAAAAAGATCAACGTGCAGCTGAAGTAGTCGATGAAGTTTATGATTTATTCCTAGACTTAAATGCTACCGATGCACAATTAGATTTCCCAATTCTTTATGGTATTACCAAAAGAGGTGTTGTTCAATATGAAGTAGATCAACCAAGTGAAAACATTGATCCTTTGTTTGATACAATTATGAAGCACGTTGATGCTTATCCTGATTTTGATGAAGAACCATTACAAATGCAAGTTAGTGCACTAGCTTATGATGAATACATCGGCCGTTTAGGTATCGGTAGAATCTACCAAGGTGTTCTTCATGAAGGTGACAGCGTTGTTGTTTGTGATAGTTTTGGAAACCAACGTACGAAACAAATTTCACAACTATTTGTTTATGCTGGTTTAAAAAGAATTCGTGCAAGTGTTGTCTATAGTGGTGATATCGTTGTTGTATCAGGAATTGCTGATATTTCAATCGGTGAAACATTATGCCAAAAAGACAACTTGATCCCAATGCCAACAATTAAGATTGAAGAACCAACTTTATCAATGAACTTTATTGTTAATAAATCTCCATTTGCAGGACAAGTAGGAAAATACGTTACTTCTCGAAATTTAAAAGAACGTTTAGAAAAAGAATTAGAAGTTAATGTTGGATTGAAAGTTGAAAGTACCGAGAGTGGTGACAGTTTTAAAGTCAGCGGTCGTGGTGAATTACATATTTCAATCTTGTTGGAAAATATGCGTCGTGAAGGCTTTGAAATTGCTGTTTCAAAACCACAAGTTATCCTTCATCGTAATGCTGAAGGTCAAACTGTAGAACCAATTGAAGAAGTAATTGCAATTGCACCTGAAGAATATAGTGGTTCAATTATCTCTAAATTAAATCTTCGTAAAGGGGTTATGGTTGACATGGTTGAGGAAAACGGTTATTGCCGAATTACTTATCATGCACCAACTCGTGGTCTATTAGGTTATCGTACTGAATTCATCAATGATACTCGTGGTGAAGGTACCTTAGTTCGTAGAATTGAAGGTTATGATTTATACAAGGGTGAAATTATGCAACGTACTAACGGTGCTTTGATTTCTACCGATACTGGTAAGGCAATGACTTATGCTTTATGGAACCTACAAGAACGTGGTACTTTATTCATCACTCCACAAACACCTGTTTATGAAGGAATGATTATTGGAGTAAGTGCTCGTAATGTTGATATGGATGTAAATCCACTTAAGAATAAGAAATTAACGGCAATTCGTTCAACTGGTAACGATGAAGCAATGCACTTAGTTCCTGCTAAAATTCTTACATTAGAAGAAGCCTTAGAATTTATTAATGATGATGAATTAGTAGAGATTACACCAGAAGTAATTCGTCTACGTAAAAAAGGTCTAAAACCATTTGAACGTCGTCAATTCTATCGTGAAAAAGTATCAGATGAAATTATCTAAAAGATTATTATTTGTCATCGGGTTTTAACCCGATGGCTTTTTTTAACTATAAACTACCATTAAAAATAATGACTCATATAAAAAGATAGTCCTGCTGATTTAAAATCAGCAGAACTATCTAATTGAATCATAAATATTTTCTAATTTGTAATTTCTTTTTTTATATTTATTTCATAGAACTTTTCTGAAATATTGGTAAAGAAATTATCTTTGCCACTTTGATAATGTTTTATCACCCAATAAGTTATAAATAAACCTCCAAGAAAGGCAGATAACATATCAGTAATCGTATCATGTACTCCTTGGGTATAATGATGGATTGCATCGTTATTAAAAAAGATTAGAATTGCATATTCATAAAACTCCCAAAAGACCGCAATCGCAAGATTAAAGGCATTGATAAAGACAATTAGTAAATGATAGTCTTCTTTTGTTTTGGCTTTCTTACATTTTTTTATGGTTGAAAAGACAATTAAAGCTAATAAGGAAGCGAAAATACCAGAACATAGATGAACAACCTTATCAAAATATAAAATTGAATAACCACCCAAGCAACTACCAATTAAAGAGGCAAAGTAACAAAAAGCTGTTGAAATGATATAAATTTCTTCAATTGGTTTAAAATGAAATATTTTAAATGCAATCACAACAATTAAGGGACACATTGTCGCAACAAAACTCATTGCGACGCCATTCATATCTTTGGTGATTATATTATCATAAAACGCATAAGCTAACGTTATAATATAAATTAAAATACTGAGGTTCAATCCTTTTTTTAATGTTTGTTTACTCATTTTAAAACCTTCACATCCTCTAACATATGTAATTTTAAATCTAATAATTGTTTACTTAAATCCACATAATAAGTTTGTGGATATTCAAAACGTAATACCTCATCCCATAAATGGGATAAAGATATCTTACTATATTCTCTAATTTCTTTTAATGTTGGAACATCATAAACTAAGCGGCCTTTTTCAAAAATAGGAACAAGTAGGCTCTTAATTTCATAAGTTCCACCCTCAATTGTTTTATTCTTCCAACTATTCATTTGATGATAAATAGTTAAATCTTTATTTATATCGATTGTTTCTTCAAAGAGTGTCATTAGATCTGCAATTGCTTTTCCAGTCTTTTTATCAAAAATACGATATAAATTCTTATAGCCAGGATTTGTTACTTTTTCAATATTTTCACTTACTTTTATTTTAGGAATTTGACCATTTTCAGTAATAATTGCACTCATTTTATAAACACCACCAAAAACCGGTGTTGATTTTGAACAAATCATATTTTCACCGACTCCAAAGGAATTAATTTGTGCTCCTTGGGCAATTAATGAATTAATAATATATTCATCGAAGGAATTACTTGCGACAATATTACAATCTTGTAAACCGGCAGCATCTAACTCTTTTCGTATTTGTTTTGATAGATAAGCAATATCTCCACTATCAATACGGACTCCAGCTAAACGATGATTTTTAGGTTCCAATACTTCCTTCGCAACTTTAATTGCATTAGGTAAACCACTTCGTAATGTATCATAAGTATCTAATAAAACCGTACAACTATCTGGATAATTATTTGCATAACATTTAAATGCTTCATATTCATTATCAAATGCTTGAACAAATGAATGGGCCATTGTTCCTAATACTGGAATATCGAACTTTTCACCTGCATAAGTTGTAGCACTACCACTTACTCCACCGATATAAGCGGCTCTAGCACCATAATTAGCTGCATCAAAGTTATGTGCTCGTCTTGCACCAAATTCCATCACAGCGCGCCCCTGTGCGGCTCTTACGATACGATTTGCTTTTGTCGCTATTAAAGTCTGATGATTAATTGATAAAAGTAATGCTGTTTCTAATAACTGTGCTTCAATTAATTTTGCTTTAACCCGAACCAAAGGTTCATAAGGAAAAATTGGTGTACCTTCTTTAATTGCCCAAACATCACCCGTAAAGATAAAATGTCGTAAATAATCTAAAAAAGGTTCATTGAATTTATTTAAAGAACGTAAATATTTAATATCATCATCATTAAAATGAAGATTTTGAATATAACCAATCACTTGTTGAAGCCCAGCAAAGATTGAAAACCCTCCATGATCTGGATTATTTCGATAAAACAAATCAAAACTTACGACCTTATTCATCTCTTCACTATTAAAATAACACTGGCTCATAGTTAATTCATAGAAATCCATTACAAGAGACAGATTACGTTCATCTCTAAAATCAAATTTTTCATCAAAACTTTCCATTTTATTCATCCTCACTTATCATAGACACCACTTTAATTCCATTTCCTGCCATATTAGCTAAGGAATATGTGTTACAATATTTAGCATCATGGATCCCATCAATATGATAAGTTTCAACCATATCAACTGGAACATATAAAGTAATATCCTGAAGATTCATTTCATTAATATAAGTTTGTAAGGTTAGAGCGAACTGCATCACACAAATATCACTGCAGCATCCACATAGAATAATATCATGATAATTGATAAGTTCTTTTTCCATAAAAGAATGCCATTCTTTACTATGAAATGTATTCGTTGAATTCTTTTTTATAACCCTTTTATGAAAGCCTTTAAATTCATCAATTAATTCACATTCACTTGTGCCAACCAAACAATGTTTAGGATAAGAAACAAATTCCTGTGCATTTTCTTGATGAGTATCTGCAATAAAGATTGTTTCATTCACAAGTGGAATCATTTTAGTAATTGCAGGAACAATACTCATAATTGCCTCATCATGAAGTGCTCCCTCTTTAATAAAACCATTTACCATATCAATTACAATCAATAACGGTTGTTTTAAATCATCGAAAGAAATCTTTTCATAACTACTTCGTGTACATTGATCCATTCTAGCCATAACGTTTATCTCCTTAAGATAATAAAACATCATTTTCTTTTAATATCTTATCTATTATAATAACTTTATAACTTTTTTTAAAGTCTTTAAAGCCACTTTAAGCTTTTTTTATCTTTTTATCTAATATTATCAGCCTTATTAGTAAAAAAACGAAAACAATTGAAAGATTATTAGACAAATTAAGTAAGGTACAATTAACATTGTAACAATTGATTGGATCATTAATTTAGTTCCATATTCCTTTTTTATCGATAGCAAAGTCATAACACATGGAATACTTAAAAGAATATATACCATAAAACTAAATGCTCGTAGTAATGCAAGATGATCCTTCCATAAATTTGAAACAGCATAAACAAGCGTTGTTTTACTTTTATGATACGGCTTAAATAAAATAATACTTTCACTAATCTTTTGACCGAATTTATACGCAAGTAATTTTGTATCTTTTTTTAAATCATAACTTTGTGGCAAATTTTTTTGTTTCATTAATACTTGTCCCATAAAACCAACCACTGTTTCCTTCGCAATCAAACTACCAGGTAGCGCTGCAACACACTCCCACCTTGTCCCAAACCCTAATGGCTCATATATAAATGCTATTTTTTTTGCGCCGATACCTAGATAGCTCTGTTCAATGTTATCACTTGGGAAATTAGATAATCCCCATAAAACAATCATTGCACACATCACAAAACCAACCGCTTTATGAAGAAAACTATTCATTTCACTTTTAACTTTTATAAATATTATTTTTAATGAAGGCATACGATAAGGAGGTAACTCCAAAACAAATAATTCATTCTCTTGAAAGTTATAAAATCTTTGGAAAATAAATACCAAGGAAAGGGCAATTAAAATACCACTTCCATAAAGAATAAGAATCACAAAACCGGCTTTTTCCTTGAAAAAAGCAGCAGCAAATAAGACATAGACTGGAAGTCGCGCTCCACATGACATAAAAGGAACAAGTAATGCGGTTAATTTTCTTTGTTTTTCACTTGATAGCGTTCTGGTAGAATAAATAGCTGGGACATTACATCCAAACCCAATGATTAAGGAGATAAAGCTTTTACCATTCAAGTGAAAGAAACGCATTATACGATCTAAAAGAAAAGCAACTCTTGTCATATAGCCACACTCTTCTAAAAAGGATAAAAAAGTATAAAGAAAAAACATTAACGGCATAAAAACAATAACACTGCCGACCCCACTTATGATACCATTTACAATTAGTGAAATGATTCTTTTATCAACTTTTAATACAATTAAGTAATAATTTATATATTTGATCAAATAATCATGAATGAAATAGTCAATGAAATCACTGATTGGTGAACTGATTTTAAAAACGATTAATAGCATAAGCGAAAACATGATAATAAATAAAGGAATGCTGATATAACGATGTAGTAAAATATCATCGATTAACTTTGTTTGTTTTAAGCGCCTTGATTCTTCTTGATGAACATACTTCATCAAAGAATTAATAACGATGAAATACTGATTATTTATTTCCCCGCTTGTGATGTCACCTTTGCACTTATTTAAGTACTTTAAATCAAAATGCCACTTCATACATTGCTTAACTACTTCTTGATCTTCTTTAAGAAAAGATAAGGATATTTTACTAATTGCTAACTTATCTTTTATTTCTGTAAAAGGCATATGAAGTTCAATATAATTATAAATATTAATCCATGCTTTTTCACAGTTATTATCTAATAATGGATAGTAGAATATATCCTTATTGCACTGTTCCTCGATTGCTTTTTGTACCAAATAAGAATGTGATTTATTAAGAGCACTATAAGATAGAATTGGAATTTGTAATCTTCGCATTAATTTCACTACTTCAATACGTATACCGTATTTGAATACTTCATCACTAAAATTAAAGATTAATAGGAGTGGTATTTGAAGTTCTCTTAAAAGTAGTGTAAGATACAAGTTACGCTCCAGATTGGTAGCATCAACAACATTCACAATTAAATCAATTTCTTCATACGTTAAATAATTTATAGTAATTTGTGCTTCACTACATGTTTCATCTAAACTATAAATACCTGGCAAATCAATCAAATGATAAGTGATACCATGCCATTTTACACATGCTTCTTTGCGTTCAATCGAAACTCCTGGCCAATTCCCCACTTTAAAATTAGCATCTGACAAAGCATTGATCCATGCACTTTTCCCAACATTGGGATTACCGACAAAAGCAATTGTTTTTTCATTCATAAAAATCAATTTCTTTTACTTGAATATAAGCGGCTTCAAGATTACGTAACATGATATAGTTTCCACTTACTTTATAGAGACATGGATCATGAAAAGGTGCAAAACGAATCCATTCAATTTTTGCACCTTGATAAAAGCCTAAATGAAATAATTGTAAGCTTTGCTTTTCTGGTAAATAAACATGTTGAATGATTGCTACTTTCTTTTGTTTTAATGCCGTTAATTTCATAAAATCACCCTATTTATTATGAAATGTTTTAAATGAAAAAAGGCTCGAAAAGGGTTGATAAATAAATTAAATTTTTGTTCTATTTTAACTTCGTTTAGAATACGAGATATGGTTTCATAGTAGTTTCATTCTTTTTCATCGATTTTACAAAAATATGTTTATTTGTTACAAGTTTTAGTTTATAATGTAGAGGATTTTAGTAAAGGAGAAATTAATAAATGACAAATTTAGATACAATAAAGAAACAATTACTGAATAGAAATGCAAATGATGTAGAATTCTTACAAGCGGTGGATGAAGTTTTAGACTCTTTAGCCGTTGTTGTTGAAAAGGATCCAAGTATATTAAACACGGGAATTTTAGAGCGAATGATTGAACCAGAACGTCAAATTATGTTTCGAGTTCCTTGGGTAAATGATCAAGGAGAAGTTGAAGTAAATCGTGGCTTTCGGGTACAGTTCAATTCAGCAATTGGTCCCTATAAAGGTGGTTTAAGATTTCATCCTTCAGTTAATCTTAGCATCATTAAATTCTTAGGATTTGAACAGACATTTAAAAATTCATTAACTGGTCTTCCTATGGGTGGCGGTAAAGGCGGTAGTGACTTTGATCCTAAGGGTAAAAGCGATGGCGAAGTTATGCGTTTTTGTCAAAGTTTCATGAGTGAATTATACCGACATATTGGTCAGTTTACGGATATTCCTGCAGGGGATATTGGCGTAGGAGCACGTGAAATTGGATTCTTATACGGTCAATATAAAAAGCTTCAAAATGAATTTACTGGAACAATGACCGGTAAAGGTCTAACATGGGGTGGTTCATTAACTCGTAAAGAAGCAACCGGTTATGGTTTATGTTATTTTGTTGATGCAATGCTTCAAGATCATCACGATTGTTTTAATGGAAAAAAAGTAATTGTTTCAGGTTCTGGTAATGTAGCTATTTATGCTTGCGAGAAGGCAACTCAATTAGGTGGACAGGTTGTCGCAATGTCAGATTCAAAAGGTTATATTTATGATGAAGACGGCATTGATTTAGGTTTGATGAAAGAGTTGAAAGAAGTTAAAAGAGCTCGCATTAGTGAGTATACAAAAGTTCATACAAAGGCAACTTATGTAGATAATGCCAATGATATCTGGAATGTCGTTTGTGATATTGCCATGCCTTGTGCCACACAGAATGAATTAAATGAAGCAAATGCCTTAACACTAATTAAAAATGGTGTAAAGATTGTGGCAGAAGGTGCTAACATGCCTTGTACTCCTCAAGCAATCCATCATTTACTTAACAATCACATTTTATATGCACCAGGTAAAGCTAGTAATGCAGGTGGAGTTGCTTGTTCAGGTCTTGAGATGAGCCAAAACTCAATTCGCTTGGCATGGAGTAATGAAGAAGTAGATGCCCGTTTAAAAGATATTATGATTAATATTTACCACAATGTTTCCTCAACTGCCAAAGAATATGGTTTAGAAGAGAATTATGTTGCTGGAGCTAATATTGCTGGTTTCTTAAAAGTAGCAGAAGCAATGAAACAACAAGGTATTGTATAAAAAGAAAGCGGATGAAGTTACTCACTTCATTCGCTTTTGTTCATTCATAGACAAATTGATTATTGTAGAAATTACTTTTTTTATTTAATTCGTTTGTTACTTTATTAAAACCATATCTTTCAATTATGGTTTTTTTATTAGAAAATAAATTAGTTCCAAGTCCAAGTTTATTACCTGGAATATCAACTCCCATTGCCGACAAAGTAGTAGGAAATAAGTCTACAACCGAAAATGATCTTAATTTATCATTTTTTAATTGCTTTGAAGAATTAATGATTGTATTAAAAGTCGAGCGTTGATAACTTTGTGGCAAATTTTCAAATAAAGATGTATTCATACTTAAATGATCTCCAGTAATTATAATTGTAGTATTTTCATGAAAATCTTGTTGTTGAATCCAAGAAATGAATTCTGCTACTTGTTTACTTGAGCATGAGATAACATTCTCATAT
>JAVWEY010000002.1:0-78913 GCA_036641395.1 Erysipelotrichaceae bacterium
GAGAGGACCGGGATGGACTTACCGCTGGTGCACCAGTTGTCATGCCATTGGCATAGCTGGGTAGCTAAGTAGGGAACGGATAAGCGCTGAAAGCATCTAAGCGCGAAGCCGACTCCAAGATGAGATTTCCCATTCGCAAGAAGTAAGACCCCTTGAAGACGACGAGGTAGATAGGTCAGAGATGGAAGCGTAGCAATACGTGGAGTTGACTGATACTAATCGGTCGAGGACTTGATCACAAAAGAAAGACATGTAGTAATTCTGTTATTTAGTTTTGAAGGAAACGAAAACCTTCGATCTGGTGGTAATGGCAAAGTGGACACACCTGTTCCCATTCCGAACACAGAAGTTAAGCACTTTTGCGGTGACAATAGCTGGGCATGCCCCTGTGAAGATAGCACGCTGCCAGGTAATCGACTCACTTTATTGTGAGTCTTTTTTATTTATAAAAGGAAATAGGTTACCTCTTCTTTAATTAATAAGTTACTGATATCAAAATGAATTTAAAGGTTGATAATGGACAATATCATACGGTAATGTTATACTAAACCACGTGTTTACTTTATAAAGTATAAACTTGACACATTTGTTACAATTAAATAGTACGTATAAATTATATAAATGTTCCCATAATGAAAAGGAGGTGTATTATGTTTGAAATATTAAAAGAAGTAACAATTGATTCAATAAAAATTGTTCCTTTATTATTTATTACTTACTTAATAATCGAATATTATGAACATAATCAAAGTGAAACTAATCGTGTAAAACTAATCTCCTGGAGAAAGTTTGGCCCAATCTTTGGTGCTTTAATTGGTTGCATTCCTCAATGTGGTTTTTCGATTGTTGCGGCATCTCTATACGCACGTAAAACAATTAGCGCAGGAACTTTATTGGCAGTATTTATATCAACGAGTGATGAAGCATTTCCAATTTTATTATCAAATCCTAGCCAAATTAATACGATTGTGAAAGTAATTGGGCTTAAAATATTAATTGGAGTAGTTGTTGGTTATTTGGTAGATTTAGTTTTTCATGAAGCGAGTGATAACATGATTGAATCCAGTCTGGAACCATGTGGTTGTAATCAAGGAAATGTTGGTCATATAAAATCAGCGCTCTTTCATACATTACGAATCTTTTGTTTTATTTTTCTAGTGAATTTAGGTATATCTATTTTAGTTGAATCAATTGGTATTAATCAATTAAAGAATATATTATTAAATGGAAGTATTCTTCAACCATTTGCTTCCGCTTTCATTGGCTTGATTCCTAACTGCGTTGCATCGGTTATGATTGCCCAATTATACTTAATTGATGCGATTCCTTTTGCGGTCCTTGTATCTGGCTTAATATCTAGTGCTGGAATGGGGCTATTAATGTTATTTAAAATGAATAAAAATCGATATGAAAACATCGCAATATTGATTATTTTATATCTAGTTGCAGGTATTTCTGGAGTTATATTGTTAAGTTTCTAAAAATTAATTTAGATGTTTCACAGATTACTATTTTTCATGTATAATGTAGTTGTTCATTGAACGATATAATTTTAACTAATAAGGAGGATATTCATGAAGAAATTTATGACAATACTATGCGTATGCTTGTTATCTTTAACACTTAGTGGTTGTGGTAGTAGTGAATTAAAACCTCAAGAGATGTTAGAAGATTATGATTCTATGTGGGCCACAATTGAGAACAATTATGCTCAAATGGGAATGGCAAAGCGTTTAACAGGAAAAGATTTTATAAGTGTTAAGAATAATTATCGAAGTAAGATAAATGATAATACAACACCAATGCAATTTGATGCAATTGTAAATGATTGTTTAAAGGAATTTAACGGAATTGGTCGAATGAAGAAATTGGATGAACGTACCTATACACAAACGGTACGTAAATTAAGTGATAATGCTTTTTCTTCTGCTCATAATCAATATTTAAATAATTTAGTTAATATACGTAAATCAAAGGATTATTATAATTATCCTTATGATGGTAATGAACCAAAAGAAATTAAAAAGAATCTTACAACATCGGTTGTTTTAGAAAATCATATTGCCTATGTTTCCATGAAGTCGATGAATAGCGAATTCATGGAGAAAGATGGTGAAAAGCTAAAAAAATTCTTAAAAAAAGTGGATAACTTTGATGCATGTATCATTGATTTAAGAGGAATGAGTGGTGGCGTAGATACATATTGGCGTCAGTACATCGTACCGATGAACATTAAAAAAAATATGCAATATACGACTTATGAATTATTTAAAGGTGATGAATCTTATTCTTATTTAAGTAGTGAATATAAAGTAAAAGATATTTCTTCTTTACCACCACTTGCAAGTGTTAATTCAAGTGATATGGAGGGAATGACTCGTTTTATTAAACAAAAACATCTTGTTCCTACTGAGAATAATAAGACTATTTTTAAAGGAAAGTTTTATTTGTTAGTTGATAATCAAACAAGTGGAGCAGCCGAAAAGTTTGCTTTGTTTTCTAAACAGAGTAAGTTTGCGCAATTAATTGGACAGAATACATTTGGTGATAGTTTTGCAATTGATCCTTTACTTGTATTGTTGCCTAATTCAGGAATGGTCATTCAATTTAATGCAACCAATGCTTTGAATCCAGACGGTTCAAGTAATGAAATGGGCGGTACGCTACCTGATATTCGAGTAAATAAAGATGAAGATATTTATCAAAGAGCACTCGATGAGATTAAAAAAGGGATTGTAATAGAACCAGTTGTTGAACCAGATGTAACAGGTATTCAAGAATAATATGGCATTTATGTCATATTTTTTTAATGAAAGGAGATAACGTATGTGTGGAAGATATTATTTTGATTTTAAAGAAGCTTATCTTCAACTGAGTAAAATGGATATTGATTGTTCAAATATGAGTATTAATATTTCAAAAGCAGAAATATTTCCAAGTCAAAATGTACTTGTATTAGTCGAAGAGAATCATAAGATTATTCCAGTTATTAAAAAATGGGGTATTAAGGGCTATCAAGGTAATTTGTTAATTAATGCGTGAAATGAAACGATAAAAGAAAAACCAACTTTTTCTAAATTATTAGATCAACGTTGTATCATTATCGCAAGTGGTTTTTATGAATGGAAAAAACAAGGAATAAAGAAAGCTAAAATATACATTCAAAAAGAAAATGCGTCGATTTTATATATGGCGGGTATTTATAATGAAAATAATGAATTTGTGATTATTACAGTTCAAAGTGAGGGTGATATGGCGAAAATTCATCATCGAAGTCCGTTATTATTAGATGAAATAGCGATGAAACATTATTTATTTAAAGAATTGTATACGATTGATGAAAGTAAACTATTATTTGCGTTGATGCCATAGTATAATATAGTAATAATCATTAAAGATAAGATGAAAGAGGATGAAGATGAGTAAAATTGTAAATGAGCCAAAGATTAAAAATCCAATTGTACAAGCAGTACGAGGTCAATTAGAACAACGAGCAGCCTGGTTATATTTACTTTGTGATGAAGGCGAAAAGAGTGGCTTGGATCCAGTTGAATTTGGTTCAAAAGCGATAAAACGTTGTGGCCTTGGACAAGGTAAGTTATTAGTAAAACAAGGTAATACTTGTAGTTTGACGGGTTTACGTAAAACTTTATTCACAAAACCAGCGCAATGGATGTTTGAAATGAAGATTCAAAATTGTAGTGATGATCAATTGGAAATTCATTTTCATTATTGCCCACTTGTAAAAGCATGGCAAAAAGCCGGGTGTAGTGATGAAAAAATAGCAGAGTTATGTGATATCGCAATGTGTGGGGATCGTGGAATTGGTGAAGCTTATGGTTGTGCTTTGGATTTAAAGAAAACAATTGCTAATGGAGATGATATTTGTCATCTTCGTTATTATCGTAAGTAGGAAATGCTATGAAATATATATTTATTCTATTCGGTTTATTATGTTTATTACTTCTATTTTTAGGAGTGAGAACGCTTTTTGTTTCCCATAAAATAAAACTATTGCCACGTACTTCTTTATTTAATCAAACTACATTGGATGATTATGGTACAAAACTAGGGAAAATGGTTCAATGTAAAACGATATCATACAAAGATCACTTTGATGATAGCGAATTTATGAAATTAAGGAAGACAATGAAAGACTTATTTCCACTAGTTCATCAACAAGCAGAAATTAAACAATTTAGTGATGATTGCTGGTTATATAAAATTAAAGGAAAAGATGATAATCATAAGGTTATGGTGATGTCTCATCATGATGTAGTTGAAGCTAAAGGAAATTGGCATCACGATCCTTTTGGTGGTGACATTGTTGATGGTAATGTTTGGGGTAGAGGTAGTGTCGATACAAAAACCGCATTATTTGCCCAGTTTCAGGCAATCGAAGAAATCTTAAGTAGAAATGAATTACCTGCGTGTACAACTTATATTGCATCTTCTCATAATGAAGAAATTGGTGGAGATGGTATCCCTTGTATGAAAGAATATTTAAAGGAAAATAAGATTCAATTAGATTATGTACTAGATGAGGGTGGTGCTATCATTGAAGCACCACTACCAGGTTTAACTTGTAAGTGCGCAATGATGGCAGTTCATGAAAAAGGTCGCTATACGCTATCTTGTGAAGCTCTTGATGGAATGGGTCATCGTGCTTTTGTGGAGAAGAAGCAAGCACCAATTAATCGGATTGCGGCTTTTATTAATGAAATTAGTATTCACCCACCTTTTATTGTTCGTATTCATCCACAAATAAAAGCGATGTTTCAAGAACTATGTCCTTATATGAACTTTAAAATGAGATTTGTTTTTTCAAATCTTTGGTTATTTTCTCCTATTATAAAAAAGATTATGCCTAAATTAAATGCGCAAGCAGCTGGCATGGTATCGACTACTTGTAGTTTTCAAGATATCGAGAGTGGAACGAAGGATGGTTTTCCTTATAGTAAAGTTTCAATGTTTCTTCGCAGTATTGAACTAAATGATTTTAAAGAAGAAATTAATCGACTTGAGGAGATTGCGAAAAAATATAACATCGAACTTACTGCAATTAGTGAAAATGAGTTCTATCCTCCTGCTAATTTATCATCTCCTTATTTTGAGAAGATAAGACAGAGTATTACTCATATCTTCCCTGATATTGCCAGTGCTCCTTATATTTTACCAGCTGGAACTGATGCTCGTCATTTATGTGACATCTGTGATTGTGTGATTCGCTTTGCACCAATTGACATAACACCAGCACAATTTTCAAGTGTTCATGGGGAAAACGAAAACATTTCACTTCAAACGATTGGGGAAGCAGTTGCTTTCTACCAAGATTTATTAAGATAAGAATTTCTTATCTTTTTTTTATAATTGTGATAAAATAGAAACGTTAAAATAGGAGATCCTTATGAAATTAAAATTAGAACATGTTAAGAAGTCATTTGATGAAAAAGTTGTTTTAAAGGATATTAATTTCACATTTGAAAAAGGAAAAATTTATGGTTTACTTGGTCGTAATGGTGCAGGTAAAACAACTTTATTTAATTGTATTAATAAAGAAATTAAATATGATGAAGGTAAGATTGAGATTATTAAGAATAATGAAACGAGTAAGATTAATGAGGATGATGTAGGTTTTTTATATTCGACGCCAATCTTACCGGAGTTTTTAACTGGTTATGAATTTATAAAGTTTTATATGGAAATTAATGAAATGCGAATTGATAAGCGTAAGCGTATTGATGATTATTTTGATTTGATGCAAATTGAGGAAGAAGATCGTAATCGTTTAATTAAAGAGTATTCTCATGGAATGAAAAACAAGATGCAAATGTTATGTTTCTTTATATCACAACCAGAGATTATTTTACTGGATGAACCTCTAACATCCTTTGATGTTATCGTTGCTCTTGAAATGAAGAACTTATTAAAAGCGATGAAACAAGATCATATTATTGTATTCTCAACCCACATTCTTCAATTAGCGAAGGATCTATGTGATGATATCGTGATTCTACATAATGGGGAATTGGAAGAACTTGATATGAGTGCTTTAAATAGTGATGAATTTGAAAGTAAGATTGTTGAAATATTAAAAGATGAGAACCACCATGACTAAGATTATCTTCACTTTATGGAAAATCGACTTTTCACAAAATGTAAATCGGTGGATATTTTATATTCGTAAAATACCTTTTATTGGGAAATTGTTATCTAGTAAAGCGTATGGAACAATTAAAACTAAAAGATTCTTTTCAATTGTTGCTTTTATTGTTTCATTATTATTTTCATTCCTTAAAAAAATAGTATTTGTGGCATTATTATGTGTACCGGCTTTTATGATTTACCCTCATCAATCTTTAATCGAACATCGAAATCTTTTTCTACATATGTTTATTGTGTTTTCTTTATTGATGGGAAGTATGCTTTGTTATAATGCGAATATAGGAAATAAAAAAGCATATCTAGCAATTCAGTTATTTAAAGTAAAGGCTCGTACATATGAACTAGCAAATCAAGTGATGGTTTATACGGAGAAGGTAGTATTCTTATTCCTTCCTTATTTAGTAATGGGCTATTTCTTTCGAGTGGATCATCCGATGTTTTTTGCTTTTCGGTTATGTTTTTATTTTCTAACGGCACATCTTATTCGTGAATGTATTGATATGTGGCTTTTTAAACACTATCCAAATCATCGAATGAAGTTGGTTCCTCAGGTTATACTTATTTTGTTCTTTTTAGGAGTAGCTGCACTACCTTTTGGATTACAACAAAGTTATGATAGTTATGCTCTTTTAATGAATCCAATTACGTTGATGTTATTCCTTGTTGGCTTTATATTTGCCTTAGTTGCACAACGAAATTTCACATTATATACAGAGATATTTAAAGAAGGATTTATTAAGAATCAAGCAAGTTATGATTATGAAAGTTTAATGAGTGCATCACGATTTGCTGATGTTAAGTTAAAAGATCATATGGATACAACCTTATCTTCTAGAATAACAAAACTTAAAGGATATGAATATATAAATAAAATCTTTTTTATTCGTCATAAAACAATGTTACAACGTCCTATTAAAATTAGATTACTATGTACCCTAATTGTTTTAACCGCAATTTTTATCGCATTGTATTTTCTACCAGAATATAAAATTCACTGGAATGATGCGTTATTAGCTTTTATTCCATTAAGTGTATATTTAATGTATGCGATTAATGTATCTTCAAGAATGGTAAAAGCAATGTTTTATAATTGTGATAAAGCCCTCCTTCATTATTCTTTCTATCGTAAGAAAGAGGTATTACTAAAGAACTTTATCGTTCGTTTGAAAGTTCTTTGTGCTTATAATTTATTAGTAGCTTTATTTATCATCTTTGGTTTGTATATGATTCAAAGCGTTTTAAGGATTGACTACAACGTAACTTATTTCCTAGCTTTAGCATCTGTTATCTTATTACAATCTATCTTTTTCAGTGTTCATCATTTATGCATGTACTATATCTTTCAACCATTTACAGAAAGCTTAGGATTAAAGAATCCTTTCTACAAGTTCATTAATGGCTTTATCTATATGTTATGCTTTGCATGTCTGTATCTTGAAGGGATGGGGATTATGTTTGCTTTGGTTGTTTTGATATCAACAATCCTATATATTATCATCGCCTTATATTGCGTTTACCATTTCTCACCTAAGACTTTTAGGATAAAAACCTAAAGTCTTTTTTTATAAAAAATCATATAAAATATTTTTTTAATTATTTTTAGCAGACTACTTGTCAAAGTGCTAAATTTGAGTATAATATACCTTGTTAGCAGTTAGCACACAAGAGTGCTAGTCTAAAGGAGGAAATGAAATATGTTAAAACCATTACATGACAATGTCATTTTAAAGAAAGAAGAGGTTGAGAAAAAGACCGCGAGTGGAATTATCTTAACCGATGTAACGGACAAACAACCGGCTGTGGCAAAGGTAGTTGCGATTGGCAGTGGAAAGGTTGTAGATGGAAAAGTCCAAGAGATTAGCGTTAAAGTAAACGATATGGTCGTTTATAAAGAGTATTCAGGAACGAAAGTCGAGTTTAATTCAGAAGAGTATTTAATTGTATCGCAGGATGATATCCTTGCGATTGTAGAATAGGAGGATATTTTTATGGCAAAGGAAGTTCGTTTTTCAAAAGATGCAAGAAATGCAATGTTAGAAGGCGTTAATGTTTTAGCGGATGCGGTAAGAGTTACCTTAGGTCCTAAAGGAAGAAATGTTATTTTAGAAAAGGAATATGGTTCACCACTTATTACAAATGATGGTGTATCGATTGCGAAAGAGATTGAGTTAGAAGACAAATTCCAAAATATGGGTGCTAAGCTTGTTTATGAAGTTGCCAATAAAACAAATGATACAGCTGGTGATGGAACAACAACGGCTACGATACTAGCTCAATCCATGATTTCAAATGGAATTAAGAATGTTGAAAAAGGTGCAAATCCAGTTTTAATGCGTGAAGGTATTGAATATGCAAGTAAAGAAGTTGCAAAGCATATCTTAGAGAAGTCTAGAAAAGTTGATACAAGCAGTGATATTGCATCAGTAGCAACCATATCCGCAAGTAGTAGTGAAGTTGGTGATATTATCGCGAAAGCAATGGATACCGTAGGTCGTGATGGTGTCATATCCGTTGATGAAAGCAATGGTTTTGAAACAGAATTAGAAGTAAGTGAAGGTATGCAATACGATAAAGGTTATATTTCACCTTATATGGTAAGTAATCGTGAAAAGATGGAAGTTGAATTAGAGAACCCTTATGTTTTAGTTACCGATCAGAAGATTAATAACATTCAGGAAGTATTACCATTATTGGAACAAATTGTTCAAGCTAATAAACCTTTATTATTAATTGCTGACGATATTGAAAATGAAGTAGTTTCTACTTTAGTTGTTAATAAACTTCGTGGTACATTCAATGTTGTAGCAACTAAAGCACCTGGTTTTGGTGATAATCAAAAAGATTTACTTCAAGATATCGCAACTCTTACCAATGCGAAATTCTATAGTAAAGATTTAAAAATGGAATTAAAAGATATGAAAATTGAAGACTTAGGAAGCGTTAAAAAAGTCACAATTACCAAAGATAATACGACTTTGATTGATGGTGCTGGTGATAAGAGTGCCATTGAAGCACGAATTGATGAAATTAGTAAACAGATGGAAAATTGCACAAGTGATTTTGATAAGAAACGTTATGCAGAACGCTTAGGTAAATTAACAAAAGGGGTTGCTTTAATTAAAGTTGGAGCGGCAACTGAAAGTGAATTAAAAGAAAAGAAATTAAGAATTGAAGATGCTTTAAATGCAACCCGTGCTGCCGTTGAAGAAGGTATCGTTATTGGTGGTGGAGCTGTTTTAGTTAATATTTATATGGAATTAAAAGACAAACTAAAATCTGATGTAGTTGATGTTCAAAAAGGAATTAAACTTGTTTTAGATTCTTTATTAACACCAATTGGACAAATTGCAGAGAATGCTGGTTATAATGCGGATGATATTATTGATATTCAAAAACGTTCGGATAAGAATATTGGCTTTGATGCGAAATGTGGAGAATGGGTTGATATGTTTGAAAAGGGCATTATTGATCCAACTAAAGTTACAAGAAGTGCTTTATTAAATGCTGCTAGTATCTCTGCATTATTTATCACAACCGAAGTTGGCGTTGCGAAGATTAAAGAAGTAGAAGCACCTGCTCCAATGCCACAGGGTGGAATGTATTAAGAGTCATTTGGGATGAGTTGTTAGGACTCATCCTTTTTTTTACGTAATAAGAGGTAGAACAATAAAGGAGGGAATTGAATGTCAATCTTTCATCGGGCTTGGATTATGACAATATCATTTATTTGGCTCTACCGTTACTTTTTCTAAGAGATAAGAAGGGGGTTTACTTATGTGGATTGCATTTCATATTGGTTGGTTGTTCACAAGTTATGTCTTTTATTACTATGTTTGCAGAAAATATTTATAGGCAATAAAAAACACAGATGAATTTCATCTGTGAATTATATTAAGCATTTAAATAATCGAGTATTTCTTGAGCATTGGTAGTTGGATTTGCTTTTTCAAAAACTTTTTCAATGATTCCAAATTCATCAATGATGAAAGTGGAACGCATCACACCCATAAAACTTTTTCCGTATAATTTCTTTTCTTTCCAAACGCCGAAGCCTTGCATAGCAATGAATTCTGGATCGGATAGTAATAGAAAAGGCAATTCATACTTTTTAATAAATTTAAGATGAGAAGCGATTGAATCTTTGCTGATACCAATTACGGTAATATCTTGTTTGCGAAAGGCATCAAAGCTACTTTTAAAAGCACATGCCTCTTTTGTGCAACCTGGTGTATTATCTTTTGGATAAAAGTAAACAATTACCTTTTTACCTAAATAATCATGTAAGGAAACTTCATTTCCATCGCTACTTTTTAATTTAAAATCAAATGCTTTCTCTTTAACTTTTAACATAGAATACCTCCATCTTTTTCTTATTGTAACATAATCATTATGCATCTGTCGCTTTTAACACATTTTGAAATGATGTCAAAATTTCAACGTGAAAATTGATTGATTTATGATATAATAATCAAAAGGAATGATGTAATGATTAAACTAATAGCATGTGATATGGATGGTACACTTTTAAATTCACATCATAATTTATCGGATGCAAATGTTTTGGCAATTCAAAGTGCAATTCGCTCTGGAATCCGTTTTTTAATTGCTACGGGTCGAGATTATGATAATGTAATAAACATCCTTAAAAAAAGTGATATTCACTGTGGATGTATTTTATTAAATGGCGCTCAGTATATTGATGAACAAGGTATACTAGTCGAGCAAATACCTTTAGATTCTCAACAAATCGAGATGATTTACAATGAATTTGAAAAGTCTCATCTCTATCATGAAATAATTTGTGGGAATGAAGTTTTTTCACCACAATCGATTGCAACGTTAGCTTTAGATTTCCGCCAACGTTTAAGGATTAGTGGGAAGATAAGTGAACAAGAATTAGATTGCTTATTATTTGACAATCCATTTTTGAATCGAATTAAAAAAATTGAAAGTGTTCAAGATTTATTAAAAAAAGATTTAACCGTTTTAAAAATGGAAGCTTTTAAATATCGTAGTGAAGAGATTGAAATGGTTCGTTCCGTTTTAAAAGGAAATGATAATATTAATGTATCTTCTTCCTTTGCGAATAATATTGAAGTGACAAGTTTACATGCAAGTAAAGGTGAAATGTTAGAAAAAGTAATTGCTCGCTTTGGTTTTGTCCAAAACGAAATAATGGTGATTGGCGATAGTGATAATGATATTTCGATGGCAAACCGTTTTCCTAATTCAGTTGCGATGCGAAATGCAAGTGCTCCATTAAGAAAAGCCAGTACGATGATTACCGATAGCAATGATGATGATGGTGTTGCTCGCATTATTTTTAGAACGATTGAACAAAATAAAAAACTAAAGAATTTTACTTATTAAAAGAAGGTGAATTTATGTATCCATTGTTGGAAGAAAAATTACTTAAAAAATTAATAAAATCCGCAAAAAGATTTCAAAAAAGCGAAGCTTGGAAGCAAAGTTCACTTCTAAGAACAATTGGATTTATCGATCCTAATACAGAAAAGAAATATTTCTGTAATATTGTAGGGATCGAGGATGGTATTATAGCTTTGAATATTTATCCAGGTGAATCTGGTTTCTTAAAATCGCTAGCTTTTAAGAATCCGTATTGTATAGATGCACCTTATCAACAAGATATCATATCGTTTTCAATTTCATCATGGGATGATTTAAATGATGAAGAATATGATCAATATGTTGGTTTGAATTTTAAATTTCCCCATAACAAGTGCTTTGTTTTTCATCGCTTTCATACTGGTTATTATCCGATTACGATTAATTTAGAAGAGGCTAATATTCTACAAATGGGATTTGATTTAATTCAAAGATTAGTTGATTTATGCAAGGAAGATATTTATCAGAAAGATGAATTTTTTCATCTAGAAGAGGGTACACTTCCTGTTTACAATTTAAGTGACAAGGAATTAGTAATGAAGATTGAGTCAATAAAAGATTATCGAATGACGATGGAAATAACACCAGTTGATTTATATGTCGATCAGGAAATTAGTAATTTGAAAAATGCTGATACATGGGAATTGGGTTTATTCTATTTACCAACACCATTACCTTCAGTGAAACCATACTATTTTTATTTTCCTCAAGCGTTATTTGTTTTTAATCGGGATCAAACGACGATTATTTCAATGATGATTAAGGAAGAAACAAAACCACTTTATTCTTTGACAGAAAAATTTGTTGAGGTTATAAGAGAACAACATTATAAACCGGATAAAATTATATTTCGTAATCCAGAAACAGCGGCATTGTTTACGGGAGTTGAAGATGTATTAGATTGTGAATGTTTTTTCAATTTTAGTAAGATAAGTGTTTTAGATGATATTTGGAAAGGATATGCAGGCTTTACTAAGGTAAAACCTAATCGAAAGAGTTAAAGTGAAATGAGGGATTACTCGTGAAACAAAAAGTTACAATTGAAGATATTGCGAAGATGTGTAAAGTATCAAAAAGCAGCGTTTCTCGATATTTAAATAACGGTTATGTTTCACAAGAAAATCGCAATATAATAAGAGAAGCAATTGAAACTACTGGTTATGAAACTAATTTTTTTGCGAAGCGATTGAAGATGAAACATCATTATTTAATTGGTATTATTGCACATCAAATTCATGATGATCGAAGTGCTCGAATGCTTCTTGGAATTCAGAATATTTTAAGTGAGCGTGGTTATCAATTTGTGATTCAAATTGCTTATCCTTCTTTAGATAATGAATTAACATTGATTAATAATTTATATCAACAAGGGGTGGATGGTTACATTTTAGACTTTAAGGAGTTTAAGACGCAACACATTGATCTTTTAACGCGACTTGATCGTCCCTATGTCTTACTAAAAGGAAATGATAAACATAGTGTTAGTATTGATGAACAAAAGGCTGGGATGATTCTTGGTGATTTATTTGCTAGAGGTGGACATGAATCAATTGTATATGTCGGTATGGATAAAGATCAGGCTATGGATAGATTACGCTGCCAAGGGATAAGTGATGCTTATTCTTCGATGAAGCGAAAATGTAAATTGTATGAAGAGGAAGTAAAAGAGATTGAAGATACTTATCTTTATGCTGGAAGATTTTTAAATCATTTACCAAGTGTTATTTTATTATCGAATGAATTATTAGGATTAGGAATTTTACGTTATCTTCATGAAAATGAAATTGTTGTACCACAGAGTGTTTCTTTGGCAAGTTTTGGAGGAGATCGAATTGGTATGTTGATGTATCCAAAACTAACATGTATTGCTTATGATTACGAAAAACAGGGCTCAATTGCCGCAGAAAAATTAATTGATTCAATTGAAAATATTAAGAATGAAAGCTTTCAAGAAATTGTTTGTAATATCGTTTATGGAGAGAGTATTCGCAATTTGTAAGAAAAAATAAAATGTTTCAAGAAAATATTTTCAAATAAATAATTGACATTCAAGAAGATGTGGACTAGAATAAGTTTAGTAATATAGAAATACGTATAGAGGCAGCGATGCATCAGAGTACAATTGGGAGCTGGCAGGCTAAGAACATTTGGAAAGGTAACCATCGCCGAAAGATGAAACTAACGCAAAATTTCATCTTGGGGTAGGACGAAAGACGTTCTGCACTCCTTCATTATGAAGAGGAGCTATTTTCACCACTCAATTTTTTCTTATAGAGTCGTGCTAATAGCACGATTTTTATATTTTTGGGAAGAGGGGATGTAAATGAGGCAATACGAATATTAGTGTAGTCAAAATTTATGAAAGGTGAAGGTAAGAAACTATTATGTTTAAAAAAATTGTTTTAATTATCACCGCAATCCTATGTTTGGGAATTACCCCAATTAGTGCAGCGGAAGAGGAACAAGAAACATTCACAGTTGGAATGGAATGTAATTATGCACCATTTAACTGGACTCAAATTGAAGCAAGCGATACTGCTGTGCAGTTAGAAAGTGGTTATTGTGATGGATACGATGTCGCAGTTGCTAGAAAAATCGCTGAGAAGTTAGATAAAAAAGTTGTAATTAAAAAAATGTCTTGGGATGGCTTAGAGCCTGCCCTTCAGGCAAACGTAATTGATGCGGTAATCGCCGGTATGACGGATACGATCGATCGTCGTCAACGCGTTAACTTTACAACTCCATATTATGAATCGGATATGGTTATGATTGTTCGTAAAGATGATAAACTTGCGAATGCAAAAGTGTTAGGTGATTTTAGTAATCATAAAGTATTAGGTCAATTAAATACATTGTATGATACGGTAATTGATCAAATTCCAAATGTAAAACATGCGAAAGCATTAAAAGACTATCCTGCGATGGTTATGCAATTAAATGAAGGGTTAGTCGATGCAATTACAGCTGAATTACCAGTTGCTGGTGGTATTATTTCAACCAATCCAGACTTAACTTATATCGAATTTGATAAAGGAAAAGGCTTCGATATTAATTTAACGGATACTTCGGTGTCAATTGCAATTAATAAAGATAATCCTCAACTATTAAATGATGTTCAAAAAGCACTTGATAGCATTAGTAAAAAAGAACGTAAGGCAATGATGCAAGATGCAATTGATCGTATTCCTGCAACGATAGTTGATTTGTCTAGTAATTTGTTTGTAGCTGCTGGACAAATTGTTCAAACTTATGGACCATTATTTGTTGATGGTATTAAATCTACTTTAATTCTAGCTTTCTTTGGTACTATTTTCGGATTATTAATTGGTTTATTCGTCGGTGCTTTAAAAGCAATAAAAGTAGAAGCACGTGATTCATTCTTCACAAAATGTTGGAAACGAATCACGAGTGTTTTAATCAGTATTTATGTTGAAGTATTCCGTGGTACACCAATGATGGTTCAAGGTGCCTTCATCTTCTATGCAGGACGTTCGGTATTTAATTGGGATCCATTTGTTGCAGGTATTTTTGTAATTACAATTAATACCGGTGCTTATATGGCTGAAATTGTCCGTAGTGGTATTCAATCGGTTGATGATGGACAGGCTGAGGCAGCACGTTCGATTGGTATGTCTTCCATTCAAACGATGACCCATGTCATTATTCCACAAGCAATTCGTAATTCATTCCCATCAATCGGTAATGAGTTCGTTATTAATATTAAAGATTCTTCAGTATTAAATGTTATTGCAGTTACGGAATTGTTCTATCAAGCAAGTAGCGTTGCTGGTTCACTTTATGCCTTTGTTCCTGCATACTTCGTCGTTGCGTTAATTTATTTATGTTTAACGTTCCCTACGACGCGTATCTTAGCGTATATTGAAAAACGAATGAATACACGCAAAACACCTAAAATGACAAGCAAGGAGGAAAGCAAATGAGTATCATGACAATTAATCACTTGGAGAAACACTTCGATGATCTTCAAGTACTAAATGATATTAATTTCCATATCGATGAAAAAGAAACAATTTGTGTAATTGGTACAAGTGGTAGTGGTAAATCTACCTTACTTCGTTGTATCAATTTATTAGAAATTCCTGATGGGGGAGAGATTTGGTATCACGAAAGCAATATTCTAGCCGGTAAAATTGATGTGAATCAACACCGAGCTAAAGTTGGTATGGTGTTTCAATCTTTTAACTTATTTAATAATATGAATGTCATGGATAACTGCACGATTGGACAAATGAAAGTATTAAAACGTTCAAAAGCAGAAAGCGAAAAGAAAGCAATGGAGCACTTAACTCAGGTAGGCATGGAAGAGTTTGCTCATGCACCAAGTGTTACACTGTCGGGTGGACAGAAACAGCGTGTAGCGATCGCAAGAGCTTTATGTATGGATCCTGAAATACTATTATTTGATGAACCGACCAGTGCTTTAGATCCTGAAATGGTTGGGGATGTATTAAAAGTAATGAAGAATTTAAGTAAAGCGGGGATGACGATGATTATTGTTACTCATGAAATGGAATTTGCTCATGATGTAAGTGATCGTGTTGTCTTTATGGATAAAGGAATAATTGCGGAGGAGGGAACTCCAGAAGAATTATTCGAACATCCAAAAGCAGAGAGAACCAAAGAGTTCTTAGCTCGTTTTAGAAATAATTAAAAAGACGTGGATTAATTTCCACGTTTTTTATTGACAATTAATTTAAACAGTGTATTATTGTATTAGTTACTTAATACAGTAATACTGAATGACACTTGTTAATCAAATGGAGGTAATTATGGATGATTTAGTAAAGATTCAAGGCTTAAGTAAAAAATTTGGAAAACAAAATGCATTAATTAATGTTGATTTAAATTTAGGTAAAGGTAGAATTATCGGTTTATTAGGACCAAATGGTAGTGGTAAAACCACTTTAATTAAAATAATGAATGGCTTATTAAAAGATTATGAAGGTTGTGTTCAAATTGATGGAAAAGCAATTGGAGCTGAAACAAAAGCAGTTGTTTCTTATTTACCAGATGAGCCTTATTTTGCGGATTGGATGCTTGTGAAAGATGCTTTAGCTATTTTTACTAATATGTATCAAGACTTTGATATAAACCTTGCGAAGCAAATGATGGAGCGTTTTTCAATTGAAGAAAAAATGCGCATTAAAACATTGTCAAAGGGAACAAAAGAAAAGTTTCAATTAGCCCTAGTAATGTCACGAAAAGCTAAATTAATTGTTCTTGATGAACCAATTGGTGGTGTTGATCCAGCAGCTCGTGATGTGATTCTTGATACGATATTAAACAATTATAGTGAAGAACAAACGATTCTAATCGCAACTCATTTAATTGCTGATATTGAACGTATCTTTGATTCCGTCATCTTTTTGAAAGAAGGAAAAGTTGTTTTAAATGATGATGTGGAAACATTGAGAAGTAAAAATAATCAATCGATTGATGAAATGTTTCGGGAGGTATTCAAATGTTAGGAAAATTAATGAAATTCGAATTTAAAAGTACGTATCGAAGTTATTTATTTCTGTATTCAATCTTATTAGCAGTCGCAACGATGCTGTCGTTTAGAATTAGTGAAGAATATGGAAAGTTTGATGTAATGATTATTATAATTTATACTATTTTAATAACGGTAATTTCAGTTTTCACTTTTGTGAATATTCTTAAAAGTTATCAAAATTCAATGTATGGTAAGAATGCTTATCTAACGCATACTCTACCAGTAACTACGAATCAATTATTAGTGTCAAAATCGATTGTTGCATTTGTTTGGATTCTATTATCTTTTGGGATTGTGGCAATCAGTTTATTAATTCTCTTTCTTCCTCATTTACCTAACCCATTAGAAAATATCCGGGAAGCATTTGAAGCGGTAAGTAATTCACCAATGTATCGAAATGGTTATATCGTTGATGCATTGATTTCACTTTTCTTTTTGGTATCTAGCTTATTTGAAACAATCTTCTTGATTTATGCAATTATATCTTTTACGCATACAAAATATGTAAGTCGCTATCGTGGTTTTGTTGGTGTTACCTTTTATTTTGGAATTTCTCTTTTAAGAAGTTTCTTATTTTCAAATGTAGATCAAATCAATCCAATGATGTTATCAAATGTATCAATCGCTACTACCATGGTAGCAGAAAGAGCTTCTAATGTAGTTTCTATATTAGTTAATGTTGGCTTTGCTTGCTTGTATTATTTCATAACAAAATATTTAATTGATAAAAAAATGGAAGTAGAATAATATGAATAAGTTCGATTCGAATATCCCTATTTACTTACAGATCATCGATATTTTTAAAGCAAATATATTAAATGGTGAATATCAACCAGGTAGTAAGATTCCATCTGTTCGTGAATTAGGTGTTAAGTTTGGAGTGAATCCTAATACGGTACAAAGAGCATTAGTAGAATTAGAAAGAAGTAAGCTATTAAGAACTGAAAATCGCACAGCAGGACGTTATATAAGTGATGATCAGGGTTTAATCGCAAGTTTAAAAAAGAATGAAGTAAAAAGCAAAGTAAAACATCTCTTAAAAGAATTAAAAGATGCTGGCTTTAAAAATGATGAAATATTGGAACTTATGAAAGATGAAATGAAAAGCAGTTAATGAACTGCTTTTTCTTTTGCGACAATACTTCGAGATAAGATCACTTGAAATAACGGTAATAGAATGGTAAACATCATTTCACTTAATGAATTCACACCACCATAAATCATAATGACACCAACACAGGCAAAAACAATCATTGTGTAGTAGCCATTTGCTTTTTCATAAATAAGCGGATCATATAAAATTAAGGAGTAGATGAACATATAGAAGGTTATGACATATATTAAAGTTGAACCAAACGATAAAAATAAATGTAAGAAAGATAAGAAAGGAAAATCTTTTGGTAAGTAGGGAATTAGTGTACTTAAAAACATCATGAGGCAAGCGATAAAGGTAAAGAATAGATTTTTTTTATTATTAAAATTACATAATTTATATAAGTAAAGACTTCCAAGAAAGAAGCAAGCAAAACTTGAAAATCCCCATAACATTAAAAGAAAACGTTTTTCCATGGTGTTTCCAATATAAGAAAAATTAATAAACTCAACTGAATTTTGTGAAGCAAGTAATAATGCTGAGATAGGAAGTAAGATAGCGAAAAAATAGAACATTATTTTTAATTTATTTAAAGCCGTTTTATCTTTCATAAACATCCTCCTAGCAAAGGTTATTATAATATATAATGAAACTTTTTGCCATTAAATTCATTGACGAATGGCTTAGAATTTGTTATATTAAACTAGACAAAAACTTCAGGGTCGGGTGAGATTCCCAATCGGCGGTATACCCCGCGAGCACAAGATGCAGGAACTGGTTAAATTCCAGTGGCGACAGTAAAGTCTGGATAGAAGAAGTTGTGATTTATTTTTATTATCCCTAAAGGTTTTGTTGAAAAGCCTTTTTATTTTGCTTTTTAGTGAAATAAAACTGATATAACAAGGAGGTAATTTTATGTCAGAAGCGAATTCAACAAACAGATTCACCACGAAACGAATTGCGAAAATCGCAATCCTAGCAGCCTTAGCCGTCATTGTAATGCTATTTGAGATTCCCTTACCAATTGCGCCATCATTTTATAAACTAGGTTTAGATGAAGTTGTTGTGATGATTGGTGGTTTCGCATTAGGTCCTTGGGCTGCCATTATGATTGAAGCCTTTAAGATTTTATTAAATCTTCTCATCAATGGTACGATGACCTTTGGTATTGGTGAACTTGCTAACTTTATTATGGGCTGTTCCTTTGTTCTACCAGCCTGCATCATTTATCGCAAACATAAGACAAAGAAAACCGCAATGATCGGTTTAGTCGTTGGTTGTATTTCATTAATTGTTGTTGGTGCTTTAACAAATTTATTTGTTGTCTTACCAATCTATGGAAAAGTCGGAATGCCGATTGAACAAATCATTCAAGCAGGTCAAATGATTAATCCATCGATTAACTCATTATTGAGTTTCGTGATTATTATTACCGTACCTTTTAATTTGATTAAAGGAGTATTATCATCGATTATTGTATTATTAGTTTATAAACGAATTTCCCCAATTCTTCATCATTAACACGCCATTGCGTGTTTTTTTATCTTTGGTTAATGATTGGCTTAAGAATCTTAATCCCTGGTTTTGCTTGTTTGATTGCTTCAATTAAAATACCACGAGCTTCTTCTTTATTTTCATCATAAATAATTTGAAGCATCTTTACTTCCAGATGTAATTTATGTAATTTCTCAATAATTTCAGCTAAGCGATCCCCGCGATGAACAAAGTAGATTCGACCACCATCGTTACATAAACGATCAAATTGTTTAAGTAAGGTGTCAAGATCTAAATATAATTCATGGCGAGCAATTTGTTTTGAAGTTGGTTCAATTGCTTGCTCACTTAGTTTGAAATATGGGGGATTACAAATGATTACCTTGAATTTATCATCTGGATAATCTTTTATATCACTAGTAACGATATTGTAATCTTCAATTTGATGCATTTCCATATTTATTCTAGCTAATTGACTTGCTTTATCTTGTAACTCTACACCAACTAAACGCTTTTTTGTGAAACGCGATGCGTAAAGCAAAAGGGCTCCATTATTTGTACCGATATCTAAGACATCATCACTTGATCTAATTTTCATAAAATGGGCAAGATGCGCTGTATCACTATTAAAATGAAACATATTATGATCTTGTAGTAGTCTGAAATCATCGTGATTTAAATAATCATAAGTTAATTTATTAACCTTTAAATATTCTTTAAATGCTTCAGGATTATCTTTATATAAAGATAATAATTCCTTGCCATTATTCTTAAAGTATTTCATAAAAGATGTCCTTTCTAATTCTGAATATTTTTAAATAGCATTTCTCTAAGGTAAATGTTATAATTTGATGGTAAGATTTTAAATGGAGGTCGTTATTGTGAGTCAAAAAGAACGTTCAAGGTTCATTTTAGGAGTATTAGGAATCGTAGTTGCGGTTATGTGTATGACGCATGTTGTTCCTTACTCAGCAGGTTTACCAATTCTAATTGGATTACTTGGTTTTAATTTCTTCTCAATGGCACTATTCGCCTATCGTGAAGAGAATAAAAAAGAAATGTCAGTTAATCTTCTAATGGGAGTTATTGTTATTGCGGTTGCAGTTGTATATCAATTTATGGCTTAATGTTTAGACAGTTACCAATGCTGTCTTTTTATTTACTCATTTTTTTAACTAATGCAGCATACTTCCAAGTAGCAATTTCTTTATAAACAATATCACTACGTGCTTCATACATCATCATTGCCCAAGTACACCATAGTAAATTTTGAAAGTTTTCCCAAATTGTTAATGCTTGGTAGGGAATTGTTTCATTTTCAAAATATATTTTATAAAAGCGATTGCGTAGTGTTTCATCTAAGATTTGATTTTCAGAAAAGAAACTCATTACATCAAATAAGGGGTCATTATCAGCTGCATATTCATAGTCAATTAAATAAGTTTGATCCTTACTAAATAAAATATTACCACTGACCCAGTCGTTATGACATAAGATTTCATGATGCTTCATGTTCCTTACTTGTTCAATAACCACTTTAAAAGGAGTACAATCATAAATAGGTTGTTTTATATGAGTTGAATATTGTTCAAGACGTTTGATTGGATCAAATGATTCACCAATTGTTGCTTGTAAATCATGTAGTTTTCTCATTAAATGCGCAACTTTTTCTACTTTATTTGAATCATTACATGTTTCGTATTCCAACAAATCATTATGATATTTAGTAATGCGAATACCATTTTCTTCATTAAAATATATTTCTTCTACATCGAGATTTTTATCCTTAATCAATGCTAATGCTTTTGCTTCATGATGACGATCAACAATATGTTCACTATCTTCATGGGGAATGCGAATCATATATTGTTGGTCATGAACAGTGCATAAAAGATTGTGGTTGGTTAGTCCTTTTCCACTTTCTTGTAAGCAATAAGATTCATTTTTAAATAAATCATGTAAGATATGTTCTAAATTCATAGTATCACCACAAATATAATAGCACAAAGACGTTACTCGTGGTAAAATAAAACGCAAGAGGGTGAACATAATGAAGGTCTTATTAACAACATTAAATGCGAAATATATTCATAAGAATCTAGCAATTCGACTACTTTATTGCGCTTCACCAATAAAAGAGAGTACACAGATATGTGAATTTGTAATTAAGGATGATCCTTATAGGATATGTGAATCAATTCTTAGTTACGAATGCGACGTTGTTGTATTTTCGACTTATATATGGAATCGGATACCGACGATGTCAGTGATTCACTTATTAAAAGAAAAGAATCCTCATGTACATATTATTATGGGCGGTCCAGAAGTAAGTTTTGATTCTTTTTCTTTATGTGATCAAGGTGTTGATGCTTTATCACTTGGTGAGGGTGAAATATCACTTTGGAAGTACATTGATATGCTTTCTAATAAAGCATCTTATGAAGTGAAAGGTATTTATACCTTAGAATATCCAAATAAAGAATACCAGAAAATTGATTTGCGTTTTAATGAACAAAATGAATCACCTTATTTCTTGGATATGGATGATAAAGATATGGGGAATCGTTATCTTTATTTAGAAACTAGTCGAGGGTGTCCTTATGGTTGTAGTTATTGTTTGAGTTCTACCGACCGTAAGGTACGTTTATATTCTACTGATTATATTATGAATACATTAAAACAAATATCCACAAGTTCTGTGAAACAAGTTAAGTTATTAGATCGTACCTTTAATGTGGATCCGACAAGGGCCTTGAAGATGGTAAGATATATTAATGAACATTGTGTAAATCAAATCTTTCAATTTGAAATAGTAGCAGAAACGTTATCGGAAGAATTATTAACTTTTATTGAAAAAGAAGCAGATGTTAATCGTTTTCGATTTGAAATAGGGGTACAATCTTTTTATCCTAAAACACTAAGTGCAGTCAATCGAATTCAAAATAATCAGCGCTTAAAAGAAGTAATTGAAAGATTACATAAAGCTAAAGCAATTATGCATGTTGATTTAATTGCGGGTTTACCTTATGAAAACTATCTGCAATTTAAAGATTCTTTTAATAAATTATTTGATTTACATGCGAGTGAATTACAACTTGGTGTTTTAAAACTATTAAAGGGTACAAAACTTAGAAAAGATGCGAATCTTTACGAATTTATTTATGAAGACTTACCTCCTTATACAATAAGTTCAACGGCATGGTTGAGCGAAGTAGAACTTGATCGAATTAAAGCGAGTGCTCAAGCTGTTGAAAAGTATTATAATAGTGGAAAATGTCGCTATGTCATTGATCAATTGATTCAAGATAAAGTAATCACACCATTCTCATTATTTGAAAGTCTTGGAGAACAATTAGAAGCGATGAAACGTCCCTATCAACTTCATCAGTTGTATGAAAGTTTTTTAAAGATTGATTTAAAAGTAAAGCGAGAATATTTGGATAGTTATTTAATGAGAAACTATTATGCAATCTTTAAACAAAAACCAAAGAAAATAATTGATCCACTTGATCTTACGATAAGAAAAAAAGTAATGAAATTCATGGAAGAAAACAGTGAAGAAGATGCGCTAACTCTTTACCATTATGGAATGGTTGAACGCTGTTATCTTGATGAATTAGGTTATCAAGTGGTAATATATAATTCTCAACATCGTTTACCAAAACGCTATTTTGTGAATTTAGATATTAATTATTATAAGGAGATGCCGAATGAATAAAATTATGATTGCGACAAGTAATGAACATAAAGTTCATGAATTTAAAGAAATGTTAACACCACTAGGTTTTGAAGTAACAAGCTTATTGGATTTAGATCAAGCGATAGAAATTGAAGAAACTGGTACTACCTTTGAAGAAAATGCATTAATAAAAGCAAGAGCAATCCATGAACTACTAAAGATTGGTGTAATTGCTGATGATTCAGGTTTGGCAGTAGATGCAATGGATGGAGCCCCTGGTGTATACTCAGCTCGCTTTTTAGGAAGAGATACAAGCTATGATATTAAAAATCGCTATATCATTAAACAATGTGATAATCACAAGCGTGATGCACAGTTTGTATGTGCGATTGCTTATGTTGATGAAAAAGGCCATGAAGAAGTATTCACGGGTATTGTAAATGGTTTGATTGCGGAAGATATGATTGGTGATAATGGGTTTGGTTATGATCCGATTTTTTATTATGAACCTTATCATACAACCCTTGCAAATGTTAGTGATGAATTGAAAAATAAAGTTTCTCATCGAGGAAAAGCAATTGAAAAATTAATTGCTTATATGGAGGTAGCAAAATGATTCATGTCGTTTTATATGAACCAGAAATACCACAGAATACTGGTAATATTATGCGTACTTGTATGGCAGCTGGATGTACATTACATTTAATTGAACCTCTTGGTTTTTCTTTAGAAGAAAAATATGTTCGAAGAGCAGGGATGGATTATATTAAAGATTTAAATTACACCGTATATAAAAACTGGGAGGCTTTTTTAGAAAAAAACCAAGATGGCGATTTTTATTATATGACACGCTATGGAAGAAAAGCACCAAGTGAGTTTGATTTTACTTTAGCTAAGGGCGATATCTACCTTGTTTTAGGAAAAGAAAGTACCGGTATTCCTAAGGCTATCTTATCTCATCACCTTGATCGTTGTATGCGACTTCCAATGGTAGAATCTGCACGTTCTTTGAATTTATCCAATTGTGCTGCGATTATTGTTTATGAAGTGTTATCACAATTAGATTATCCAGGTTTATGTCACCATGAAAGTATTAAAGGGGAAGATTGGTTGGAGGTTGAATGATGCGTTTTGATGCATTTTTTGATACTTATGATAAACGCCGTTGTTTTATTCAAATCGTTACTTTTCTTTGTTGGTTAATCTATGCTTCGATAAATTTAATATGTGCCATTTCTTTATTTAAGATTGATAATTATAATGGTGTCTATGCGATTAGCGATAACGTAATCGCTCAACAAGTTTATCTAGTTCGAGTTATATTAGAAGGTATGTCTCTTTATCAATTTGATATCATTAAAATAATTATTATTTTATTTAGAAATCTCCATTGTTTAGAAATAGGTTTAATTCTAACTACGTTTATTGCTTATAAACATAAAGATAAACATCAAAAATGGATTCGTAATTTTATTATCTTAATGATTCTTTCATCATTATTAATTCTATTATTTGTAATATTAGCCTTTAAATCTACATCCTTTGGAGGAGTAATTGAATCAATTCATAAAATATCAATTGTTGTTTTCATCACTTCTTTGATTCAAATAGTTGTATCTTTTATTCATTTATATCAATTAGGTTTTAAAGAGTATCCAGAAGCATTACAATATAAAATAGAAATTGAATAAAGGAAAAGATATGCATATAAAATTGCATATCTTTTTATAACCTAAAATTTCTTTAAGTTCTTTAAATTCGATTTATCCTTGCCATCATTTAAACCGCGTATGTGACGCGTTCCATCACGGCCCGTAAAAGGTAAGGCATTCTCAATTAGACCTTGTTCAACCGCTTCTAATGCTTGCTCATAGTTATATACTTTACCACTAGCTGATTTAAACTCTTTTAAACTTCCATCACTATTTCTTCGGGCTGCAATAAAACGTTCTTTTTGATTTGTCACTTTGTTTTTATTTTTTTTCATATTCATTACCTCCTGACATTATTGTGACCCCCACTTGCATAATTATACATAGGAGGGATACTGTGAAATTCTGGAAATATCAGTTAAATGGTAATGATTTTATATTAATTCAAACAAAAAAAACGCCCGCAAAAGAATGGATTATAAAAACATGCGATCGATACATGGGAATCGGAGCAGATGGTATTTTATGTATTAATATTATAAATGATAAATTATATTATCATCATTATAATGCAGATGGTAGTATGGCAAAAATGTGTGGAAACGGGATTCGCTGTGTTGGTGATTGGTATATGAAAAACAAGAAAATAAAACAATGTACAATTGAAATTCAAAATCAAGTATTTCATTTATATGCCAATCAAGAATTTGTAACACTAATTGCTCCAATTCCTAAAATACTAAGTAATAACACATATCAAAGTGGAGTAAAGCATAAAATTAGTGATTCTTATGAAGAAAATAATGAATATAATGTAGATGTTGTGCATTATTATAATTCTATGTACTTTAAAGTTGATACCTATGAGTTAGGGGTTGGTTATACTAAATCATGTGGAACAGGTGCATTAGCTGCTTATTATCATGGTTATCTACACCATAACTTACATTCAATTGCCTTTGTAACTAGTGAGGGAGGCATGAATATTATTCGTAAAAGTAATCATCATCTTTACTTATCTGGAAAACCAGTTTGTGTTTATTTTGGATATTTAACAAATAAATGCGAAAACTAAAGGTGGAATGTTTGAAAAAGAATGATAGTTACGCTATAATAAAGAACGAGGTGAGAAGATGCTTGAAAATTTAAATGATATGATTTCAATTTTACTATTGCTAAGTATTCCCTTTTTTTTCATACTTGTTCTCATTGGGAAATTATTAAAAAAACGAAAGGCACACTTTCGCGCGAATCAAGAACAGTATTTTAGAGAATGGTAGTTTAATAGAATCATGTAGATGATAGCGATGAACAAAACCAATAAGGAGGTAATCACATGTTTATCAATGCAATTAAACCAGAAAACGCACCAAAAGCATTAGGACCTTATTCACCAGCAGTAAAATTAGGTGATTTTGTTTACTTAAGTGGACAAATTCCTTTAGATCCAAAAACAAACGAAGTAGTAGGATCAACAATTGAAGAACAAACACATCAAGTAATGAAAAATATTGAAGTTATCTTAGCAGAAATGGGATTAGAATTTCGTCATATTGTGAAAACAACGATCTTTGTAAAGGATTTAAATGATTTCGCTAGTTTAAATGAAGTTTATGGTTCTTATTTAAAAGAGCCATATCCTGCAAGAAGTTGCGTTGAAGTAGCAAAACTTCCTAAAGATGTTTTAGTTGAAATTGAATGCCTTGTTATTGATACATTAGTATATGAACAACAAATGGCAGCTCAAGAAAGTGGTTGTAGTGGAAATTGCAGCAGCTGTGGAGATGGTTGCGAAGAATAGTTATTACGAAGACATAATTTAGTTTATGTCTTTTTTTACCTACCAAGCATGACACATTTTAACCAATCTGGACAAAGCTATTTACGTAAATCAAAAGTATATATATACTACAGGTAGAAAGAGATTGATACTTGTCAATTCTTGTTTGAAAAATAATTCAAGAATGACAGTTGATATAAGATCGATTCCATGTTGGCTTGTCTCAATGTTTTATGAATAATAGTTAGATATTGTGTTGATGGTAATTGATTAGGAATCGATCGAATGACAAGAGTGCGTTAGCACTCTTGTTTTCTTATCGAAAGATAAAATAAGCGATAACTAAAGAAATGAATGCTTGAGCGATTCGATATTTGAAATAAGAACGATAGGATAAATGACAGTTTTGATTCATGGATAGAACTTGTAAGTGAACGCAGAAGCCACCAAATCCTAATAAACCGCTTTGTAAGATATATTTATAATTAGAAGTTATTACTTGATTTGATAAAAAAGCAGATCCACTTGCAAATTCGATTGTCATATTTAAAGGAAAGGTAAGAATAGGGGGTAAATAAGGTGTTAGAACGGCTTGAATACTCATTACTAACATTAGGTAACCTCCAATCATAAATAAGATTTTAATGCTAGATAGAATCGCATCACTTAAAAGAATTGCAAAAGGCTGTGTCGTTTCAATTTTTTTTGTGATATTGATTGATGTATTTCTAGTGAGAAATAGTAGTAATAATCCAGAACATAATGAAATACAGAATAGTTTATAACCAACTACTGAACTATGATACATTTGACTCCCACAAGTTATAATAATAAAGGCGGGAGAGGCAAAGCTACAAGTATAAATTAATCTTTTCTTTTGATTCTTTGTTAAGTAATCATTTGTCCCAATTAATAGGGAAGATGTAGGGAAACCTAAAATAATTGATGATAATACGTAAATGAATGCATTAGCATTTATATGAAAGATACTTTTCAAAAGATTGTTAAAAGGATAACATAAGTACTCAAGAATATGGTATTGATGAAGAACTTTTACCACTACCATGATTGGAAATAATGAAGGTATTAGTTTTTCATACCAAAGGTTTAGGGCAATAAAAGCAGCATTAAAACTTGTGTTTCCTTTTATAAGCATTAGAATAAAGATTAAAAATAAAAGTAATTTAAGATATCTTCTCATTGGATCACCTATTTAACCCTATGAAATTCTTTCTTAAATCATGCTTTTCCTTTTTGATTGAATGTGGTAAACTGTTAAGAAACATGTTAGAGGTGAAGTAATATGGTTACTTTTATCATTCATCGATTTATTAATAATTATAAAAATTACCAAGATGCACATGTCCGTGAACAATATGGAAAAGTGACTTCAATAATTGGTATCTTTTTTAATGTCTCTTTATCATTAGCAAAATTCATGGTGGGTACCCTTGCTGGGAGTGTTTCAATTACGGCTGATGCGGTTAATAACTTATCGGATGCTGGTAATAGTATTATATCTTTGGTTAGTTTTAAACTATCTTCAATGCCTGCAGATGAAGAACATCCTTTTGGGCATGAACGATTTGAATACATTGCTAGTTTAATTGTTGCGTTTTTAATCCTTTTTGTTGGCATTGATTTAATGCGTTCCTCGCTTGGTAAAATACTACATCCGGATGCGATTTCCTTTTCGTATGTTAGTTTAATTGTTTTAGTAATGTCAATCTTTGTGAAGTTTTATATGTATCGTTATAATAAACATTTTGGAGAAGAAATCAATTCAAGTATGATGAAAGCAACTGCTGCGGATTCGATTTCTGATGTACTAGCAACTTCTTCAGTTTTATTAGCACTAGTTTTATCACCTATCTTTCATTTTCAATTAGATGGTTATATGGGAGCAATTGTTGCCGTTTTAATTCTTAAAACAGGATATGATATTATCAAATCAACGTTGGATGAATTATTAGGTATGGCACCTCCAATTGAAATGGTTAAAATGATTGAAGATAAAATAATGAGTTATGATGGTGTACTAGGCTTTCATGATTTAGTTATTCATAGTTATGGACCAAATCGAAGTTTCGCAAGTGTTCATGTAGAAGTTTCAAGTAAAGAAAATGTTCTGATTTCTCATGATGTAATTGATAACATTGAAAAAGATTTTGCCAAAGACGATAATTTACAGTTAGTCATTCACTTGGATCCGGTTGTTACCGATGATGAAACTACCAATGAAATGAAAAGTTATATTCGTAATACTCTAAATGAATTAGATGAAAAATTATGCTTCCATGATTTTAGAATGGTACCAGGAGGTACTCATACAAATATTATCTTTGATGTAGTGATGCCTTCTAAATATAAATATAGCGATCATTATATTGTTGCTTATATAAATGAAGCATTATCTAAAAAAGATCATAAATACTTTGCCGTTATTACCTTTGATCATGCTTATGTAAAACAAGTAGATAAGTAAAAAAAAGTGCTTTCTCAATTTTTTGAGAAGCACTATTTTTTTGTGATGAAACTTAAATGTCTTCCACAATTTTGATCTCTTCTAAAGGAGAAGAAACTTTCATTTGCGGTAAACGTATCATTTTTATCAATCGATATATTTTCAGGAGTTACACCTAAATCAAGAAGCATTTGTTTATTTAAACCTTTGTTGTCAACAAGCGCTTTACCGTTTTCTTTATAAGCAATAAAAGGAGTAGTATCAAAACTCATTGCTTTTACTTTACTTATTACATCTTCACCAACTTCAAAACTATTAAAAGCGATGCTTGCGCCAATATAAGCAAGTAGATGCTTTGGATCACAGCCTTCTTTTTCAATTAACTCACGCACGACTTTACTTGTGATTTCTTTAACGGTACCTTGCCATCCAGAGTGAATTGCAGCGATGATTCCATTTGCTTCATCATAAAGCAAAACGGGGACACAATCCGCATGCATAACACCTAATAAGATGCCACTCTCACGTGTATAAAGCGCGTCACAGTCGGCAATACCACTTTCATAGGTAAAAGCTCCTTTTCCTTTATCAGCGCTTGTAACTTCCACTAAATGATCACTGTGTGTTTGTTGTGGTAAAACCCATTCATTTAAAGAAATACCTAAATCATTTGATAAGAGCAAACGATTCTCAATTACTTTTTCTAAATCACCACCTACATGTAATGCTAGATTACCATATTCTGGCATATCTGGATTACGTAAAACCGTTCCTGCCATAATTTCTTGATTATTCTTCCATGTTGTATATTTCATTCTTGTTCCTTCTTTCTATATATTATCTATAATTAGTTGAGTTAATATGTTTAACTTTATAGAGTATACTCGTATTTATAAGAATATACAATAAATTTACACTATATTTGAATAAAATTATAAGATAAAAAGTAAAAGAGTAAATTCCACTTTTCATATAGAACGGGGAATTTACTACTACATCTTATTGATTCTATGAATCATATTCGACAAGCCTCATTTATACTTTTCATAAATGAAAAAGCATAATCAAAAGAAGTACAAACTACGATTATGAATAATGATATCATCGCTAGTGGCCCATTTATATTTAAGTTACGTTATCAATTAGCATATAACAAAATCATGTTAAATTTTAGCTGTTAAACTCCCGCATTTATAATGATGTATGCTATAATATGGAAAACAAAGCGAAGGAGTGAGCAATATGATTCTAAATTCAGCTGTGTTGATATTTTTAAAAAATACACCGAATTCTGCTTATAATTCTGTTAAAACCGAGTTTTTATATCATTCAAATAAATTAGAAGGAAGTACTTTCACTAGAGAGAACCTTGAAAAGTATTTGTTAGAAAATATTGTAGAAGGATCTCATGAAATAGATGATGTTTATGAAACAATCAATTCTACAAAATTATTTGATTTTGTAGTTAATACAATGAATGAACCAATATCAAAGAAATTAATTCTAGAATTTCATAGAATGTTAAAAGATAAAACATTAGATCATGAACGAGGGTTTGCTGGTTGTTGGAAAAAAATTCCCAACGAGATATCAGGAAGAAATTTAAAATTAGCACAACCGTATGAAGTAGATGAAAAAATTGATAGTCTATTAGAAAAGTGGAATCAAAGTGATAAGAATCTAGAACTTATTGCATGGTTTCATGCAAAATTTGAGCAGATTCATCCATTTCAAGATGGCAATGGTAGAGTGGGAAGGTTTATCATGTTGAAGCAATGTATTGAAAATAATGTGGATTTAATCTTGATTGATGATAAATTTTCAAAAGAATATAAAGAAGCTCTATATGAAGCACAATCGCAAAATAATATTAGCGGATTATTAAATGTTTTTACTTTATGCCAGGAGTTGCTGGATTCAAAGCTATCATTTCTTAAAGAAACGATTGAATATATAAATGAACATGATGTTGAAATTAATGAAAAATCTATTTAACTTTGAAATCAAAGCAACTACCCTAAAATAGAGTAATCTAAATTTTCATAGGCTTAAAAAAAGCAAATCATTTTATTAATATGATATGCTTTTTTTCTTTGCTAATTTATCGAACGAAAGCACAGTACCATAATCATCATAACACTGTCAGACTAAAATGTGTTTCACTCTTTTAAACGTAAACTAACTTTGTCAATTAACAACAATTAAAAAATAATAAACATTTAGCACTAATTTGTTGACAGTGCTAAATAAATATCATATACTATTAGCAGACATAAGATAAGAGTGCTAGAAAAGAGGCGATGACATGCTTTCACTTACGCAACGACAAGTATTAATCTTCAAAACGATTGTGGATGAATTTACCCGTAGTGCGGAACCGGTTGGCAGTAAATCGCTGATGGATATTCTTCCCATTCAATATTCTTCGGCTACGATTCGTAATGAAATGGCAGCTTTAGAAGAATTAGGATTGTTAGAAAAGACCCATACTTCTAGTGGACGAATTCCTTCAAGTAAAGGTTATCGTTATTATGTTGAAAATCTAATGGAAGCAACATTAGATGATTCAGTTAAGAATTCGCTTCAAGATATCTTTACGGAGCGCCATTATTCAATGGAAGAAATTGTTAAGAAAAGTTGTGATATTTTATCACAAATGACAAATTTAACTTCCTTAGTACTTGGTCCTGATTCAAGATTTCAAACATTACAACATATCCAATTATTTCCAATATCGAATCGATCGGCAGTTGCTGTATTTATTACGGATCATGGACATACTGAAAATAAGATCTTTCAATTTGATGCCGATGTATCAGTGAATGATATTCAAACATGTTGTAATTTATTGAATGAGAAACTTACCGGTACTCCAATTGGTGATGTCGTTGAGAAGATGAGCGAAATTGAGCCGTTGCTTGCGGCGAGTGTGACACGGCATGAAGTATTGTTTCAAGCCTTTGTGAATGCGTTTGTCCGCTTTGCTAGTGAAAATGTCTATTGCTCAGGACAAAGTAATATGCTTTATCAACCAGAATTTGCCGACATTGAAAAATTGAAACAATTGATGAAAATGTTGGAAGACTCATCGTTATGGAGACAGCTTGCTTCGAAAGATGGCGACTTGGCAATCCGTATCGGTAGTGATAATTCTCTTCTTGAAATGGACAATGTATCGGTTGTCGCTAGTAAGTTCCATATCAACGCAGAAGAAGAAGGACAACTGATGATTATCGGTCCTACGCGCATGCCATATAATCGAGTTGTAGCATTAATGGAGTATATGAGCCGCGTAATTGAGGAAATATATCAAGATGAAGAATAGGAGGCCATCATGAGTGAAACCAAAGACACAGAAATAAAAGAAGAAACAGCAGGTAACGAAATAAAAGAATCATGTTGCCATGAAGGAAAAGGCGAAAAGTGTTGTCACGATGAGAAATGCGAATGTGACCACGAAAAGAAAAAATGTCATGAAGATATAGACGAGCATGAATGTAAAAAAGAAGAAAAGAAACATTTGCATCGTAAAAAAGATAACAAAGAAATTGAAAAGTTAAAAGAAGAAATTATTAAATTAAAAGAAGAAGCAGCAACAAATAAGAATGCATATTTTAAAGCTTATGCTGATACAGAAAACTTAAAAAAACGTCTGCAACAAGAAGCGGAAACAAGTCGTAAGTATCGAATTCAAAGTTTTGCAAGTGAAGTGCTACCAGTGATTGATAATTTAGAGCGCGCTTTACAAGTTGAAACACAGGATGAAAACTTAAAAAATTATGCGAAGGGATTTGAAATGATCCATCAGCAATTGATATCTATTCTTGAAAAAGAGGGTGTCAATGAAATAGATGCACTGAACCAACCTTTTGATCCAAACTTCCATCAAGCATTGATGCAAGAGGCAAAAGAAGGCGTTGAAAGTGGAATTGTAATTGAAGTCCTACAAAAAGGATATAAATTAAAAGATCGTGTATTAAGAGCAAGTTTAGTTAAAGTAAGTGAATAACATAACAGATGTTAAGGAGGAATAACTTATGAGTAAAATTATTGGTATCGACTTAGGTACAACAAATTCATGTGTTTCAGTTATGGAAGGGGGAGAATGTAAAGTAATCCCAAATCCAGAAGGAAATCGTACGACACCATCCGTTGTCGCATTTAAAAATGGTGAAAGAATTGTCGGTGATGCCGCAAAACGTCAAGTAGTAACAAATAAAGAAACAGTAAGTTCAATTAAACGTAAAATGGGTTCAAATGAAAAATTCACATTAGAAGGTAAAGAATATACACCTCAACAAATTTCCGCAATGATTCTTCAATATTTAAAGAGTTATGCAGAAGATTATTTAGGTGAAAAAGTAGAAAAAGCGGTTATTACGGTTCCTGCATATTTCAGTGATGCACAACGTCAAGCAACAAAAGATGCTGGTAAAATTGCTGGTTTAGAAGTAGAACGTATTATCAATGAACCAACGGCTGCCGCACTTGCTTATGGTATTGATAAGACTGAAAAAGAACAAAAAGTTCTTGTATATGATTTAGGTGGAGGAACATTTGATGTTTCTATCCTAGAACTTGCAGATGGTACATTTGAAGTATTATCTACTGGTGGAGATACTAAACTTGGTGGAGATGATTTCGATAACCTAATCGTTGATTGGATGATTGAAACCTTTAAGAAAGATAACGGCGTTGATTTAAGAGCAGATACAATGGCAATGCAACGTTTAAAAGAAGCTGCTGAAAAAGCTAAGAAAGATTTAAGTGGTGTAATGCAAACACAGATTTCATTACCATTTATCTCAGCTGGAGCAAGTGGACCACTTCACTTTGAAGCTAGTTTAACTCGTGCTAAATTTGATGAAATGACAAAAGGTTTAGTAGAGCGTACTATTGGACCAGTTCGTCAAGCATTAAAAGATGCTGGTGTTACGAAAAATGATATTCACCAAGTATTATTAGTTGGTGGTAGTACTCGTACTCCTGCTGTTCAAGATGCGGTTAAGAATGAATTAGGTAAAGAACCAAATCGTAGTGTTAACCCAGATGAAGTAGTAGCAATGGGTGCTGCAATTCAAGGTGGCGTTATTTGTGGAGATGTTAAAGACGTATTATTATTAGATGTTACACCATTATCTTTAGGTATTGAAACAATGGGTGGTGTTATGACGGTATTAATTAATCGTAATACAACAATCCCTACAAGTAAATCACAAGTCTTCTCAACTGCAGCTGATAACCAACCAGCAGTTGATATTCACGTATTACAGGGTGAACGTCCAATGGCAAACGACAACAAAACGATTGGTAACTTTAAATTAGATGGTATTGCACCAGCACGTCGTGGTATTCCTCAAATTGAAGTTAAATTTGATATTGATGTTAATGGTATTGTTCATGTATCTGCGAAAGATAATGGAACAGGTAAAACACAATCAATTACAATTCAGAATTCTTCAGGATTAAGTGATGATGAAATCGAACGTATGGTTAAAGAAGCTGAAGAACATAAAGCAGAAGATGAAAAACGTAAAGAAGAAGTAGATTTACGTAACCGTGCAGAAGCTTTCATTAATCAAATTGATGCTTCAATTGCGGAAGCAGGCGATAAGATCGATGCGAAACAAAAAGAAGAAACAATGAAACTTCGTGATGAGTTACAAAAATCATTAGATGATAATGATATGGAAACAGTTAAAACTAAGCTTGATGAACTTGAAAAAGCAGCTCAAGCAGCTAGTGAAGCAATGTATCAAAACCAAGATCAACAAGGGGCTGGTCCCGATACAAACGCTGCGAAAGATGATAATGTAGTCGATGCAGAGTTTGAAGAAAAGAAATAAAAAGAGTATACAATTCCTAGTGCTTGCGCTAGGTTTTGTGTGTTTCTTTACGACTTTAACTGCCTGTTCCCCCGCTCAGGAAAAAAAGAAAAAACCAACAATAGATGTTTCAAAACATTTTTCTGATTATGTAATCGGAGAAAAAGAAGTGAGCATTTTTAAAGTTAAAGATAAGAAACACATTGAAATAGGAAAAGTAATGGCAAATAAAGCAATTGCTTTAGCACCAAAGAATCAACAAAAGATGAATCAAAGTTATTTTAAATTAAGAGATTATGATTATTATATCAAGGCAAAAGAAGTAACACCAGATAAGGAACAAGTAAGTGAAAGTATATCGCAAGCTTATCAAGCAATAGCGAAACTTACGATGAAAGCGAATTATCAGATTTTAAATGAAATGAATGAACCACTTATAAAGATGAAAGATGCTACTACATTTAATGCCTTTATTGATGAAGAAAGTCGTTATGGAGTTAGTATAAATCAGAAATTATATTATCTAAATAAGAGTGATGTGGCTTCCATTGAAACACTCAATCCAAGTGAAGCAATCGCCCAATCTTTACCAGTGTTAATGTATCATGTGTTTTATGATGCTAGTAAGGGTGAGGTAGGTCCGGATGGAAACTGGGTTGAAGTACAAGCGCTGAGAAGTCATCTTCAATATTTAAAAGATAATGGTTACTACACATTAACTATGAAAGATGTTGAACGTTACTTAGATAAAAAAGTTACTTTAAAACAAAATGTTGTAAGTATTACAATGGATGATGGAAGTAAAACGGTTTATGATTATGCTTATCCTTTATTAAAAGAATTTAAAATGAACGCAACGGCATTTTTAATAACAGGCGAGTTTAATGATGTAAAAGATACACATTGGCCAGAAATGGTACAAAATGGGATTGAAATACAATCACATTCAGAAGGAATGCATGTCGGTGGATGTTCTGGAATGGGACGTGGTGGAAGATTGATGTGCGTTGATACACAAACAGGAATTGATGATACAAAATTATCCTTTCAAAAAGTAGGGAATGGTTTTGTATATTGCTATCCATATGGGGATGCCAATGATCATGCTGTGGATATCGTAAGACAAGCCGGAGCTCGACTTGCATTTACAACTCAGTATGGTAAAATAACACCTGGTATGGATAAACTAAGATTACCAAGAGTCCGTATTTTTGGACTAGATGGATTGGATCGTTTTATCGCAGGAATTAAGTAGGAGAGTGGTTGCATATGAGCAAGAGAGATTATTATGAAGTCCTAGGTATCGCAAAAGGTGCTAGCGACGATGAAATAAAAAAAGCTTATCGTAAGATGGCGAAAAAGTATCATCCAGATGTCAACAAGGCGGATGATGCGGAAGCTCGTTTTAAAGAAGTAAACGAAGCTTATGAAGTTTTATCGGATCCACAAAAGAAAGCAACATATGATCAGTTTGGTCATGCAGGCATGGATGGCGCTAATTTTGGCGGCGGTGCTGGTGGCTTTGGTGGTGGCGGTTTTGAAGACTTTGGTGATATTTTCTCATCTTTCTTTGGCGGCGGTTTTGGTGGTGGACAACAATCAAGACAACGTCCTAATAATGGACCTCGTAAAGGTAATGATCGCTTTATGCAAATGCGCATTGATTTTATGGATGCTATTTTTGGTAAAAGTGAAGAAATTAGTGTGGAAGTTGATGAACAATGTAATCAATGTATGGGAACTGGTGCTCAAAACAAGAGTGATATTCAGTCTTGTAGCCGTTGTAATGGCACAGGACAGGTTGTAACCCAACAACGTACTCCTTTTGGCGTATTCCAATCACAAGCAGTATGTCCAGAGTGTGGAGGAACGGGTAAGAAGATTCTTCACAAATGCAGCAAATGTAATGGAAAAGGTTATGAACATAAACGGGTTAAACTTGAAATTAAAATCCCGGCAGGCATTCAATCCGGCCAACAAGTTCGTGTTAGTAATAAGGGCGAGCGTGGTGTTAATGGTGGAAGTAACGGAGATTTATATATCGAAGTATTAGTCAATCGTCATAAGATATTTATTCGCGAAGGAAATGATATCCGTATTACAATTCCTATTTCCGCAATTGATGCGACAATTGGAACAAGTGTTGATGTACCAACACCTTATGGAGATGTATCCTTAAGTATTCCTGCTGGAACACAATATGGAACGAAGTTTCGTTTGCGTGGTAAAGGGGTTAAAACGGCGAAAGGTGCACAAGGAGATCAATTTGTAGAAGTACAAGTTGAAGTCCCTACAAAAATTTCACGTGATGAAAAAGAATTGTATGAACAAATTAAAAACAAAGTAGAAAATGAATCACCATTTGATCGTTTTAAAAAAGCATTCAAATAAATAAAGAAGGTATCCCACTAATTAAGGGATACCTTCTTTGCATATTGTAGTAAAACTTGTAAGTTATTATCTAAAACATGGTCATTTACTTTTTCCAATATTTCAACTAACTTATCACCGATTTCTTTATTTCTATAACCTAAGGTAATTAAATGATTACCTTTTATCGCTAGTGTTTTTAAAGTAATACAACTTTGATTTAGTTTCATTGTTTGAATCATCGAAAGACAAGCGTGGATGACTTCAATTTTTCCTTTTACTTTTTCTTTTTTCTTACCAAGATCATCAGCTAATTGAACAAGTAAAATATCGCAAGCTAAGTCATAATCATAGTTAATTTTATTCAAGAAACGTTTAACAATTCTTTCATTGTTTTGTAGATAATAATCATGATATTCAATTAACTGCATTACATTGCTTATCGTTTTACGATCAAAGCATAAACGTTTCATTACAATTTGGGCTTGTTGACAGGAAACATACGCATGTTTTTTATAATGAGCAATTCCATATTCATCAAAACTCTGCGTACTTAGTTTTCCAATATCATGGAGTAAAATCGCAAGTTTTAGATTAATTGGATAGGTTGAAGCATAATTAAGAGCGACTTGTGTATGCTTGAATAAGTCATATATATGCCATGGACTTTGTTGATTAAATTGATCCATTTTTTCTACTTCGGGTAAAATTTTATCTAAAAGATGAACTTCTTGTAGTTTATATAATAAGTCATTGTTTTCACTTTTTAAACATTTTACTAATTCTTGCATAATCCGCTCATTTGAGATAAAGGATAATAGATGAGCTTGTTTTACGATGGCTTCCTTGGTTTTAGATTCAATCGTGAAATTTAATACATGGGAAAAGCGAATTGCTCTCATCATTCTTAAAGCATCTTCATCAAAGCGTTTATTAGGATCGCCTACGCAGCGAACAATTCTTTCCTTAATATCAGTTAATCCATTAAAAGGATCAATGATACCTTTAGTAGGGTGATAGGCAATCGCATTGATAGTGAAATCACGCCGTTTTAAATCTTCTAATAAAGAAGGCGTAAAAATGACTTGATTGGGAGTACGATGGTTTTGATAGTTTTTATCTTTGCGAAAGGTCGTTATTTCAACGGCTTTATGATCGACGATTAAAGTTAAAGTACCATGCTTTATACCAGTGGGAATGATTGGATAAACACCATGAAAAACACTCTGCATTTGATCTGGTGTTGCACTTGTGGTTAAGTCATAATCATTGACACTGAGTTCCATTAATTGATTACGAACACTACCCCCAACCAGATATACTTCATAGTGACATGCTTCTAATGTTTGCATAACTTTTATAATTGAAGTCGGTATCTTAATTTCCATCAAATCATTCCTTTTGTTTTATTATACACATAAATTAGGAACTAATCTACTATCTAAGGTTGGTGGCTTTCAATAAACCAGCGATTCTTTTCATAAAACAAATTTCTTTCTTTACCTTGAATACGACAACGATAAAGGGTACCACAACCGCCAACTAGCGATGCACAGTTTCTTACTTCTAATATTTTATCAATAGGAAACTTTACATTATTATCCCAAATAAGAAATAACGGACGAAGTTCACCTTTTGTGCCAATTAAAGCCACAACGGGAACATAACGCTTATATAACATTATAGATAACTAACTGGATGAATGATGTGTTCACCTTTAGGATCAAAATCAGTTAGTTCCTCATCTAATAAAACAACACAGCGTTTAATACTATTAAATCCATATTTATTTCTTATTTCATCGATTGTCATATCTATTTTCTTTTCCTCATTTCTTTTAAACTCATCAACAAATAAATTCAACTGAGTTACATCACTATCCTTAACTAATTTTGATATGGAAATACCAATACTTCGAAGTGGAATCTTAAAGTCATAATTATTCTTTAGTAGACTCATCACAACTTCCATAATTTCTTTGCTGATGTTTGTTGCGACTTCGATTTTTTGTTGACGAGAAATCCATTCAAGATTAGTATTACGTAAACCAATGCTAATAACATAACCCTTTAATCCATTATCCCTTAAACGTGAGGCTACACTTTCCGCAAGGACATAGAAGACAATCTGGGCATCCGTAAGATTTTTAATATCTTTTGGGGTGGTAATGCTATTACCAACGGATTTTACTTCACGCTCAAAACTTGAAAGGGCAACTTCGCTGATATCAAGACCATTCGCAAAATACCATAACATTTCTCCATTCTTACCTAAAAAAGTTTTTAGATAATCAGGGGATTGATTTGCTAGTTCTCCAATAGTGGTAATACCACGACGTAATAATTTTTCTTTTGTGGCATGACCTACATAAAACAAATCACCAACGGCAAGTGGCCACACTTTGTCTTTGAAATTAGTTTCACTAATAACGACAAGACCAGAAGGCTTAATCATATCAGAACCTAATTTCGCAAATATTTTATTATAAGAAACACCAATCGAGACAGTTAATCCTAACTCATCTAAGACACGTTGTTGAATTGTATGCGCAATTACTTCCGGTTCACCAAATAACGCCTGAGAAGCGCTTATATCAATCCAGGCTTCATCTAAACCAAAACTTTCAACGTAATCACTATAGTCACGATAAATATCTTTTACTTTTTCAGTATAATACATATAATCATCATAATTAGGTGGAATGACAACTAGATTAGGACATTTTTCATATGCATTTCTTAAAGATTCGCCAGTTTTAAGATTATATTGTTTTGCCATATCATTTTTAGTAAGAATGATTCCATGACGAGATTCTTCATGACCACCAACTGCCATGGGAACACTTCTTAATTCAGGATATTTCATCTCTTCAATTTGGGCATAACAATGATTGATATCACTATGTAAGATTGCCTTATTCCACATCTATATCACTCCTTGCCTATATTATAATACAAAAGTTGCATAATATGTAGATAAAACTCAACTAAATTTCGAATATGACAATTATAATGTTAATAAGTTGAATTATTTCATATTTTAAGTATAATAGGATTAGAGGTAAAATTATGAAATTAAATGAAATATTACGAGAATTTAAAAGTAAACATAACATCACGAATGATTACATTGCAGCTTATACGGGAGCATCTAAGTCCTGTGTTTCAAGGTGGATTTCAGGTGAAATAAAATCAGTAAAGGGAGAAAAGGCTAAAAAACTATCTAATTTATTAGGTTTTGATATTGAAACTTATTTAAAAGGAGCTATTATTAATTTCAAGAAACCTATTTTAGGTGAAGTAAAAGCCGGTTACGATTATTTTGCCCAAGAAAATTATTTAGGTTATGAAGAAGTAACTGAATATGAAAGTCGTAAAGGTGACTATTTTCTTAAAGTAGTGGGAACATCGATGGAGGGTGCCAAGATTCATGATGGTGATCTTGTTTATGTAGAAGCATGTAAGGATGTAGTAAGTGGTAGTATTGCCGTTGTTTTAATTGATAATAGTGAAGTAACGATTAAAAAGATAATTAAAGCACCTAATACAATTATTTTAGAAGCTGCAAATCCTAATGTAGAAACCCGTTATTTTAATGAAGAAGATTTGAAACAAAATCGAATTGAAATCATCGGAAAGGTATTATATAGTAAAACCCTATTTTAATAGAAAAGTCCTCATTGAATTGAGGACTTTCTGTTTAAAATTTATTTTTTGTGGTAAATATTAAAGCGATGATCCTTACTTGGAGTAATTGTTTTACTTGTTTTAATCTTCTGAATTAGTAAATCAGAAATTGTAATATTTTCTTTTTTGCTACTTAGAATAAAGTCTTCAGGAACACTCATATCCATAACTGCAATTGAGTAAATTTTATCCATTTTGATTTTATTCCCTTTATCATCACAAATTTTATGAATTCTAGTTCCAGGCTCACCACTTACATCATAAGTCATTTTTAACCCAGAGAAATAATAGAACCAACCACCAATATCTTTTCTAACCTTTATTGACTCTTCTAGGGTAGTAATTAAATCTTTACCACTCATCGTAATTTTTAATAATTCACCTTTTTCATCATATTTTAAATCAGGTAGAATTCTTTTAATATCGATGTTTGTAATTTGTCCTTTATATAAACGAGCACTAACCCCTTTTCCATTGTATCTTCCATCTTTACCATCATCTAAGAACAAAGCAAAATCACTTTTTGCTTTTTCTCTCATCGTGTCACAAATAAAATTTCCAGTATCAATTAAGGTGAAATCTTCACTAGCTTCACCGATTTTTTTAGCTGCTAGGGTAAGTGGGGTAGATGCATTTGCTTCATCTACTTGCTTTGCAACCTGTTCACCAGTTTTACTACCTTGAATCATTTCACTAAGTCCGACGCGGAGTGCTTCTTGGGAGCGTTTAAAGGTTGGAAAGATTGCATACTTTCCTAAGTTTAGTGTATCAATCATTCCATCTATTTCAGGAGTATTAGGTGCAGGAACATCATTTAATCCGGATATCATTGCTTCGGTATCTCCCATTAAAGCTTGCTGACCTTCGATGGTACTTGTATATTCCATTATCTTCATGATCATATCATATTTATCTTTATTCTCTTTTTGCGCTAAGTGTTTATTTAAGCCAATAAAACATACCGGATATAAGCGTGCCCAATCATTTGCTTCACCTGGATTAAAGAAAGGCATCATCGCAAATTCATCCTCGGTACCATTATAATCTTTACCTAATCTAGTTAATAAAACAGAATCTTCTATCATTGCCGTTTTACGATTAAAAAACATTGCTTCACGTTTTGCATAATCAACATCTAAATCGGCTTTTTTTAAAACACCTTCATCAATTAATCTTTGAAAGGTTGTTAGTGCTGGTTCATATTGATCGAAAAATTTACCTTTCCCTTTATCATAATTTTTACGCCAACTAACATCTTTTGGTTTTGAGAAGCATTCATCATAACCATAACCAACAAAGGCAGTATCTAATACTTCACTATTTTTTAAGCCTAATTGAAGGGAACGGGTGCCGCTTGCTTCAATGGTATGGCATAAACTAATAAAACTTTCAAAGTCGGTAGGAACTTGCCATCCTTTTTCTTCAAACATTGTTTTATTATATATAATACCACGTAATTGAGATGGACCAGGCAAGTAATATAAATTACCATTTTCTGATATATTTTCAAGCCTTTCTTGATTATAATTACTTGTTAAAGGAAGCGAAGATAAATCTAATAAGCGATCTTCCCAGTATTCTTTCCCAACATCTAAGGGCCATGTCATGATAATGTCGGTCAAATCATCATTCTTTAAACGTGCTTTATATTCTTCAATGCCCATATCGGAGGTATAATTTCCAACTTGAATTAAATCGACCTTTGGAAATTTTTTTTCAATTACCTTTTCATAGGAATTAATAAAGAAAGCAGGTTTAACTAATACAGTAATTTGCAGTTTATCTTTATCAACAACATTTTGAGTAAGGATATCTTCACTACTTTGTTTTGGTTTATTTTGGCTACAACCAGACAATGAAGCAACCAATAATGATGTAATGATAAGGTATGTAAGTCTTGTGTGGTATTTCATCAAGTAATTCCTCCTTATTTAATGTTTTTGTGATAAACAAGTTTTTCAAATTCATCAATTGGCATTGGCTTTGCGAAGTAATATCCTTGAATATAATCACAGCCTAATTGTTTCAACATGACGACTTGTTCTATTTCTTCTACGCCTTCCGCAACGGTTTTCATTGATAACTCTTGGGCCATTTTAATAATGCTGCCAAGGACGGATTTAGTTCGAGATGGGACTAAATTATTCTTATGGAAGAAGACTTTATCAATTTTAAGAATATCAACAGGAATATCTTGAATTAAATTTAAAGAAGAATAACCACTGCCAAAATCATCCATTGAACAAGTAAAACCAAGTTCATGAATATTATTAATTACCTTGATTAAAAGATCAACATTTTGAAAGACAGTATTTTCGGTTAATTCAATTTCAATATATTCAGGTGGTATATGATAACATTGTGCTATTTTTGAATATTGATTTAAAAAGTCAATATTTTTAAGATGATTACGAGAACAGTTTACTGAGATAGGATAAGGTTTCAATCCTTTCTTAATCCATTTCTCAATTAATTTACATACTTCTTCAAATACATATAGATCAAGACGGACGACGAAGCCATTCTTTTCAAACAGCGAAATAAATTGATCGGGGTAAATCATGCCATCTTCCACACTATTCCATCGAACGAGTGCTTCCGCACCAATTACATTTTCTTTTATGGTATCGTATTTTGGCTGTAAATAAATAACAAATTCTTTATTTTTAATCGCATCTTCCATCATATCTTCTAAATGTTTATCGAGTAGAAGTTGATTTCGTACATCTTCATCGTAAAAACTATAATGGAAACTTCCATGTAGTTCGTGTGTTGACTCAAGGAGTGGTAATTTCGCATAATCCATCATATCACTAAGTTCTTCTACTTTATGATCTATGACATAAATACCAAACTCAAGAATAATTGGTAACCAAATTGCTTCTTCTTTTTTTATGTGCTCAACCGTTGATGCATACCATGTATCAAAACGATTTAATAATAATTCTTTGCTTTTATACTCAACTAAGATATAAAAATTATCAGCAGACATACGTCCCATACATTCTTTATCACTTAGGGTAGAATGAATACCATGGGATATACTACGCAAAACACTGTTACATGCATCACGACCAAATTGTTGGTTTAAAACTTTAAACTTCGCTATGTTTAGATAAACAAATGCGTATTTTTTTGAAGTAGTTTGATTCAATATTCGCTCAGCTAAGATTTTAAAGCGTTGAATCGTATTTCCTTGGGTAATTGGATCAACATAAGCCATTTTCTCTAGACGTTTTTTAAAGTTATTAAAGGCACCAATTAAAACCGCAAATAGGGTTGCGAAACTTAAGGTGATTAAAGCACATAATAAAATTGTTATTTTAAAGAATAAATTAGATTTCGCATTTACGACTTCGGTTGGAATAAAAGTTAATAAACACCAATCTAGTGATTTTAAAGGTGTGTATACCATAAATTCATTCTTATCATTTAATTCATATTCAATTTGTCCGCTCTTACCATGTTCAATATCATTCTTTACTTGGGCGATGGTATGATTTCCTAAGATGTGACCTTTATTAATTGAATTTAAAATGTTATAACCTGTTTGGGTAGCTTTTTTAGAACTTGAACGAATAACAACCGTTCCATTTTTCTGAATGATATGAGAATATCCATAGCCATTAAATGCTTTAATCTGAATAATTTGATCAAAGGTTTTTAAATCATAGCTAATAGCTAATCCAAGCATTTGAACACCATTAATTTTAATATTTTCTAAAGGAATCGTAAAGACGATGCTCTCTTTATGATCAATCAATTGGGAGGGCGACATACTAGGTTTTCGATCGACAATCGTTTTATTTAAGTAGTCGGCATTTCGCAAGGATGTTTTATTTCCATTTGTATCATAAGCAATTCCTTGAGAATCAATTAACATTAATTTTTGATATTTCCAATATTTCTGTTGTTCCTTAATAATAGGTTGTAATTCTTGATAAGTTTTAATATCTGTATTATTTAAGGTAGTAGCAATGCTTTGTAGGACAGAAAAGTTATTATCAATAGTTTTATTTACGTTCATACTTATCTGCATTGAAACTTCTTGTAGATATTCGCTTCCTTCAGTTTTAACCGTGTTTTGTAAATTAATATAATATTGGTAGCACAAAACACCCATCATCAGGCAAATTAATGCGAAAATGATCGGTATTTTACGGTTGATATGAAACTCGTGATGTTCCTTTCTTAAGTTTCTTTTCATGTTACTACCTAACTTTCTTTATTATCTCAATTGATTAATGTTAAACTTTAAGTATATTATACTATAATAACGATAATATGTGAATAATTATCATATTATAACGACAATAGGATGATAGTGAATACTATTATAACCATGTTTTTATTTTAACACAGATATATTAGCACTCATCTATTGACAGTGCTAATATATCTGTTATAATGTTATTAGCAATCATCATATATGAGTGCTAAAGGAGTGATATATATGAACTTTGAACAAATGAGTGAATCCCTACAAGAAATTATTATGAAAGCAATTGAAATAACAAAAGCACATCAGCATTCACAAATTGATACGGTGCATATGTTAAAAGCAATCTTTCAACATGATGTTTTGGATGGCTTATTCAAACGTGTGAATATAAATAAGCAACAAGCTTTAACTTTAATTGATGATGAAATGAAACGGATGGCAACTAGTTATCAAGAGAATCCTAATTTATCAAATGATGTTGTAAGCAGCTTAGATAAAGCAAAGATATGGAGCGATGAAATATCGGAAAGTTATGTAAGTGTTGCTTCTACATTTATTGCCTTATTGTTTAATAAAAGTTATATTTCAAAACAAGTCGTAAAGATGTTTCAAATAGATGAAAAGACAATCAAGGAAGAAGAATTAAAACGAAGAGGAGGGAAAAAGATGGATAATAAAAATGCAGAGAATAACTTAGAATCATTAAGTAAATATGGACGTGATTTAGTTGAAGATGTAAAGAATGGTCATATTGATCCAGTTATTGGACGTGATGAAGAAATACGAAGAGTTATTCAAATTCTTTCAAGAAAAACGAAGAATAATCCAGTTTTGATTGGTGAACCAGGCGTTGGGAAAACAGCAATCGTAGAAGGTATTGCTTGGCGAATTATGAATGGTGATGTTCCTTCTTCTTTAAAGGAAAAGAAGTTAATTGAACTTGATATGGGAGCCTTAATTGCTGGAGCTAAGTATCGTGGTGAATTTGAAGAAAGACTAAAAGCCGTTCTTGAAGAAGTAAAGAGTGCAAATGGTAATATATTATTATTTATTGATGAAATTCATAACTTAGTAGGAGCAGGTAAAAGTGAAGGTAGTATGGATGCTGCTAATTTGTTAAAACCAATGTTAGCCCGTGGTGAATTACGCTGTATTGGTGCTACGACTTTTAATGAATATCGAATGTATATTGAAAAGGATGCTGCCTTGGAACGGAGGTTTCAAAGGGTAAGCGTAAGTGAACCTAGTGTTGAAGATACGATATCAATTTTAAGAGGATTAAAGGATCGTTTTGAATCGTATCATGGAGTTAAAATATTAGATGAAGCAATTATCTCATCTGCTGTTTTAAGTAATCGCTATATTACAGATCGATTCTTACCAGATAAAGCAATTGATTTAATTGATGAAGCTTGTGCTTCTTTAAGGGTTGAAATGGAATCAATGCCCCAAGAATTAGATGAATTAATGCGAAAAATTATGCAATTAGAAATCGAAGAAACGGCATTAAAACAGGAAAAGGATAAAAAAAGTAAGGAACGTTTAAATGAAATTGAGAAGGAATTAAAAGCACTAAAGAGTAATAAAGATCGTTTATATACAAAATGGAACGATGAAAAAGCAATTTTAGATGCTAGTAAAGATGATAAGGTTAAACTTGAAAAAGCCCGTATTGATTTACAACAGGCACAAAATGAAGCACGTTATGAAGAAGCTGCCAAACTTCAATATGGAACGATACCACAATTAGAAAAGCGAATTGAAGAGGCATCGAAATTAGAAAAAAGTGATGCTTTAATTCAAGAAATTGTAAATGAAGAAAGCATCGCAAAGATTGTTTCTAGATGGAGTGGAGTTGAAGTTAGTCGATTGGTTGAAAGTGAAAGACAAAAGATTTTACATTTAAAAGACGAACTAGAAAAACGGGTAATTGGTCAAGATGAAGCCCTAAATTTAGTAAGTGATGCGATTTTGCGTAGTAAAGCACAAATCCAAGATGAACATCGACCAATCGGATCTTTCTTATTCTTAGGACCTACGGGTGTGGGAAAAACGGAAGTTGCTAAAGCACTTGCAGAACAGTTGTTTGATAGTGAGTCGCATATTATTCGAATTGATATGAGTGAGTATATGGAGAAGCACAGTGTATCACGTTTAATTGGAGCACCTCCAGGCTACGTTGGATATGAGGAAGGTGGGCAATTAAGTGAAGCCGTCCGTCGTAATCCTTATTCTATCATCTTATTTGATGAAGTGGAGAAAGCACATCCAGATGTTTTTAATGTCTTACTTCAAATATTGGATGATGGAAGAATAACCGATTCAAAAGGTGTTGTTGTTGATTTTAAAAACACAATCTTAATTATGACTAGTAATTTAGGGTCTCAATATGCGTATGAAGAAAATCGTGATGCTAAATATATGGAAGAAGTTAAAAAATATTTTAAACCTGAATTTATCAATCGAATCGATGAAATCGTTGTCTTTAATGCATTAGATGATGTTCGGATGAATAAAATTGCACATAAGTTTATGGGCGAATTAATCCATCGTTTATCAAATAAAGATATTGATTTAGAAGTAAGCGATGCGGTTTATCAACAAATCGCAAGTGAAGGAGTAGATCCAGTTTATGGTGCTCGGCCAATGAAGCGTTATATTCAAAGAGAGATTGAAACCTTAATTGCACGTTTAATGATGGAGGCAACCATTCATAAAGAGGACCATATTTTATTAGATGTTAGCGATGATAAATATTTTGTGAAAGTAAAATAATCATTAGACAATCCATCCGGATTGTCTTTTTATGCTTTTATTTACTTGAAATTAGGAATAATTTAGCGTATGTTAATCATAGAATGTGAGGTATTATATGATTATAAATTTTAAAACAAATAAACCTATAATCGCCAATCAAGTGTGGATTGCAAAGGATGCAGATATTATTGGATCGGTTGAAATTCAAGAAAAGGTTTCAATTTTCTTTCATAGTGTGATTCGAGGAGATAATGGAAAGATTGTAATTGAAGAAGGAAGTAATATACAAGATAATTGTACCTTGCACTGCGATCAAAGTTATCCACTTACAATTGGTAAATGTGTATCTGTTGGTCATAATGCGATTCTACATGGTTGCAGAATTGAAGACGAAGTATTAATTGGGATGGGTGCTATTATTATGAATGGAGCATGTATTGGAAAACATTCAATTATTGGAGCAGGTTGTTTAATTAGTGAGCATACCATAATCCCTGAGAATAGTATTGTAATTGGAGTTCCTGGTAAGATTGTGAAACAAACAAGTGATCAACAAATTATGAATATTATAAAAACGGCAAAAGAATACCAAGAAAGAGGGGAAATATATTGTGAAAATGGTTATTGATCAAAATACTGAAACAATCTTAAAACTACAAGTGAAGGAAGTAAGAAATAATTTAAAACGTCATCAAATTGATAGTTATTATTGTGATACAAAAGATGAACTTATATCTTTATTAGATGAATTAATTAAGGATAACAGTGTTGTAACTCATGGGGGAAGTGAAACCTTAAAAGAAAGCGGAGTAATTGATTATTTATTAAATCGAAATATTGAATTTTATGATCGTGATAAAAAAGATGAAGGAAAGGATTATAAACAACTTTGTCTACAAAAAGCCTTTGTTGCTGATGCTTATTTTATGAGTTCTTCTGCTATTACTTTAAATGGAGAAATTTATAATGTTGATGGAAATGGTAATCGCTTAGCAGCGATGATGTATGGACCAAAGGAAGTTTTTATTATCGTTGGAACAAATAAAATCGTAAATGATTTAGAAGAAGCACAAAAACGGATGAAAAGGATAAGTGCACCGATGAATTGTGTTCGCTTAAATAGAAAAACACCATGTGCGATAAGTGGAACATGTAAAGACTGTCTTAGTAAGGATCGTGTTTGTTCTCATACAGTGATTACTAATTGGCAAACAACCAATCGGATTAAAGTTATCTTTATATTAGGGAATTTTGGTTATTAACTAGAAATAGGAACTTATTATATCGTTAGAGTGGAAATTTTACTTAATTTATGGGATAATCGAGCCATACATTAGAGGTATGGTTTGATTTTATAAAGCAGCTTTTATGTGCGAGGGAAAGGAATATTATAATGGAAGCATTAAAATTAATTGGTAATACCCCAATGATTCAATTGGATCATAAAAATATTTTTGTTAAACTAGAAAAATTTAATTTGGGAGGCAGCATTAAAGATCGTACGGTATTAGGAATGATTCAAGTAGCGATGAAGGAACACAAAATAAATGAAAACAGTGTTTTAGTAGAAGCTACAAGCGGTAATACGGGCATTGCCTTGGCAATGATTGGGGCTGTTTATCATTTAAAAGTAATTATTATTATGCCTGAAACAATGAGTGTTGAACGTAGACAATTAGTGAAAGCATATGGTGCTGAATTAATTTTGTCACCAGGAAATAAAGGAATGAATGGTGCAATTGCAATGATGCAGCAATTATTAGATGAAAATAAGAATTATGTATCATTAAAACAATTTGAAAATAAAGCAAATGCATTGATTCATTATGAAACAACTGGCGTTGAAATATTAAAACAAGTACCAAACATTGATATGTTTGTGGCATGTGTTGGAACGGGTGGTAGTTTTAGTGGAATTGCGAAACGGTTGAAAGAACAAAACCATGCGATTCGTACGATTGTAGGAGAACCAAGTGAGAGTGCAGTTTTATCTGGTATGGCAAGTGGACCACATAAAATACAAGGAATCGGTGCAGGTTTTATTCCAGAAGTCTTAGATAGAGAACTGATTGATGATATTATGTTAATCGATAGTGATGAGGCAATCAAAGAAACAATTAATTTTGTAAAGGAAACAGGAATTCTAGTGGGTATTAGTAGTGGTGCTAATATTGCTTTGGCAAAACGTTTGAGTGAGCGTTATCCAGATAAGAATATTGTGACACTTGCACCAGATGGAGGGGAAAAATATCTTTCGGTTCTACCACTAGGTGATAATCAATGAGTATAAGAAGCGATATTTCTTATAATATCACAAGAACGATGGAATACGATCCAGCCGCTCATTCAAGAATTGAAGTTTTATTATTATATCCACATATAAAAGCAATCTTGTTTCATCGTGTATCGCATTTTTTATGGAAGCATCATTTGTACTTCTTAGCTCGTTTTAATTCTAATATTGCTCGTTTTTGGACAGGCATTGAGATTCATCCCGGTGCTTGTATTGCGCGTGGTCTTATTATTGATCATGGAATGGGAGTAGTTATTGGTGAAACCGCAATCGTTGGTGAAGATGTATTAATCTATCATGGAGTTACATTAGGTGGTACAGGGAAACAACACTGTAAACGACACCCAACCCTTGGTAATCGAGTTATGATTGGCTCAGGTGCTAAGATTCTTGGTAATATTACGCTTGGCGATGATGTGAAAATTGGTGCGAATGCAGTTGTGATGAAAGATATTCCAAGTGGCTGTACTGCAGTTGGAATACCAGCTCGAATTATTGAAAAATAAGGGGAATATCCCTTTTTTCATTTTCATGATGTAAATTTCAAACTATTTTGTGTATAATAAGACTATTGTAAAGAAATGAGGAAAACTTATGGGAGTAGAACATTTAATATTACCAAATCGTTATGAGAATAAATTAGATATTGTTTCAACTGAAATTGCTATTAAATATGTAAAGGATTTATTTGAAAAAAGATTAGCCCATCATCTAAATCTAATGCGTGTATCTGCACCACTCTATGTTTTTGAAGATAGTGGATTAAATGACAATTTAAACGGTACAGAACGCCCAGTAAGTTTTGATATTAAAGAAATCGGTAAGAATGTACAGATTGTCCATTCACTTGCGAAATGGAAAAGAATGGCATTAAAACGATATCATTTTAATGTGAATAAAGGTATTTACACGGATATGAACGCAATTCGTCGTGATGAAGAATTAGATAATCTTCATTCAACTTATGTTGACCAATGGGATTGGGAAAAAATTATTGGAGAAGAATCACGTAATCTTACTTCATTAAAAATTTGTGTAGAGTTAATTATGAAAGCGTTAAAGGAAACTGAAAAAGAACTAACAATTGTGTTTGAAAACTTAGAACCTTTTATTCATGAAGAAGTGTTTTTTATCACATCACAAGAATTATTAGATCGATATCCTGATTTAACACCAAAAGAAAGAGAATATGCCATTACAAAAGAAAAGAAAACGGTTTTTATTATGCAAATCGGTGATTTATTAAGTAATGGAGAAAAGCATGATGGCAGGGCTCCTGATTATGATGATTGGAAATTGAATGGAGACATATTGATATATTATCCAATTCTTGATTGTGCGGTTGAAATATCTTCGATGGGAATCCGGGTTGATGCGCAAACATTGATGGAACAACTTCAAAAGACAAATTGTTTGGATCGAATGAAACTTCCTTATCATCAACAGTTATTAAATAATGAATTACCACTTACGATGGGTGGAGGAATTGGTCAATCAAGAATTTGTTTAATACTTTTAAATAAAGCCCATATTGGTGAAGTACAAGTATCTTCATGGAGTGATGAAATGAATGATACGTGTAAACGTCATAATATTAATTTATTATAATATCCAGAATCTGATGAAATAATACAACTCATACATTAAAGCGACAACTCGTACAAGAATTGTTGCTTTTTCTATTTGAACATGATATGAATTGGGTATGAATTATTAAATAGTTAATTTTAAATAATCCGATATTTTGGATCAAGGAGTTTATTTTATGAATAGAAATCAAAAGTTAAAATTAAGTATTATTTTAAGTTCTAATATTTACTCAAAAACGTTTAAATTTGAAAGAATTAAATATCAAATTCCTAAAGCAGTTTATAAAATATGTAAAATGTTTTTTATTTTGAATTTAATCCTATTACCGCTAACTGTTTTTATTTCTTCTTATTATGTAATGGAAGGAAATATTACTAGTATTTGGTTGTTTATTTTAATTTATGTGGCCTATGTAATTCTATATGTAATTCTTTACTATGTTATGTTGCCTCATGATTTAGAGAATCTAATCGATAATGAGAAATAGTGATTTTCTATATTATCATGGATTCCATCCTTTCTTATCAATATAAATTATAAGCAATCGATTTATGGTTGCTTTTTTTATTAGATGTACTATAATTATCATATCGATAAATATCGATATGAGGTGATATAAGATGAAAAGTGATCAAGAAAATGCAATGGTGTTTAAAGCGTTATGCGATGAAAATCGTTTACAAATATTAAGTTTGCTTCGAAGTGGAGAAAAATGTGCTTGTGTTTTATTAGAACATTTAAAGATTAGTCAATCGACTTTATCTCATCATATGCAGATTTTATGTGATTCAGGCATTGTAAAGATGCGTAAGCAAGGGAAATGGAGTCATTATTCAATTAGTGTTGAAGGAAGTTTAAATGCGCAAACATTGCTTTTAAACTTAACTAAAATTGATGAAGAAAGTAGTTGTTGTGATGGAAGAAATTAGTTATTTAGTCCAGAATCAAATATTAGGAATGAAATGGTTAAATGATATCATCGGGTCTTTTCTAAGATTATTTGGAATTGATCTTACTAACATGTTCGCAAAAAGTTTACAATTCTTTTTATTTGATACGATTAAAATATTTATTTTATTATCTTTTTTAATCTTCTTTGTTTCTTATCTTCAAAGTTATTTTTCACCGGAGCGATCAAAGAAAATTCTAACTCGATTTCATGGTTTTGGTGCAAATCTATTAGGTGCATTATTAGGAAGCGTAACGCCATTTTGTTCCTGTTCATCGATTCCTCTTTTTATTGGTTTTAGTAGTGCAGGTTTACCAATTGGTGTAACTTTCTCATTCTTAATTTCTTCACCAATGGTAGATTTAGGTTCTTTGGTGTTATTAATGAGTATATTTGGAAGTAAAATTGCCTTTACTTATGTTTTTTTAGGTTTATTAATTGCTGTTATTGGTGGTACAATAATAGATAAATTAGGGATGGAAAATCAAGTTGAAGAGTTTGTGAAGTCGGCGGATACAATTGATTTAGAGAGTCCTAGTTTAACGCAACGTGATCGATTTCATTATGCTTTTGATCAAGTTCACGCAACGATAAAAAAAGTAGGACCTTATATTTTAATTGGTGTAGCGATTGGGGCTTTGATTCATAATCTAATTCCGTCTACATTGATTGAATCCATATTAGGAAGCAATAATCCTTTTTCGGTGATACTAGCAACCATTGTTGGAATTCCAATGTATGCTGATATTTTTGGAACGATTCCAGTTGCGGAGAGTTTATTTGTAAAGGGAGCAGGACTAGGTACGGTGTTATCCTTCATGATGGCAGTTACGACATTATCACTACCTTCCATTATCATGTTGCGTAAAGCGATTAAACCTAAATTATTATTTTTATTTGTGGGAATAGTCAGCGTTGGTATTATATTAGTTGGTTATTTATTTAATGCATTTGCATTTTTACTTATATAGAGGAGAGAAAATAAAATGAAATTATTTCGAAAGCAAAAAGAAACAACAGTTCAATCAAAAACATCAAGATTTAAAGTACTAGGATCTGGTTGTAATAAGTGCAATCAATTAGAAAAAGGACTACGTGAGGCAATGGATATGTTTGGTTTAGAAGATGAAATTGAACATGTAACCAGTTATGCCCAAATTGCCGCTTATGGAGTGATGAGTACACCGGCATTAGTGATTGATGGGAAAGTCGTTGCTTGTGGTAAAGTTTTAAGTACCAATGAAATAGTAGCAATTTTGAAAAAGGTATTAAAATAATATGATACCTAAAGTAGCTTTTGTCTGTGTTCATAATGCATGTCGCTCACAAATAGCAGAAGGATTGGCAAAACATTTTGGAAATGGATGTTTTGATGCTTATTCAGCGGGTACTCAAGTTAAGGAACATATTAATTATGATGCAATTCGTTTAATGAAACAAATGTATGATATTGATATGGGAAATCAAAGATCAAAATTGTTAAGTGCAATTCCGGATTGTGATATCGTGATTTCAATGGGTTGTAATGTAGTGTGTCCTACTTTACCATGTATTGAGCGCTTGGATTGGGGTATTGAAGATCCAACTGGGCTTAACGATGAGCAATTTATTGATACGATACGTATCATTGAAAAGAAAGTTAAAGAATTGATTGAAACAATTAAAAATAGCGGATGAGCCTTGATTCGGTTCATCCGCTATTTTTTCTTGACTAAATAATCTTCTCTTAAACTTTCAATGCTGTCTTTTTGTGGATCAATGTAAATTGTTTTATGTTGACCCATTTGAACTAAGCCACTCTTTGATCCAGGTATTTTCTTTAAATATTTTACTTCACAATAATCAATTGGAATGCTACTTGATTCACGTCCCTGTGAATACCAAGCGGCAAGCATGCTGCTGGCACGGATTAATTTTTCATTTATTTGCTCGCTGCGTAGAATAACATGGGAACCATGATAATCTTGGGTATGAAACCACATGTCTTCTTTATGGGCAAAATGGAAGGTTAAATATTCATTTTGAATATTATTTTTTCCTACATAAATACTAGCGTCCTCGATTTGATAGGTATCATAATTGGGAACATCAGATTTTTTCTTTTTTCTGATTTTACTTTGTGCTGCTTTTAGATAACCATTCTTCGCAAGTTCACTACGGATTTCATTCGCATCGCCAATTGTAGCTTGTTCGAGTTGATTGGCTAACATTTCAAAATATTCTAGTTCAAGTTTGGTTTGCTCGATTTGTTGGGTAACGATACTTTGAGCTCTTTTCGCTTTATGATATTTTTGATAATATTTATTCGCATTGCCTTTACCATCAAGTTTTGGATTTAAATTAATTGAAATCATTTCATTTGTTTCAAAGGAAGGTAACTCGATTGAAGTAGTTTGACGATTTATTTGCTTCATATAGGCAAATAATAAATCACCATATTCTCGATACTTATCACAATCATAGGATTGTGATAAAGTTTCTTCTAATTTTGGTAGTTTACTTTTGTTTTTATGAATATGATGATGAACAAAACGAAATAAATCACCACTTTGTTGTTTGATTCTAACTTTTTCTTCTTGTTCAACGTATAAATAATCAATACCTTTCATTAACTCATAAGCACGATTTGTAACTTCTAAATGAGTTAAAGGTATCACATGGGAATAAGTAACTTGATTCTTTTCACTGATATAAAGCATTTGTGAATCACTTACAAGTTTCATTACATCTTTAAATGTTTCGCCATGAAGCATTCGATATTCCATTTCAACCGCAAATAAAGGTGAAAATCCATGGAACTGTTTTCCTAATGGAATGTTTTCGTCAATTGTTTGTTCCTTAAATGGATCTTTTTTTCCACTATGGGCTAAAGGCAATACAAAAGTAGCTTGAGGCAGGATTAAACGTCGGCTATTTTCATAAGGCGGAATCCGTTTCATCGCATCAATTATTTTATTATCTTCATTTACTAGAATTAAATTTGCATATTTTCCCATTAATTCAATGTACATAATTAAGGTATGGATATCACCAATTTCATTACGGACTTGAATCTCCATTTTTAAGATTCGGTCTAGTCCTATTTGTTCGCAATTTAAAATAATCCCACCATCTAAATGTTTTCTTAAAACCATTGAAAAGTTAGTAGGTGTTTCTAAAGATGTATAAATAGGCTTAGTGAGATTGATTCGATTATATACGCTATGAGCTGAAACAAGTAAATAATGATTTTGATTGAGTGAGCGCAAAGTGAATAATAATTCGGTATCCGATAAAGCTTGAATTTTATTTATTTTAGCTGGTAAAATTAGCCTGATTTTTTGATTCAGTTGTCGTAACATTAAACCATCAAGTGCCATGAATATCGCTCCTTTTTATGAGTTGTGAATTTATTATAACACGAGTCATGTACCGACATGTGAAAAAAGGGTAAAACTTGTTTGACAACTAGTGCTACCCCTAGTAGAATTGATTGTATAAACTGGGAGGTGTTATGAATATGAAAAAGGGGTTATTAATCATTATTAGTGGACCAAGCGGTGTTGGTAAAGGAACGATTCGTTCTTATTTTATGCAAGATGAAGAGTTAAACTTAGTATATTCCACCTCTATGACAACAAGGTTACCACGTAATGGAGAAGTTGATGGTATTGATTATTTCTTTACTACAAAAGAAAAATTTGAAACAGCCATAGCCAATGGAGAATTATTAGAATGGGCAGAATTTGTTGGTAATTATTATGGTACACCAATCAGTGAGGTAGAAAAACTTCGCAATGAAGGTAAAAATGTGTTATTAGAAATTGAAGTTCAAGGGGCAACTCAAGTACGAGAAAAATGTCCGGATGCTTTATCAATCTTTATTATTCCACCCAGTATGGAAGAGTTAGAGAATCGCATTCGTGGAAGACGCTCAGAACCAGAAGAAATAGTTCAACAACGACTTGCGAAAGCAGTACGGGAAATGACTATGGTAAAAGATTATAAATATGTTGTATGTAACGATGATCCTAAACTTGCTGCAGATATGATATCGTTAATTATAAAACGCCAACAAAGTGAGTAATTAAATCGTCAATTGACGATTTTTTTATGCTAAATTGTGGTAAAATAAACAAAAGAGAGTAGGTAAGATAATGCAAATCGTTCATGTTTATATTGAATATTCTTCTTTAAGCCTTAATCGCACGTTTACCTACTTAAGTGGTTTGTTTCATGTTAAGAAAGGAATTCGAGTTGAAGTTCCTTTTGGGAATAAAAGTTTAATTGGTTTTGTGGATAAAGTAGAAGAAGTGGATCAATCTTATTTAGATAATAGTAAGTACAAACTTAAGACAATCATTGGCTTATTAGATCAAGAACCGCTCATCAATGATGAACTTTTTGAGTTAGCTTCTTATATGTCTTATAACTATATCGCATCAATGATTTCTTGTTTTCAAGTAATGTTACCGGCAAAGTTAAAACCTAAATCAAATCATCATTCGATTAAAATGGAAGATTGGGTTGTTTATGAGAAAGAAGATCAAACATTAACAAGTAAACAAGCAATCGCACTTGCTGCTTTGAAAAATGGCGAGGGTATGAAAAAAAGTGATTGGGTTAAAGAATATAAGAGTGTAACAAAGAAATTAATTGATTTACAACTTGTTAAGGTTTACCAAAAAGAAGCAAAGGCTAATTTAAATAATGAAAAGATGGAAGATGAAACTTTTGTTTTAAAGCAAGCGCAAAAAGATGCGATTGAAAAGATTATGGAAAAGCCAGGTTTTCAAGTTTCACTGCTTCATGGGGTTACTGGTTCTGGTAAGAGTGAAGTTTATTTACAACTTGCACAACAAATATTAAAGGAAGGAAAGCAGGTATTAATATTAGTTCCTGAAATATCTTTAACACCACAAATGGTGAAGCGAGTTAATATGCGATTTGCATCCAACGTAGCTATTTATCATTCTGCGCTAAATCCTCAAGAAAAATATGAACAGTTTAAATTAGTTAAGAATAATCAAGTTAAAATTGTTGTTGGTACAAGAAGTGCTATTTTTATGCCTTTTGAACATCTAGGCTTAATTGTTTTGGATGAAGAACATGATACAAGTTATAAACAAGATAGTTCTCCACGCTATCATTGTCGAGATATCGCTCTGTGGAGAGGTAAATACCATAACTGTAAAGTAATCTTAGGAAGTGCAACTCCTTCCTTAGAGTCTTACGCAAGAGCTTATAAGGGCAATTATCAACTGGTTGAGATGAATGCAAGAATCAATGCGAGTTTCCCTGATGTGAAAATGATTGAAATGCGAAAAGCAGTTAAAAATGGTGAGAATTATATTCTGTCGCAAGCTTTAGAAGATGCGATAGCAATGCGTTTAAATAGGCATGAACAAGTAATCTTATTATTGAATCGTCGTGGGTATACACCAATTCTACGCTGTATTGCATGTGGTCACGTAGAAATGTGTCCGCATTGTGAGCAAGCGATGGCATATCATAAAGAAGATCACGTATTGAAGTGTCATACTTGTGGTTATCAAAAACCACTCCCTTATGAATGTCCAGAATGTAAAGAAAATAAATGGCGTTATATTGGGGTAGGAACACAGCGCTTGGCAGAAATTGTTCAAGAAAAATTTCCTTTTGCTAAAATTATTCGGATGGACCGTGATACGACAACGAAAAAAAATGCTCATGAGAAATTATTAACTTCCTTTGGTAAAGAAGGGGATATATTATTAGGTACACAAATGATTGCAAAGGGTCTTGACTTTGAACGAGTTAGTTTAGTGGGAATTGTAAATGGGGATGCTCTTCTTAATCGCAGTGACTATCGTTGTTGTGAGTTGACCTTTGATATGCTTGCACAGGCAAGTGGACGCAGTGGCCGAGGCGATATTGTTGGGGAAGTATTATTACAATGCTATGATACCTCGCATTATGCTTTACAGTGCGCTGCCCATCATGACTATCGACAGTTCTTTGAAGTGGAAATGAAATATCGCCATTTGGCAAAATATCCACCTTATACTTATTTAAGTTCTATTTTATGTCTTCATAAAGATAAAGAGGTTGCAAATCATGATGCAATCATGATTTCATCGATGCTGAAAGATTTTCCTGATTTAAAATGTTTAGGACCAAGTGAATTACTTAAAATTAAAGATGAATATCGATATCGAATCATTTTAAAAGATAAAAATCATGATACATTGCTTCGCTATATGCATAAAGTATTAGCGTATCATAAAGAAGTAAAAGCTCGTTGTCGTTTGGAATTAGATATGGATCCAATGATGTTAGAATAGGAGTACTTATGAATAAAATAAAATATTTTGTTTATGCCATTTCATTAATATTAATGATTATTGGTGGTTTTTATGACTTAGTCATCGATCAGTATTTATATGATCCAAATAATTTATTTGGTTTATTCTTTCAAAATCATATTTTAAATATCATATTAGTAATCCTTCCTTTTGCGTTGCTTGTGTTTTATCGGATTCATAAGCAAATTGGTTATTTAATCCTTACGATAATCGCATGTATCTATGCAGCATATCGAATTAAAAATTACGTACCTTTAAATAATGATATAGTTGCCCTTATTGTTATTACCATCCTATTATTTATTGGTTTATATTTTATTGTGAAAATAATGCCAATTCAGTTTTTAAAAGACTATGAAAAAGTCCTTATTTTGTTTTGCTTGTTACTTGTTACTTCAACGATACTAATTAATTTGATAAAACCTTTATGGGGTCGTATCCGTTTTCGTCAAATGCAAGATATAACGCAGTTTACGCCATGGTTTTTACCACAAGGAATTACCGGGTATTATTCTTTCCCTAGTGGACATACGGCGATGGCTTCAACTATTCTAGTAATATGTGCTATTCCTGATTATGTTGAGCAGCAACGAGGAAATAAAAGAGTATTTAATTTCTTTGCATTTAGTTTCATTATCCTAATGGGTTTTTCAAGAATGATTGTTGGTGCACATTTTTTAAGTGATGTGACAGCGGGCTTTCTTGTTACTTATGTTTTATATTTATTACTTCGAAGATATTTTCGAAGATGGGAGAATACACAATGGTGATAAGAGAAAAGATTTGGAGATTGTTATGTAATGTGGCGATTGATAAGAAATATGCGAATTTGTTATTAAGAAATGAACTAGGGGATTGGGATCAAAAAGAAAAGGCTTTTATTACCCAAATTGTTTATGGAACGTTACAGAATGCACGACTAGTTCGTTATGAATGGCAAGATTTGGTTAAACTTATGCCAAAAGAAGAAATATGTTTATTACTCGATATGAGTGTTTATCAATTACTCTTTATGGACCGTATTCCTGAATATGCAATTGTCAATGATGCGGTTGATATTGCGAAAAAAAGAAACAAAGGGAGTTACCAAAAATTGGTAAATGCAATCTTACATAAAGTTATTAAAAGAGGTAAAAGAGAAGTTGTTGGTAATCCTTTGGAAGTATTATCGATTACATATTCTTTACCATTGTGGCTTGTGAAAATGTGGAATGCTCAATATGGAGAAGAAATTTGTTATAAACTATGTGTTGATAATCTTACAACTGGTAAGACATGGGTTCGTTATGATGAACGCTTTGGTGATGTTGAATCGTTTTTAAAGAATAACAAACAATTTAGCGCAAGTGGTATCAACGATACTTGTTTAGTTTATAATTCTCATAAATTAATTGAAAGTGAAGCATATCTAAGTGGAATGATTTCGATACAAGATGCTTCTTCTCAGATGATTGCATATGAACTTGAACCAAAAGCAAATGAACGTATTTTAGATTGTTGTGGTGCACCAGGCTCAAAAAGTAATCATATTGCAGCGCTTATGAATGATACCGGAGTGCTTATTAGTGGAGATATACATGCTCATCGAGTTGAACTTATAAAACAGGGGGCGAAGCGTTGTCGATTAGATAGTATTGATGCAAGATTATTAGATGCAAGGCATTTAGATAAATATTTTGATGAAGCTAGTTTTGATCGTGTACTTGTTGATGTACCATGCAGTGGGTATGGTGTTTTAAAGGGTAAAAGTGATATTAAGTATCATATGCAAGGAAGCGATATGGATACTTTATTACCACTTCAAAAGGAAATTTTAAATAGTGCAGCCTTAATGGTTAAACAAAATGGTATCTTAGTTTATTCAACTTGTACTTTGAATAAGAAAGAGAATGAAAAACAAATTGAAGAATTTTTGAAAACTCATTCTGATTATTTACTAGTTAAACAAGCAACCATTTTTCCCTTTACTTATGGTAGTGATGGTTTTTACTTTGCGAAATTAGTAAAACAATAAATATTATTTTAATATTTAAAACGCTTCATTAGAATATGTAACTAATTTATGATAGAATAAAAGACAGGTGATAAAATAATGATATCTTTATATGATCAAAGTTATGATGAATTAAAAGAATTTTCTTTAAATCAAGGATGGAAAGCATACCGAGGCCATCAAATTTTTCGTTGGTTATATCGACAAAGAGTGATGGAAATTGAAGAAATGAGTGATTTAAAGAAAGAAACACGTGATATCTTAAGAGAACACTTTACGTTAGCTCCTTTGCAACTACGTGATAAACAAATATCAAAAGATGGAACTCGTAAGTATTTATTTGCTTTAAGTGATGGTTCTTTAATTGAAAGTGTTTTGATGAGTTATGAATTTGGTAAGAGCATTTGTGTTACATCTCAAGTTGGATGTAACATGGGATGTGCTTTTTGCGCAAGTGGTTTATTAAAAAAGAAGCGTGATTTAACAGCAGGAGAAATGGTAGCACAAGTATTAATGGTACAAAAAGATTTGGATGAGAATCAGGAACGTTTGTCCCATATTGTTGTGATGGGTACGGGTGAACCTTTTGATAATTATGATAATTTAATGAAATTTCTAAAGATTGTAAACGATGATCAAGGCTTAGGAATTGGAGCTCGTCATATTACAATCTCTACATGTGGTATTGTTCCACGTATTTATGACTTTTCAAAGGAGCATACGCAATATAATTTGGCAATTTCACTTCATGCACCTAATGATGAATTGAGAAATGAATTAATGCCAATTAATAAAGCTTATCCACTGGATGAGTTAATGAAAGCAATTGATGTTTATATGAGTGAAAATAATCGACGTTTAACTTTTGAATATATCTTATTACGAGGTGTAAATGATAAAAAAGAACACATTGCTCAACTAGCAAAATTGGTTAAAGGAATCAATGCTTATGTGAATTTGATTCCATATAATGCAGTCGATGAAAACGGGTATCAAGGAGTAGATTATCCGCATGCGATGCGTTTTTATGATGCTTTGATGAAACTTGGAGTACGCTGTACGATTCGCAAGGAACACGGTGGCGATATTGACGCAGCTTGTGGCCAATTACGTGCTAAACATATGCGTAAAAACATGCAAGAGGTGATAAAATGAATGTGTTTGGAATTAGTGATAAAGGATTAGTTCGTGAAGATAACCAAGACAGTTTTTTTATGACAACGAATCATCATGGTGACTTTATAGCGGTTGTATGTGATGGCATTGGTGGTGGCGTTGCAGGAGATGTTGCTAGTAAAATGGCAGTTAATGAGTTACAAGCATCTTTTCATGTAGCAGCCTTATTTCATTCAGACCAAGAAGTAAAAAACTGGTTGAAAACGACAATTAAAAAAGCAAATGATATTATTTTCTCACAGTCTTCTAAGAGTAAGGCTCAAAGAGGTATGGGAACAACAATTGTTGGTGTCTTAATTACAAAGGATAATAAGGCATATATTTTTAATGTTGGAGATTCACGTACGTATGGTTATTATGATGAATTAATATGTTTAACTCAAGATCATAATTTAGTAACGGATTTAATGAAAGCAGGCGAAATCGATAAAGCAAAATCATTAAGTCTTACGAAAGGCAATATGCTTACCAATGCGTTAGGAATTTGGGATGATTTAAAGATTGATATCAATAAAATTAAAGATGATTATCGCTATCTTTTAATATGCTCGGATGGTTTACATAGTTACGTACCTGAAGGGGTTATTGCTCATGTATTAAGCGGAAAAGAAGACGTAAAGAGCAAAGCAGAACATTTGATTAAACTATCAATTAAAGCTGGAGGTTATGATAATGTAAGTGTCATTATCATCGAAGGAGAAAATACTCATGAATAAAATGTTAGCAGATCGCTATATGTTGGTCACTTCACTTGGGCAAGGTGGAATGGCTGATGTTTATTTAGGAATTGATACCATTTTAAATCGTGAAGTTGCGATTAAAATATTACGTGGAGCATTGGCAAATGATCCAGTTACACTATTGCGTTTTCAAAGAGAAGCAAATGCGGCAAGTAAATTATCTCACCCAAATGTTGTGGAAGTATATGATGTTGGTGAAAGTGAAAATCGTCATTATATCGTAATGGAATATGTTCGTGGAAGAACCTTAAAACAATTAATTAATCAACGAGGGGCTTTGCATAAAGAGGAAGCTGTCGAAATTATGATTCAACTTACTTCGGCTGTCCAACATGCCCATGAAAATAATATTATTCATCGTGATATTAAACCACAAAATGTTTTAGTAAAAGATGATGGAACGGTTAAAATAACCGACTTTGGCATTGCTTTAGCGCATGATGCAGTCCAATTAACACAAAGTGATGCAGTCCTTGGTAGTGCTCATTATCTCGCTCCAGAAACAACGCGAGGAGAGCCTGCAACGAATCAAATAGATATCTATGCTTTAGGTATTGTATTCTATGAATTATTAGTTGGCGATGTTCCTTTTCATGGTGAAAGTCCAGTTTCGATTGCAATGAAACACTTACGTGAAGAAGTCCCAAGTGTGCGTGAATTTAATCCGACTTTACCACAATCAATAGAAAATATTATTATTAAAGCAACCGCTAAAAACAAATCGCTTCGTTACAAAACCGCAAAAATAATGTTAGAAGATTTGAATCTTTGTCTATTACCAGAATATTCAAATGTTCCTAAACTAGTATTTCCGGTTGAAAATGGGGAACCTACGCGGGTTGTTGAACATCGTGATATGGAACGAGTAACTCAGGTTAATCAAAATAATATTAATTCAAAAAAAGCAGAGAATAATTCTAAGAAAACAATTATAGGAATTCTATTGGGTGTAATTGGGATCCTTGGTATTGTTGTTTTATTATATTTTTCAGGAATTATATCGGGATTTTCACCAAATAAATCGTTAACGATTCCAGATGTAAGTAATATGAGTGTTATCGAAGCAAAAAACACATTGGAAGAATTAGGACTAAAAGTAAGTAGTGATAATGAAAAAGAATTACATCATAGTATTAAAAATGGGAAAGTAATTGGAGTAAATCCAGCCATTGGAAAAGAAATTAAAGAAGGAAGTGAAGTTTCTTTAATTGTATCTCGTGGATTATTTTACACGATTCAAGATTATACAGGTAAAAATGTCGATGAAGTTTCTAAAATGTTTGAAAGCAAGGGACTTAAGATTCAAATCGATAAGACTGATATTGCTAGTAGTTCTAAACCATATGGAACAATTTTAAAACAAACATTACTAGATAAAGGCGATGACATCGATCCTGATAAATGGGTTACGATTGGTTTTGAAGTTGCTGCTTATCCAGAATTTGTCGTAAGCGGAATTAAGGGTAAAACTTTAAAGGAAGCAAAAGATATTTTAACAAAACAAGGTGCAAAAGTAATTACGGAACAGAAATTCAGTGAAGAAGAAGTACCTGAAAATCAAAAAGGTCTTGTAATCGGTTCAAATCCAGAGGAACAAAGTTATTATATTCAAAAGGAAGATAACGTGATTACGTTATATTATTACTAATGGAAAAAGGTCGTATTATTAGAATTATATCGAATCAATATATGGTTAGAAATGAAGCAAATGAGAACTTAATTTGTGTTGCAATGGGAAAACTGCGTAAAAATGCATCACCAATTGTTGGTGATATTGTTGATATTGAACGTTTTTCGTCCCAGATTGGGATTCAAAAGATATATCCACGGCGTAATGAATTGAAGCGGCCATTAGTTTCAAATGTGGATCAAGCAATTATTGTAATGTCTTATATTGAACCAACTTTCTCTACAACGCTGGTTGATCGTTTGATTTTTTTAGTAACCTATGCAGGAATAAAACCACTTATTTGTGTTACTAAGATGGATTTAGTAAAAGAAAATGATCCGATTTACGGAATTATTGAAGATTATCGTAAGAGTGGTTATCAAGTCTTTGAGAGTGGAGAAGGAATTGATGATCATAAGTTATTCGAAGCAATTGATCACAAAATATCGGTATTAACAGGCCAAAGTGGTGCGGGAAAGAGTTCTTTGCTTAATCGTATGGAACCAACCTTTCATTTAAATACACAAGTAATTTCTAAAGCACTTGGTCGAGGAAAACATACAACAAGACATTGTGAATTGTTACCAGTTGGTAATGGTTGGATTGCGGATACTCCAGGTTTCTCTTCTTTAGATTTTTCAACAATGGATTTGACAAAATTAGCGGCTAGTATTCCAGATTTTCAAAGTGAAATCGGGCATTGTCGTTTTCATAACTGCGTTCATGTCAATGAACCAGATTGTGCGATTGTCAAAGGTGTTGCAAATGGTGAAATATCTAAAATACGTTATCGTAATTATTTAGAGATTGCTGCCATGATTCGTTTGCAACCAAGTAAATACAAATAAGCGAGGTGCTAATAATGCAGACAGAAAAGAAAGAAGTAATCATTGCTCCCTCTATTTTATCTTTAGATTATAGTAGAGTGAGTGAACAGTTAGAAATATTGATGGAAAGCGAAGCAAAGTGGCTTCATTTTGACGTTATGGATGGGCATTTTGTACCTAATTTAACGTTTGGCCCTGATATGTTGAAAGGCTTTAAAAAGAAAACTGGAATGTTTATGGATGTACATATTATGGTGGATAATCCTAAGTTTTTTGCGGATATTTTTGTTGATGCAGGAGCTGATTTATTAACCTTTCATTTAGAAGCATGTGCGGATAAGAAGGAAGCTAGAGGCTTATGCGAAAGAATTCATGAGAAAAATTCATTGGCAGGAATATCACTTAAGCCTAAAACTTCAGTAGAAGAAATTTTACCTTTATTAGATGTTGTTGATGTTGTTTTGATTATGAGTGTTGAACCAGGCTTTGGCGGTCAATCTTTTATGAGTGAAATGTTAGATAAAGTAAGAACTTTAAAAAATGAAATTAAACGTCGTAATTTAAATTGTTTAATTGAGATTGATGGTGGTATTAATTTACAAACAAGTAAAGTTAGCGTAGCAGCGGGATGTGATATTCTTGTAGCAGGTAGTTATATATTCAAACAAGATATTAAAGAAGCAATCGCTACCCTTAAATGAAACGTGTTTGTTTAGTTGCAGGGATGAGTAAGGTTATACCTGATCTTACAAACTGCGATTATATTGGTGTTGATGGTGGCGCGATTAAGTGCTTAAAACAGGGAATTAAAATGCAAGTTGCGATTGGAGATTTTGATTCAATTGCTAATATTGAGTTAATTGAATTAGAGAAAATAACGAATGTAATTCAACTTTCAACCCATAAAAATGAAACAGATAGCGAAGCTGCTATTATCTATGCTATAAAACATAAGTATGATGAAATTATCCTTTATGGAGGATTAGGTGGTCGAATGGATCATGAATTAGCAAATTTGTATTTGCTAATTTACCGTTATCCTAATTTAGTTTTAATGAATGAAGATAATCGAATCAGAGTTTTAGAAGTTGGAACTTATTATATTCCAAAAGAATATACTTATTTATCTTTTTTAGCGCTTGTCCCAAGTGATATTAGTGAACAAGGTGTGGCTTATCCATTAGATCATGCGATAATTAGTTGTAGTGATATTTATACTGTTTCAAATGAAATAATCGAAGAAGCGAAGATTACAATTCATTATGGAAAGGTACTGATGATGGAAAGTAATGATAAAGAAAAGCAATCAAAATGAGATAAACTCTAAATTGATTGCTTTTTAATATGAAAAAAACAGATTTTCATCTGTTTTAGATAGCATTCTTAGTTTTCAAAGTTTTAAGTGCACGTGCTGAGATACGGAGAGTTTGAGGCTTTCCATCAACTATAACTTTAACTTTTTGAAGATTTACATTCCATTTACGGCGAGAAGCACGCATGGAGTGAGAACGCTTATTACCGGACAAAGGTCCTTTACCTGTAATTTGACAAACTTTAGACATAACATTACCTCCTTCCGTATGGTTCGTTACATAATTCGCTTGCATATCATATCATTTCAAGAAAAAAAATGCAATAGTATAACAAAAAAAAGTAACAGGTTTTTGCTCGCCTTTTTTAAGAGTTATAATTAGGTTGAGTTTCGCCTCTTATTTAAGCCAATTAAAAATAAAATAACAATAGCTATGTAGGATTTGAAGTACAACTAAAAAACGTATAAAATCTATACAAAATAGTTGTTTTGTTATATAATAAGATGTGTAAATATGTAAGGAGATGAGCGAATGAAAAAATGTATTACGATCATTTCAATCTTATGTTTATTCTTCGCTGCTATCTATTCGCAACGAGATTTTATCTTTGGCCAAGAAGAAGATAAACAAGAAAATACTTCACCACTTGACCATCAGGATGGTCAGAGTGATGAATTCTTAAAACAACAAGAAAATAGTAAGGTAACGATGAATGGGGATGGAGAACTTGTCCCAAGTGATACGGTATATGATGCAAACGGAAATATAGTGACAGTTAAAAAAAAGAGTCGAGCTAGAATTGCTTCTCCAATGGTTAATTATGAAGAAGATCCTAAGTATGGATTTGTTGATTTTAAAGTAGCACGAAAAGGCGATTATGTTGAGTATACGAATGTAGCCACAGGAGAGAGTGGTGCAATCGGAGGTAATACGGCTTTGGATGCTGCTTATTTAGGACGAGTAAATGGGAAAATAAGATTTAAAATGGCTGGTGTAATTGGTGATATTGATGATAATAGTGAAGTAAAAGTAGTACCAGATTCACCTGATTTAAAAGTGTCCTATTATAAAGTGAAAGATGGATGGATTCGCCATTGGTATTTGACTGACTTTGCGAGTGGCTCATGGAAATCGGGAACAATTGTCGGGCCTCAACAATCTTATATGGAATCAAATAAGGCGTATTATAGTTATGATGGTCATTATTTTTATGATGATACTACTAAAATGCTGGATGATTATCGAGGTAACACTTACAATCAATCGATTAATGTCAATCAACCATATTATAACTATTATCAATTCTTATCACATCGCTCTGTTTCTTCTTATACAGCAGATGCATTTAATAAATACATAACAAAGGAAAATTCAAAGATGTTTGGGCTTGGTAGTGAATTTATTTCAAATCAAAATAAATATGGAGTTAATGCATCTTTAATGTTTGGTCTTGCTTGTAATGAAAGTGCCTATGGAATGAGTTCCATTGCGCAAAATAATAATAATCTATTTGGTCATTCTGCGTATGATTCCGATCCAGCTGGTTCTGCGAATAAGTATTCTAGTCCGGCTTTCAGTGTTTATTATCATGCAGCTCGATTTGTTTCTTATGGCTATCTAGACCCACTTGATTGGCGCTATGAAGGCTCACACCTTGGAGATAAGGGAAGTGGGATTAATGTTCGTTATGCAACAGACCCTTATTGGGGCGAAGTTGCTGCGGGAATTAATTATGACTTTGATTCAGAGAATGGAAATGCTAATTATGGTTTATATACAATTGGTATTAAACGTGGAAATGAAAATGTAAATATTCGTAAAGAACCTAATACTAGTTCAACAGCTCTTTATTCTACTAATACGGCAACGGATTATCCATTTATTATTTTAGAAAAAGTAAAGGGTGAAGTTGTAAATGGAAGTGATGTTTGGTATAAGATTCAAAGTGATCCAATTCTGAATTTTGATCGTTCTGCAATTGTTGTTAAGAGAGATGAAAAATACAACTTCTCTAATAATTATGCTTATGTTCATTCAAGCTATGTTACTTATTTAGGAGATGGAAAAGGTAAACCTATAAATCCACCAGTTGAAACGATTAAAGGCGATGTAAATGAGGATGGCTATATAAGTTCAAAAGATTACAATGCAATAAAAAACCATATTACAGGTTATTCTGTTCTAATAGGGGAACGTGCTATAAAAGCTGATGTTAATGGAGATGGGTATATTAGTTCAAGGGATTATAATGCAATTAAGAATCATATAACTGGAGTACAATTGTTAAATTAAAGGAGTATTTAATGAAAAAAATATCGAAAATATCAAAGGTAATTGGTGTCTTTCTAATTTCATTTAGTTGCTTAATTGTTATGAATAATGAAAAAATATTTGCAGGCTATTTTTCTGTCAGCACTAATGTTTCTTCTGTTAGTTCAGGTGGAGCCTTTGTAACATCGGTAAGTCTTTCTGGAAATGGTTCTGGGATGGTGTATTTTTCTGGAAATAATGCAACAGTAAGTGCCTCAAGTATGTATTGTGACACAACTTGTTCTGTTAATGCAGTGGCTGGATCATCAGGAACGGCGAGTGTTACGGTAACAATGGGTAAGCCTAATTCTCCAAATGAAGTTACAGATTGTTTGGATGGTACAATAATTGCCGGAGAAAAGACTGTCTCCGTTAGTATTGCAAATAAACCACCATTATCAGGCGGTGGTGGTACTACTTATGTCCCTCCAAAAGTAAATACAGACCCAGATAAACGATCCGCTGATAATAATCTTGCAGGTCTAAGTGTTTCTCAAGGAAAACTAACACCGGATTTTAATAGTGAAGTAACTAATTATCGAGTAGAGGCTGGAGCTAATCTTAAAGAAATTAATATTGAAGCGAAAGCGACTGATGCGAAGGCTAGTGTAAGTGGAACTGGGAAAAAAGAACTTAAAGTTGGTGAAAACAGTTTTGATGTTATTTGTACTGCTGAGAATACCGTTACTAAAACTTATAATATTATAGTTTATGTTGATGAAAAACCGCTTGTTTATACAAAATATGAAAATAAAGAATTAGGAGTAGTAAGAAACTTAACTGGGTTGAGTATTCCTACTGGTTTTAGTGCTACTAAGATTAAAATGAATAAAAAAGAAATTGATGCATGGAAGAATGAAGCAGGAACTACACTTGTTTATTTGATGGATAAAAAAGGTAATAAGAACTTTTATTTATATGATATGAAAAAAGGCGTTACTAGTATTTATGTGCCAGTAACTTTGGCTGGACATAATCTTGCGATAATCGATATTCCTGAAAGTACGAAAGATCGTAATGGCATGAAATTTGTTGAAAATATACTAGTTGATAACCATAAAATTATTGGTTGGACTTATGACGATGTGAATAAAAAAGATTTTTCTCTACATTTATTTATGAATGAAAAAGGGGAAAAGGTATATTATCAGTATGATAATAAAGAAAATATTTTACAACGTTATATTGAAACGAAAGAAAATGCAAGTAATGTATTTGGTGATGTCATTACTTATGTTAGTATTGGGCTAGCAGGTTTATTTGCGATTGGATTCAGTGTTTTAATGATAAAAAATACAAGATTAAAGAAAAGTTTAATGAGAAAGTCTAGATCTTTATATGAACCTGAAGTAATAAAGGGTCAAGATCTCAATGATATGCATAGTTAACGAGTAGTTTTCTATGCTTTTTTGTAATTAATTCAAAAAAGGTGTACAAAATGTAATTCTTTTTCATATTTTTTTATTTTACTATTTTTTAAAGGTCAAATATATGATATTATTATAAAAGAATATGTTAATAAGTAAGGGGGGTTCAACCTTATGCAAAATAAGCAGATATTTGCTGCTTTAGAAATTGCTGATCACGAGATACGTTTGATGGTAGGAGAATTCCATGAAACGCGTTTTAATGTGTTACGAGTAGAACGGGCAAGTATTATTGGTGTTAAGGATAACAAAATTATAAATGAACAAAATATTATTATGGCAATCAGAAAAGTCATTGCAAGTGCTTCAACAGCCCTTGATTATAAAATTGAACGGGTATTGTTGGCAATTCCAAGTATTGGTGTTGCTCGTCATAATAAAAAAATCAATGTTTATTTAGAAGATGGATCTAAACGGGTTCGGTTATCACATATTCAAACGGGCGTAAATGAGGCTATTTTATATAAACCTAGTGATGCGTTAGAACTTGTAAATATCGGTTGTATTAAATATATTACAAATGGAATAACCTCACGTAAAATGCCTTTAAATGAAGTGTGCGATGTTCTGACAATGAGTGTTGATTTATTATTTGCGGATAAAGACATTGTATATTCCTATGCACGGTGTATTGAAAAATCGGGACTTGAAATTATGGATATCTGTCTAGATTCTTATGCGATTGCAGAAGAGGCAGCTATCTTTGAACAAACGGTAGATAAATATGTTATATTAATTGATTTAGCCCGTCAAAATACGACACTTTCTCTATTTACTCATGGTAAACTAGTTAGTTGTGAACAGATGGATATAGGTTATGGTAATTGGATTGAAGATTTAAAAGTTACTTATAATTTACCTTATGATGTCGGATTTCGATTAGTTAAAAATAGTTGTTTTAATAAAGATGAGTTAGATGATTCCGTTGTTTATATTTGGAGTGAAAAAGGGGAACAGAAACAAATTAGTGAAAATCAATTGTATGAAAGTGTAATGCCTTCACTCAAAGAATGGATTAGTAAATTGAATGAAGTTTGTAAGCCAATTATTGAAAGTGGTAATGTTCGCTATTTGATGAGTGGTGAAGGAATGGAAATTCAAGGCATTGAAACATTACTTAATGAATTTAATGCACCAGCACAGATTTATGTGCCTCAAACAATCGGTGCAAGAGATTGTTCACTTGTTACATGTTTAGGATTATTCTATGCATGGAAATCACAGCTTAATATACGAAAAGATGATCGGATTTGTTGTGATGTACGGGATTTAAATAAAGCGATTGATAACTTAAATCCTAGAAAAGCAAGTTTTGAAGAGAATGGTTTTACTAAAAAATTAAAAAGTATGCTTTTAAGTGAAAAATAAGAGAGCGAGGACAATGAGAATGAGCGATTTACAATTTGAACAAGTAGCAAAAATTAAAGTCTTTGGAATTGGAGGCGGTGGTTGTAATGCCGTTAATCGAATGGTTTCAGAGGGAGTTAAAGGTGTAGACTTTTATGTAGCGAATACAGACCTACAAACTTTAAAAATTTCACCAGTTGAAAATAAGATTATTTTAGGTCGTGAAGTTACAAAAGGCTTAGGTGCTGGTGCAAATCCAGAAGTAGGAAGACGCGCTGCACAAGAAAACGAAAATGAAATTCGTGAAATTATGAAGGGTACTGACATGGTGTTCATTACTGCTGGTTTAGGTGGTGGTACTGGTACGGGTGCTGCTCCATTATTTGCGAAAATTGCGAAAGAAGAAGGAGCTTTAACGGTTGGTATTGTTACAAAACCATTTACCTTTGAAGGAAAGAAACGATTAAGTTCTGCAGAAGTTGGACTAGCAGAGTTACGTGAACATGTTGATTCGCTAATTATTGTATCAAATAATAATTTGCTTGAAGTAATTGGAAGAAAACCAATCAGTGAGGCATTCCAAGCAGCTGATAATGTTTTACGTCAAGGTGTTCAAACGATTACAGATTTAATTGCAGTTCCTGCCCTAGTTAATTTAGATTTTGCGGATGTAAAGGCAATTATGGAAGGTCAGGGTAGTGCCTTAATTGGTATTGGTATGGCCGAGGGTGAAGATAAAGCACGTACAGCAGCTGAAAAAGCAATTCAATCACCTTTGTTGGAAGCACAGATTACTGGTGCTAAGAATGCAATTGTTAACATCACCGGTGGTGAAAGCATTACATTATTTGATGCTGAAGACGCAATGGCTTTAGTTCGAGAAGCTGCAGGTAATGATATTGATGTTATCTTTGGTGTCGCAATTAATGAAAAACTTGGTGATTCTATTATAGTAACGGTAATTGCTACTGGATTTGAAGATAATCATGAAGATTTAATTAAAACAAAAAAAGTAGAAAACAATCGTAGTAGTACATTCACAATTCCAACTCGTAGTGAACCGGTCAATGAGACACCCCACTTTGAAGATGTAAGTCGTGATGACGATGATGATGACGGTGGAATTCCATCCTTCTTCATATCTCGCTAAATGAAAGTCCTGTACATTGATTCAACATGTTTTGAAAACTTTGAGAAAGAAGCATTGATGCGTTTACGTTTTATACAATACTGTCAAGATGCGAAACTCGATAAAATTATTTTTTCTAGACAATTGAATGAAACAGCAGGAACTGTTAAATCGATAACATTTATCAAAAAATATGTTGATAAGATAATATTTGCACCTCATTCATTTCAATTTAATAATGAAAAGGTAATAATTAAGGAAAAACTTATGGTTGTTCATAAACGAGTTTATAATCTAAGTGAAAAAGCAATCTACTTAATTAACGAATCTTTGATTCCTAATCGTTTATATTTTAATTTAGATAATGATTATTCAAATAAAATTGTAAATGATATTATGAAAATGTTGTTAGATCAAGTAGAAGATAATCAAGATCACATGTTACGTATTAATAAAATGAAATTGAACTAGTCACATAAATCATGTGACTTTTTTTGTCTTCTTTTGTCTGATATCTCATATCTCTTGTGTTCAAGCATAAAGTAGATTATCAGGAGGTATTAGCATATGACTTATCGTAATAGTATCTATGCAGTATTAAAAAAATATAAAGTAGATGAAAATATTGGCTTAAGTGATAATGAAGTAGAGAAAAGATTAAAACAATATGGATTGAATGAATTAAAAAAGGATAAAAAAATTTCATTAATTGAAATGTTTATCCAACAGTTTAAAGATCCAATGGTACTTATTTTATTAGTAGGTGCGATTGTTTCTATTTTTTTAAAGGAATATGTTGATTCAATTATTATTTTTAGTGTTATAACTCTTAATGCTTTTATCGGTGTAATTCAAGAATCTAAAGCAGAAAAGGCAATTGAAGCATTAAAAGCTTTATCTTCTCCTCATGCCTTTGTCATAAGGAATGCTTGTTTAATTGAAATTGCATCAAGTGAACTTGTGTTGGGTGATATTGTAGAACTTAAAACAGGATGTTATATTCCTGCTGATTTAAGACTATTATCAACGGTTAATCTTAAGGTAGATGAATCGACACTTACCGGTGAAAGTGAGGCAGTAGAAAAAGATGCTGATATTATATATTCAAATGAAGAATTAATTGGTGATCAACGTAATATGGCATTTATGTCAACGTTTGTTACATATGGGAAAGGTCGAGGAATTGTTGTTTCGACTGGGATGAATAGTGAAGTTGGGAAAATTGCATGTATGCTAGAAGAAAAAAATGAAGATATGACCCCTTTACAAAAACGACTAGCAGCATTATCGAAACAATTAGGTTTTATTTCAGTTGTTATTTGTACTTTAATGTTTATTATTGCTTTATTTCAAGGAAGAAATCTATTTGATATGTTGATTCTTTCGATTTCACTTGCAGTAGCTGCCATACCTGAGGGATTACCAGCCGTTGTTACGATTGTATTAGCGATTGGTGTTCAAGAAATGAGTGCAAATAATGCAATTGTTCGTAAACTACACGCAGTTGAAACACTCGGTTCAGTATCAATCATTTGTAGTGATAAGACTGGTACTTTAACGCAAAATAAAATGCATGTTGAAACAATTTACGCAAAAGATGAATTTAATTTTGAACCAGATGATATTTTTTATCATGCTTTAATATTATGTAATGATGTTTATATTCAAGGGGATGAGATAATTGGAGAACCAATGGAAAAAGCACTTGCACACTTTGCTATAAATAAGGGATTTAATAAACAAACTTTAGAATGTAATTATCCAAGAGTAAATGAAATCCCGTTTGATTCAAATCGTAAGTTGATGAGCACTGTGCATAAAATGAAAAAAGATTATCGCATTTATACTAAGGGTGCTTGGGAAAAGATATTAGATATAAGTACTTCTCTTTATAAAGATGGGCAGTGTATTGCTTTAAATGAATATGAAAGAGCAAAAATTATTGAAGCAGGAAGAATTATGAGCACCAATGCTTTAAGAATTATTGCAGTTGGTTATCGTAATATTAAAAATCCATTAAGTTCAGAATTGGAACAAGGTCTTACTTTTCTTGGTTTAGTTGGCTTGATTGATCCACCTAGAGAAAATGTGAAAGAAAGTATCGAATCTTGTCATAATGCGGGTATTTCCGTGGCAATGATTACCGGAGATCATCCACTTACTGCACTTGCTATTGCACGTCAACTCAATATCGCAAGAAGTGAAAATGAGGTAATTAGTGGGAGTGAGTTAGATGAAATGGATGATCAGTCATTAAATCAATGTATAAAAAATAAGCATGTTTTCGCAAGAGTTACACCGCTTCACAAAGTTAGAATTGTAAAGGCGTTTAAAAGCAATGGTTATGTTGTAGCAATGTCGGGGGATGGGGTAAACGATGCACCTTCCTTAAAACAAGCAGATATTGGAATTGCAATGGGTAAGGATGGAACAGATGTATGTAAACAAGCGAGTGATATGATTTTATGCGATGATGATTTTTCAACAATTGTTAGAGCAATTGAAGCTGGAAGAAATATTTATTTGAACATTCAAAAAGCAGTTCTTTATTTATTATCTTGTAATCTTGGGGAAATTACTGCTTTGTTTCTTGCAATTGTTTGCTTACCGGATGTTGTTTCAACATTATGTGCCGTTCAAATATTGTGGGTTAATTTAATTACGGATGCACTACCTGCTCTTGCATTAGGTGTTGATCCAAAAGATTGCTTCATTATGAGAGAAAAGCCAAGGGATCGCAAAGAAAGTTTATTTGCTCATGGTGGAATTATGTTTACGATTTTAAATGGTATGTTAATTGGAACGATTACACTGGTTGCGTTTCGCTATGGTTTAAACATTAGTAATCGAAATGCTCAAACAATGGCTTTTATGGTATTGTCTATCTCTCAATTATTTCATGCTTTGAATTTAACTAGTCGCACTCATTCAATTTTCACAGTTGGTATTTTTAAGAATAAGTGGTTAATTCTAACTATCATATTTGGGGTTATCTTACAAGTTATGGTTTGTAATCTACCTTTTTTCCAAGCTTTATTAAAAACAGAACGTCTAGATATGATAGCCTGGCTTATTATATTTGGATTATCGTTGTTACCAATTGTTATCAATGAGATCAGTAAATGGATTGCGAAAGAACATTGATTTTGATTGTTTTTTATAGAAATTAAATTGTAAATATTTTTATTATGTGCTATTATATTAACAGCACATAGGTCTTTAAGTTGATCCCGAGAGGTCAGCAAGGCATTGGTAGCAACACATCCTTTTGTCATAAACAGATCTGTCAAGTGCAGGTCTGTTTTTTTATCACCTGTGTGAAAAAGGAGGAAATTGTATGTCAGAAACAAAAATGTTGTTAGAAGTAAATGAAAAACCAAAACCAGCGCAGTGGGCACTCTTATCATTTCAACACGTGTTCGCCATGTTTGGTGCTACGGTATTAGTTCCAATCATAACCGGCTTTCCGGTATCCGTTGCCTTGTTTGGTTCAGGAGTAGGTACTTTAATTTACACATTTTGTACGAAAGGTAAGGTTCCTGTTTATTTAGGAAGTTCCTTTGCTTACATCAGTGCGGTACAAATTGCCGTTGCGGCAATGAATGGGGATGTATCAGCAGCACAAACAGGATTAGTTTTAATCGGTATTACTTATGTTATTGTTGCACTTATCATCAAAGCAATTGGCAAAGGGTGGATTGATAAATTATTACCACCAATTGTTATTGGTCCAATGATTGCGGTTATTGGATTAGGACTTGCAGCTAGTGCAGTTAAGAATGCTGGCTTTGTAGAGGGAGGACAATGGCAAAGTATGGTGGTTGCTTTTTCTACCTTCTTAGTAGCTGCTTTAGTTTCAACGAAAGCAAAAGGTTTCTTTAAAATCATTCCATTCTTGATTGCGATTGGGTTTGGTTATTGTTTATCTTATGCGTTAGGGTTAGTTGATTTATCTTCGATTGCGAAAGCAAGTTGGTTTTCATTACCAGAATTTATATTTCCATTCAAAGTTCCAGGTTTTAAATCCTATCATTTCTATTTTGGACCTGAAACATTTGCCATTCTTCCGGTTGCGTTTGTGACTATTTCAGAACATATTGGTGACCATACTGTTTTAGGAAAAATATGTGGAAGAGATTTCTTGAAAGATCCAGGATTAGATCGCACCTTAATGGGTGATGGTATTGCAACCGCTGTTTCAGGTTTCTTAGGTGGACCTGCAAATACAACTTATGGTGAAAATACCGGAGTCATCGGGATGACGAAAGTCGCAAGTGTCTATGTGACAGCCGGCGCTGCTTGTATTGCCGTTGTCTTATCTTGTGTAGGTAAAATATCAGCTTTTATTTCAACGATTCCAGCCTGTGTTTTAGGTGGTATGAGTATCTTATTATATGGTGTTATTGCTAGTAATGGTTTACGGGTATTAGTTGATAATAAAATTGATTTCGCTAAACAACGTAATTTAATCATCGCATCAGCGATGCTTGTTATTGGATTAGGTGGAGCAATCCTTCCTTTAGGAAAAATTGTAACATTATCAGGTACAGCTTTATCAGCAGTTGTAGGAATTGTTTTAAACCTAATTTTACCAGAAGAAGAAGCAGGACCTTCAGCACCAGAAATCTAAGGATAATTGAAAAGAATTATGAATGATTCGTAATTCTTTTTTTTACGGGGATTAATATGTGGTAAAATAAATAAAAGATAAGGAGAGATAGGAATGCGTTTTAAAAGAATTTATCTCGAAATTATTAATACTTGTAATTTGAAATGCTCTTTTTGTATTCAAAATCAAAGGAAACCGGAGAGCGTAAGCTGTGAGGAATTTGAAGATCGAATCAAACAAGTAAAACCTTATACAGATTACATTTATCTGCATGTATTAGGGGAACCTTTATCTCATCCTGAGTTGTCTAGTATTTTAAGTGTTTGTTCAAAATATCAAATGCAAGTGAACCTTACAACAAATGGAACTTTATTAAAGAAACAAGTTGATGTATTAAAAGCAGCCCTTTGTATTCGTCAAATAAATGTTTCACTTCATAGTTTTGCTCAAGATGGACAACTAGATACACAAACATATCTAAAAGATGTAATGGAAACATGTGATGTATTAAGTGAAACCATGTATGTGAGCTATCGCTTATGGAATTTAAAAGATGGGGTAATGGATCAAGAAACACAAAATGTATTTAAGTATTTAAAAACACATTATCAAGTTGAGGATATAAGTCATAAGAACAATCGGATTACCTTGGCTAAAAATCGTTTCCTAAATTTTGAAGAAATATTTGAATGGCCTTCTCTTAATCATTCGATTGTTTCAAAGGTTGGTAGATGTTTAGGCATGAAAGCAATGTGTGCAATCTTAGTAGATGGAAGTGTAGTCCCATGTTGTCTAGATGGAAATGGTAGTTGTGTGCTTGGAAATATTAAAAATCAATCATTTAAAGAGATTATCGAAAGTGATATGTCGAAAGCAATTGAAAATGGTTTTAATCAAAACCAAGTGATATCTGCCTTATGTCAGCGTTGCACTTATCGAGGTCGGTTTGATTAAAAGGCAAATTAATTGACACTTAATTAACAGTATTATATTATGATAAAGAACATTCGTCATAGAAAGGATATAGTTATGCGAAAGGCTATTATTTCAAAAGAAAAAATCTTAGAAGTTGCGAAAGAACTTGTGGATGAAATTGGTTTTGCCAATTTC
>JAVWEY010000003.1:0-74113 GCA_036641395.1 Erysipelotrichaceae bacterium
AGTGCAAGCACTACTCGTATGTCAAAACGTGGAAATCGCATGTTAAGATATGCATTGATTTATTCAGCTCACAATGTCGTCAAGAATAATCAAACATTCAAAGATTACTACACCTTGAAGCGTAGTCAAGGTAAGAGCCACTATAATGCATTAGGTCATTGCGCTACAAAGTTAATTAGAATCATTTATAAACTCTTAAATGAAAATAAGAAATTTGATTTAGCATAACTTCTATTACATCATATTTTGAAATTCGGCTTACCTTAAGTCTTTTTAAGTGCGAACCATTTTATTCGATAAATTTATTGAAATTTATCTTGACTCTTCATAGTTGGTCGTATATTATATCAAAATGAGTCATTTCTTCTTCTTGCCTCATACCTGTATCATATGCATGATCTTTTAATAATTTAACTAATTCAATTTCTTCACTACTTTGACAATCAACATATGCTGTATTTAATACATCAATTGCCGTTGTTATCCCTTCATTAAATAAATCAATGAATGAATCATTCTTAACAATATTTAAATCACATGGATGATACCAAATTGTATGTTGTTCATTTAAGACATCAAATGTATCATCAACTTTTTCCATAATAACATAACCACTAATTAACCATTTTTGGGAAATAGCATTCTCTAATTTGTGTAATAATAAATGCTTCGTATCCTTTGGATCATATAATAAACGATGAATATCATTCCAATCATCTAGTGATTTACGTATTTCATAAACAGGTATATCTTTTCCTAAACTTTCTTTAATGGCTGGTACATAGATTCTAGCAATTGCCTGTAACATGTCTTCATCATAAGCACATATTTCATAATAGGGATAGTTTGAAATACTTGTATTGTGATATTTCTTCAACATCATTGTATCCATCATTGATTCAAAGCGATGATGATAGAGTGCTGATTTGCCTTTACAGTTACCGGTGCGATAGAAAATATAGGGATGAGCGGTTTTATCTAAAGACCAATGAGCTAAATGACCAAATAAATAAGCGATCATCCGCTCTTTGATTGCTTGATTTTTCTGCTTTCGAATTTCATTAATTGCCGAACAATAAAAATCATTCACATGACCTCGATGTAATTCACTTCCAATATGTGACATTTCATGTGATAAAAACACATCCCATGGTTTAGCATGATGAAAGAATAAAAAATCAGGACCATTTGTTCCAATATAAAACAATTGTTCATTCTCAACAATGATTCTTAACAATTCTTTAGCTGATGAATCATCTAATAAATGCTTTACTATTTCTTCTCCAAAAATCTTGTGCGTAATAATATTAGGCATAAAAGAACCTCCTTATTCTTTCATTATTATAACGTTTTAATGATTGCTTCACAAGTGATTCGAATTTACATTATCAAGTATATGAAAAAGGAATATCGAAAGCGATATTCCTTATGTTCTATTCTGGTCGAATTTGAATTCTTTCAATTGAAATTGCTTGATTTGTTTCTTCATCAATATCAATTACGACACCACAGAAGATAGCAGGGCCACTGCCCATCTTATATTTAGTTTTATCATCCGTTGTAAAGCGAGTAATAATTTCATCTACATCACGCCCTAGTACGCTGTAGTAAGCACCACACATACCAAGATCACTGATGGCTGCTGTTCCCTGTTCAATTCGCTCATCCGCTGTTTGTACATGTGTATGAGTACCAACAACAGCAGTAACTCGTGATGCAAAGTAATAAGTAAAAGCAATTTTTTCACTTGTTGTTTCCCCATGGAAATCAACAATATAAATATCTGCTTCAACATCTTCTAAAATATCTTCCATCATCATAAATGGTGAATCCACAACATTATGCATCCAAACTTCACCACTTAAATTAGTAACTGCAACCCGTTTATTTTTAACTTTAAAAACACGTGTAGACTCTCCACAATCAAGTGGTTCCATATTACCTGGGCGAACCATATGATCCGCTTCATCAATAAATTTAAAGATATCATCTTTTGAAAAAGTATGATTTCCCATAGTGATACAATCAATGCCAAAGGCTAACAATTGATCATAGATTTTTTTTGTAATACCTTTTCCATGAGCACTGTTTTCACCATTTGCAATTACCATATCAATTTCATATTGTTTAATAAGTCCTGGGAGTAATTCACCAACAATTTCTCTTCCTGGTGCTCCTACAATATCACCTATACACAAAATTTTCATTAATATCTTTATTTGGCCAATTCATTCGCACGTGTTTCACGAATAACGGTAACTTTGATCTGTCCGGGATAAGTAAGTTCTGCTTCTATTTTGTCTCGAATATCGCGAGCTAATTTATGACATTCATTATCACTTAACATATCAGGAACTACCATAACTCGAACTTCACGTCCTGCCTGAATTGCATAAGACTGATCAACGCCATGGAATGATTTTGTTATTTTCTCTAATTCTTCTAAACGATTAATATAATTCTGCATTGCTTCATAACGTGCACCAGGTCTTGCCGCACTTAATGTATCAGCAGCACAAACTAAATTAGAAATTAAATACTCTGGTTCACATTCTCCATGGTGACATTGAATTGCGTTTAATACAACTTCACGTTCTCCATGTTTCTTACAGAACTTGTAACCTAATTCAATATGACTACCTTCTACTTCGAAGTCTAATGCTTTACCAATATCATGCAGTAAACCAGCACGTTTCGCAAGTTGTTGATTTAAGCCTAATTCAGCTGCCATCATTCCACATAAATTTGCTACTTCCATACTATGTTGTAATGCATTTTGTCCATAAGAATAACGATAACGCAAACGTCCAATTAATTGAACAATTTCACGATCAATCTTACCAATGCCAAGTTTAAAGATTGTGTCTTCTCCAACTTTCATCATGTTGGCTGTAATTTCTTTTTTGAATTTTGTTACTACTTCTTCAATACGTCCTGGTTGGATTCGACCATCTTTAATTAAATACTCTAAAGATAAGCGGGCAATTTCACGACGAATTGGATCAAAACATGAAACAGTAATTGTTTCAGGTGTATCATCAATGATTAAATCAACTCCAGTCGCCTGTTCAATCGCTTTAATATTTCTACCTTCACGACCGATAATGCGTCCCTTCATCTCTTCACTTGGTAAAGTAACAACGGAAACGGTACGTTCCATTGCTTCATCTTGGGATAAACGTTGAATTGATAAAGCAACGATGTTACGAGCTTTTTCATCTGCAGTACTCTTTGCTTCTTCTTCACGTTCTTTAATATAAGAAACCGTTTCTGATTCCATTCTTTTTTCAGTAATAGCGAATAATTCCTCACGTGCTTCACTTGTTGACATCGCGGCAACACGCTCTAATTCACCAACTTGAATATCAATTTTATCTTGTAACTCTTTTTCCTTTTGTTCCAGCTTCGACATTTTATCGCTCAACTGTGTACTTTTAACTTCAATTTGTTTTTCTTTGCTTGTAAGTGTTTCATCTCGAAAATTCAAGTTATCTTCACGACGCAAAAGTTTATTTTCACTTTCAGTAACTTCTGCTTTGCGTTCCTTGATTTCTTTTTCGGCAGCAATTTTCATTTCATGAGTTTGAGTACGACCATCTAATATTGCTTGTTTCACAACCGTTTCTGCTTTTAATTCCGCTTGTTTTAAAATATTAGATGCTTTTTGTTGATCTTTATTTAAACCTGCTTTGGATAATACAAACATTGCTAGTATTCCTAAAGCAAGACCTGTCAGGCCAGATAAAAGGATGCTAATCATTTCTTGTGACATAATAATCCTCCTCTATCTATTTTATGGAATATATATATTCCTCTTTAATAATACAAAATTTTAAGGTAAAGCGCAATCATTATGTGATTATGTGGTTAAATAATATTAAAAAAACGGCTTTTTTACCGTTTTAGTTATAAATATTTATCCCTCATCTAATTTTGTTCGTACAAGTTTAACGATTTCATCACAGATTTCATTATTCTCTTTTAGATAAGTTTTTGCTGCTTCACGCCCTTGACCAATTTTTTCTCCCTTATAAGAGAACCAAGCACCACTCTTATTCACGATATCATAATCAACTGCCAAATCAATTACTTCACCAAAGAAAGAAATACCTTCTCCATACATAATTTCGATTGGGGCAACTTTAAAGGGAGGAGCAACTTTATTCTTTACGACTTTTACATTTACTTTATTACCGACAATATCTGTTCCATTTTTAATTGCTTCCGAACGTCTAATATCCAAACGTACTGAAGCATAGAACTTCAAAGCTCTACCACCAGGTGTTGTTTCAGGGCTTCCATACATAACCCCTACTTTTTCACGCAATTGGTTGATAAAGATTGCCGTACATTCACTACGATTCATAACGCCACTTAATTTACGCATTGCCTTTGACATTAAACGTGCTTGTAAGCCAACATGAGCATCACTCATTTCACCATCTAATTCCGCTTGTGGAACAAGTGCTGCAACCGAATCAATAACGACTAAATCAACCGCATTACTCTTAATTAATAACTCTGTAATTTCAAGTGCTTGTTCTCCACTATCTGGTTGAGAAAGAATTAATTCCTCAATATTAACACCTAGGTTTTTCGCATAATTTGGATCAATCGCATTTTCCGCATCAATAAAGGCTGCTCTACCACCACGCTTTTGCACTTCGGCAATTGCATGTAAGGCAAGCGTTGTTTTACCACTGGATTCAGGACCATAGATTTCTATAATACGTCCCTTTGGATAGCCACCAATCCCTAGTGCTCGATCAATTTTAATTGAACCGGTTGGGATTGCATCAATATCAACCGCTGCACGATCTCCAAGTTTCATAATTGAACCTTTACCATATTGCTTTTCAATTTGTTTAATTGCATCATCTAATAATTGATCTTTTTTCGCATTTTCTTTATCAACTGCATTTTTAGCCGCTTTACTCAACTCTTTTTCCTCCATTTTGTACACGCACCTTTCATCCTTCTTATATGTTTAATTCTATTAAACTCCTTATTTTATAATGAAATGATTCGTTTTACCATTTCATTTACTGCTTTTAATCGAATTTCATTACGACTTCCACTTAATTGTAATGTGAAACTAATTTGATCCTGAGGAGTAACAATCGCACAACAAACTTGTCCAACCGGCTTTCCCTCTAACTTTGTCGGTCCTGCATTACCACTAAATGATACACAGATATCACAATCCAATAAGCGTCGTGCCTTATCCGCCATTTGCATGGCACACGCCTCGCTTACAACTCCAAAAGTTTCGATACAAGCAGATTCCACACCTACTAAATTTGTTTTAAGTGAGGTTTGATAAGTGATAATACCACCTTTTAAAACAGCTGAAGCACCTGCTACTTCAGCTAATTTATCACAAAATAAACCTGCTGTTATACTTTCACAACTGCCGATGGTCCATTTTTTATCTTTTAAAAATTGTAGAAGTTCCTCCATTACATACTCTCCAAAATAACATCCTTTAATTGTAGGAAATAACTAATTCCAGATAATACAGAAACCATCATCGCAAACCATATTAAGAAATCACCCATTGGAAAGCGAAGCAATTCGAATGGTAAATTATTAACTAAAAGCACAGCAATTGCGAGCATTTGAACAACTGTTTTTACTTTACCCATCATTCCCGCAGCAACAACAACCCCTTTACTGCTTGCATTCATTCGTAACCCATCAACAATTACATCACGCCAAATCATCACTAAAACAGCTACAATTGGTGCTCTTCCGGTTGCTGCAAATAAAATTAACATTGTATTTACTAATAATTTATCAGCAATTGGATCCATAAATTTTCCAAATGATGTAATCATATTATTTTTACGAGCTAAATAACCATCTAAGAAATCCGTAAAGGAAGCAAGTCCAAATAAAACTAATACAATAATATTTGTTAGTTTTAATGTAACAAATGAAATATCAAATTCAATCACTTCAATACCAAATTGAGCATAAGGAAACAAATATATTAAGGCAATAATTGGTACAAGGAGTATTCGAAAAATTGAAATTTTATTAGGTAAATTCATTAGTTAGCCCCTTTCACAACAAGGGTAATCGTAGTTGGATTAATATCAGAAGTAATCGTTGGATTCAGTTTTACTTCCACTCCATTTACTAAAATTTTATGATTTGCCATATAACCAAAACGGATTCCAATCTTCTGATTTAATACCGCTTTTGTTTTATAACTAATCTTCTCTTGGAAATTATATACTTTTGAAAGTGGTTCATTTAAAGTGACATTATCAAGATACATAGCAAACCAAGAATTTGATTCGAAAGTTATATCAATATTTAAATCACTATTTGCCACAACATTTTCTATCTCATAAGTATCTGGTGCTATTTCTTTGATCATTAAATTTGTTGTAGGTTTAGTATCTTTATTCTCTTCTTTATCTTTATCATTTACATCTTTTTCAGGTTTTGGTGTATTTGTACTTTGAGGTGGAACTCCACCAGTTGTTTCCTTATCCTTTCCAATGTTTGGAAGTACATAAGTTACAAATGCAAAGATTAGGGCAACAATCACTACCCCAACAATTGCGAATAAAGATACAATTGATAAATCATTCTTATTTATTTTTTTATGTTCTTTTGCTTTCGGTTTTGTGATTATTTTTGCTCTTTGTGTAATATTTTCTTCGATTTTTTCATGTTCATTAACCTTATTCATTAAAGATGTTGAGGTATAATCATCGATTGATGTCATTAATTCACCCTTGATATCATCAAAATTAATTCCTAAAACATCACAATATGAACGTAAAAAGTAACGCAAATAAGATAAGTCATCTCTAAAATAAGAAATATCTCCTTCTTCAATTGCACGTATATGTTTAGTAGTAAGCCTTGTCTTTGCCGATACTTCTTCAATAGTAAGACCTACTTCTAATCTTTTTGATTTTAATAAAGCTCCAATTTTTTCCATTTTGCACCTCAGCCAATCGACTATAATCTTAATTATTATAACAATTCTTAGCACTTATGTAAATTAATAAAAGGGAAATCTTTCGATTTCCCCCATTAGCACACTATGTAAGCCATGTTTTGTACTTTTTGTAAACAAAAAGCGGCATCATTTATCTACGCATTACACGTCCGAATGATAATTTCAATTCATTCCATTCGATTCCCCTACCAAATTTGGGTTTCTCGCTTGCGGGGTTTACCCGTTCCATCGTTATCGTTTCCGATAACGCTCGTCTCTGTGGCACTTTTAAAGAGTTTATCCTTAGTTACCTTTAGGATATTCTACAGCCGTTAGGTTTTCACCTACCTGGACTTATGACTTCATCCAGCGCAAACACTACGATCATCGCAGATCGTGCGAGCATGGACTTTCCTCTAACTACTTAATAGCCAGCGAATGCCCTAGTGTGTTATTGGTTGTTTTGTTTATTGCGAAACACTTCATTTTCAAGGCGTGATAATCGTTTGATAATATCAAGATTATTAACCGTTGGATTAAGATTACTTTGAACTGAATTTTTTCCTTCTAACTCAACAATCTTCATCTTTAAAGAAGCAACTTCTTTTTCATAGTTTTGTAAATGATTACCTAAATCTTTAATTGTTTCATCATAATGCTGATAATCTTCAATAACCATATCTAGAAATTCATCTACTTCAACCGAAGCATATCCTTTAAAATCAACATTAAATTGTTTTTCTAGAACTTCTTCAACGCTTAACCTAAATTTATTATCCACAAGAATCACCTTCCACTTAACTAGTTTCTCAAAAAAACTATAAAATTGCAAGTAATATTTTGATTATTAATTTTAAACTTTGCGACAAATGAATCCTTATATTTAGCCTATTTCATGTCCAAAAGCAATTAAAAAAATATGAAATATTTCTTACAGTTATGCAAGAATAGTAGAAATCTAATCAAAAATTGTATATAATGGTGACGGTGATAAATATGATACAGTATCCAAATCGTAAAAGTAGCAAAGAACTAGAGCATAAACCAATCTCCCATGTGGGAAGAGGTATGTCTTTAGAAAACGATTTAAATGATTCTAATACTTATTATTTAGAAAGTGATAAAGCTGTAATTCATAAAAAGCCAACCCCAATTCAAGTTGTGAAAGTTGATTATCCTAGCCGTAATTGCGCAAAGATTGTGGAAGCCTATTATAAGGTGGCATCTACTACCGATTACAATGGAGTATATCGAGGAAAAGCAATTGATTTCGAGGCAAAAGAAACCAATTCTAAGGTATCTTTTACGTTTAAAAGTATTCATGAGCATCAAATTAATCATCTAGATGCCGTCTGCCGACACGGAGGAATTGCATTTGTGATTTTACGTTTTACAAAATTTGATGAAACTTATTTAATTAATGCCAACATCTTAATTGATATGTATCGACAACCTAATAAGAAGTCAATCACTTATCAAGAGGTGCAAGAAATGGGATTTTTAATTAAACAAGGATTAACCCCTCGTGTGCGATATTTAGATGTCGTTGACGATTTGTATTTTAAAAATTAATTGATTCACTTGTAATAGAATATAAGAAAATGGAGATATGACTTCAATGAAAAATTCAAATGAAAAGAAAAATGAAGCAACTAAAAAACCTAAAGATAAACGAAAATTATTAAATAATATCGTTATTGTCTTTCTTTCAATTATCTTAATTGGTGGAGTTTGTGCTTTCTTCCTGTTAGGTAGCATTATTATTGATGCGGGTCATATCAGTGATAAAGAATTCAATTCAACGGATTCTATTCCACTCTATGATAATGAAGATAAAGTATTCACTTCTGTTGGAAAAGAGCAACGTGAAAGTATTGATTATGAAAAAGTTCCACAATCTGTAATTGATGCCTTTTTAGCAATTGAAGATTCACGTTTCTTCATCCACAATGGATTTGATTTACCACGCTTTCTAATGTCGGCAGTATCCAACGTAGCGAGTGGTTCTTTAGCTCAAGGTGGTTCTACCCTAACCATGCAGATGGTTGACAACATTCGCGTCGATCAATTGGCGCAAACAAATAATCCAATTGAAAAAATCAAACGAAAGATTCAAGAAATTTGGTTAAGTATGGATTCAGAAAGTCGTTTTACTAAAAAAGAAATATTTGAAAAATACTTAAATAAAATTAACTTTGGTGCTGCACGAGGAATTCAAAAAGCCGCAGCCTTCTATTTTGGTAAAGATGCTACTCAATTAACTTTATCAGAGTCCGCCTTCTTAGCCGGTGTTATTAATGCACCAGGTAGATATAATCCATACATTAGTCATGATAATTATGTACGTGGTGAACAACGTCGTAATGTTACCCTAGATTTAATGTATAAACATGGTTATATTAGTGAAGAGGAATGTAAATTAGAGAAATCAACGAAACTTGCCTTTTCTTTATCTGGTTTAAAACTATCTGAAACTGATTCTTGTCAAGCTTTCATTGATGCAGTGGCGCAAGAAGCGAAAGATCTTTATGATGTTGATATCTATAACGATGAAGTAGATGTTTATACAACGCTAGATGCTGGTGCTCAGCAGTTAAGTGATGAAATGTTGAATGGTGAAGGAGTAAGATACCCTGATGATCCACTCTTCCAAACTGGTTTTAACTTAATGAACAATCAAACGGGTGAAATTTTAGCCGTTGGTGGAGGACGCGGTTATACAGGTGATGACAATGCTCGTCACAATCGTGCCTACGAATACAAACAAACTGGTTCTAGTATAAAACCTATCTTAGATTATGCTCCAGCTTTTGATAAACTTGGCTGGGCAACCTCCCATACATTACGTGATGTTCCAATTACCTATTCAGGAATGAGTAACTTTGTAATTGGTAATGCAAGTGGCCATTATCAAGGTGATGTCTTATTAAATGAAGCAGTTGCACGTTCCTTAAATACAACCGCAATTACCGCCCTTGGTGAATTAACCGCACTAGATAATGGAATCAGAGATTCGGTAGCTATGTTGAATAAATTAGGCTTCCGTGATATTAGTAAAAATCCTCCCGGTGATATTCAAGAAAAGAACTTCTCATTAGGTTATGGTATTGGTGGTTCCGATATGGTTGCCACTCCAACTCAAATGGCTGGTGCTTTCTCAATCTTTGCCAATCAAGGTAAATACATACCACCACATACAATTCGAAAAATTATCTATAAAGATTCTAAAAAAGAACCAATTATTGCGAAATTCGAACCGATTCAAGTAATATCTGAAGAATCTGCTTATATGATGTCAACTCTCTTACTAGATGCTGTATCGAGTAAATGGGCTAACTTATTACAGATCCTACAAAGTCCTTTCCCAGTATACGCAAAGAGTGGTACATCCGATTGGGGCGATGTTGGACTTAAATATGGAATTGAAAAAGCAGCGATGCGTGATAAATGGATTGTTGCCTATACTAGTACATGTACCGTAGCTACATGGGCCGGTTATGATTATGATGCATCCATCTATGGACCAAATACTTATGTCAACAATTACAAGATGAATGTCAATGTACCTGGTCAAATCAATAAAAAATTATTAAATTACATTAATACAAAATATCCTGCATCTGCTTTAAAACAACCAGCAGGAGTAACTAGTATCACCCATGTTAAAGGTAAATTCCCATATGCTACACCACCTGAGGGCACTCCTAGTGATATGATTACAACTGGCTTAATTAAAACTAAGTTTGCGAAACTTGAATCCTTATCACCAGATCCTTTAGATAAATTATCTGCTTTCACCGCTACTTTTAAAGATGAAAAGAGCGATAATATGGTCTTAACCTTTACCCCTTATCCTAATGCTGAAAGATTAAAACCAGCTTCTCATACACAAAGCATTAAAGGTAGTGGAGGAACAATTACTGGTAATGTCTATTACGATCCAGCCTTCTTATATGGTGAAGTCGTTTATAAGGCTCGAGTAAGTGTTGATGGAAAAGAGATTGGAAACTATACATTATCATCTGATAAAGCGGAACAAATCATTCCAATTGATTATGGAAAAACAGCTGAGATTTGTGGTTATTACGCTTATAAGAATACAAATGTAAATAAGAGTAATGAAATATGTAATAGCGTTACTCGTGGTTCTAAACCAGATAATGATGAAGATAAACCTACGCCAGAAACACCAGTTACACCACCAAACAAAAAGGATTAAACTAAAAAGAAGCAATTGAGTTTATGACTCTACTTGCTTCTTTTTTTGTTTTCGATATGCTTCTAATTTATCTTTCTTACAAAATGACTGAAATAAACAATCAGAACATATTGGATTACGTGCCATGCACTGATATCTACCAAAGAATATAAATAAGTGATGAGCTTGATTCCAACGTTCTCGCTTTATCTTAGCGCAGCATTTCTTTTCTACGGTTTCTACACTATCTTGTACTTTCGCAAGCCCTAGCCGCTTTGAAATGCGTTCTACATGGGTATCTACCGCAAAGGCAGGTATATCAAAGCTTACACTACGTACAACATTCGCCGTTTTTCTTCCAACGCCTGCAAGACTTGTCAATTCATCCATATCACTAGGTACTTCTCCATCAAAATTATCGACAAGTGATTTTGCCAATGAATGGATCATTCTTGCTTTATTATGATATAAACCAATTCTTTTTAAGTAAGGTTCAATCTCCCCTACTGAGCCACTTGACAATGCAAGCGGTGTAGGAAAACGAGTAAATAATGCTGGTGTTATTTTATTGACTGCCTCATCCGTTGTTTGTGCTGATAAGACAACTGCAACGATTAATTCAAACGCATTTTGATGATTTAAAGCACAATGAGCATCAGGAAATAAGACTTCTAAATGATCAAGAATTTCATCACTTGTCATTATCGTTCTCCTTTTTCGATTTGCTCCACACTCAATTTTTTAGTTTTCCAATCACTTAAGATTCGTTCAATATAATCAAAGTGCTTTTTATTGTAAATTACTGCCTCTCTTAAAGCATAAATAATTAGTTTTTGCTCATAGGTACTTGTCCAATCAGATAAACATTCCAATTCTTTTTGAGTTAAAGGACGACCAAATTCATTTTCAAATAAATTGAAAAGTGATTCATCAAAAGCTGTCTTAGTTTTGCTTTCACTAGTGAAAATACCATCGATATTAAATACTATCTTTCCACTCTCATATAGAACTTGTAAGTATCCTCTAGTTGTAAGGGTTGAAAGCAATTCATCAATTTCATCATTATTCTTTTTTAATTTTTTAGCAAGCGTTACATGATCAATATTAATCTTCTGTTCATTAAAATAGTCAATCAACATGATTGTCATTGCTTCTTCTCCATTTACGGCAATATCTTCTAATCTCTCCATGATATAAGAACGCCGATTAATATAAGATTCATTCCACCAATTACTCATTATAAGCCCTCCCGATAAAATACTTTCGTAAGTTTATCATAATCTAAATATAATTCACGATTATCTTCCTTTATAACATAGACACCATTCTTTTTCCCATAACCTAATGTAAGTTTTGGTTTACTAAACTTATAATCATTTATCGCAATCGATAAAGCTTTTTCTTCATCATAAGTAGAATCTTTACGTTTCATGATTGGATCCCCATTCTCATCAAACCACATAATCTGTTGTTTATACTTTCCTACATAAGTAACATAGGCAAAGGCATGGCGGTTAAGAGCATTAATTCCTTTATAACTGGTTTCAATCTTATCCATCACAACCATTATATTATGATTATATTTTTGATTTGGGCCACTTATAAAAATCGAAATATTAATATAAATAACAAGTAATAAAATTAGTATTAATAAGAATGACTTACCGATATTATTAAAATTAAATTTCATTATTATCACTCCAATCTTTCCTATATTATACACTAATTTATAATTTTTCTAAACTAAAGAACCTCAACAATTTTGGCAGTAAACAGTGCAGAGCGTTTACTTGCAAGGGATGCATAAGTTAAAAAATCCATTTGAGATGCCTCTTTATGAGCAATATCTGATAAAGAGCGAATTACAATAAATGGTATTTTAAAATGATTACATACCTGCCCTATAGCACCTGCTTCCATTTCCGCACAAATTACATTTGGAAAATAATGTAAGATTTCATCAATCTTTGCATTTTCACTAACAAAAGCATCTCCACTTGCGATACCACCTACAAATAAGTTACAAGCTTCATCACTCAAAACATTTTTAACTTTATTTAATAGATTTTGATCAATCGAAAAGATTTTTCCACGTCCTGCTTCTCCATCAATTGGGGTAGTATCATAGTCATATTGAACAACTTGGTCGCTGATAACCAAATCCAATACTTCCTGTTCCATGCATAAACCACCTGCTGTCCCAATATTAATAATTTGACTTATATCATAGCGATCTAATAATATCGTGGTCGACATCGTCGCATTAACCTTACCCACACCACTCAACATTAAAACAACTTGTTGCTTATTTAAAGTGCCTTCATAAAAACTTAATTCGTGAATTTCTGTTTTTTTAATATCCTGCATAAGTTTTAATAACTCATCACATTCAATTTGCATTGCCGCAATAATTCCAATCATCGTTCCATCTCCTTTTTCGCTACAAAGAATATTTTTTCTCCTGATTGAATTCCTGCTTGAATAAAATCAGTATAGATTTCTACTTTAAAACCAATGTTAACTAATTGTTGATAAATCCATGTTGGATTATAAACTCTTTGGATATGCTGTTCCATTTGCCGATGAGCATTGGCATCAAAAAATATAAAATTTTGATACAACAAATCATCATCACTTAAAATACTCCACTCATATTGTAAATCATTGAGGGTTCCTTCTTCATAAAATTCATCTTTAAATTCATCGATTCGATCAAGAGAATGGATATCAAATAAAAATGTACCAGAATTATTTAAAGCCTTATATACCGCTTGAAATAAATGAAGTACTAGGTTATCATCAATTAAGTAGTTTAAACTATCACAATAACAAGTTATCGTATCATAATTTTTAAGAAAACATGGTTTACTCATATCCATAACAAAAAAATGAATTGCTTCACTTCCCATTTTTGATTGCGCATGCTTCAACATTGCTTCACTCAAATCACAAGCATCTACTTTAAATCCACATTTTGTAAGAGCAATCGCAATATCTCCACTCCCACATGCCATATCTAATATATTATTTCCTTGTTGATGATGAATGGTAAAGTCTACCCACTGCTTCGTTGCCGCTTCATTTCCAACTAAAGCATCATAGAACTTTGCTAAAGAAGAATAAATCATTCACTTAAATCCATTTGCTTAACATCAGCATAAAGTTTCTCTAATTTATAAAGGGAGCGTTCTTCTTCTTGAAAGACATGGATAATGATGTTATTTAAGTCAACTAAAATCCATGGACTTCCTTGATTTCCTTCGATTCCTCTAACTTCTAATCCAATCTCTTTTGCCGTTTTCGCAACATGATTTGCAATTGCATTTACTTGGGTAGTGTTACTTGCGGAAGTAATAAAAACATAATCAACAAAAGGGTTATGATTTCTAAAATCATATAAAAGAATATGTTCCCCTTTTTTCTCATCAATTGATTGTTCAATCCGTTTTAATTTTTCAATCATTCTACTACTTCCCTTCTTTTCTTAAATAAACATGTTGTTGGGCCAATACTTCATCATATCCTGCTCTTAGATTTCTTTTTGTTAAAGCAATCGAAGCACTTGAATCATAGCCTCGGCTTGGATCGAGTTTATCTGCAATAAATAAAATCATCGCTAATTTTTGTTTTGTTGAACCGATTACATGATGGGCTATTGCATATAATATTTCTTGATCTTCAACACCATAAAAACGTTTTACATAATGATAAGCTAAATCTCCATGCCATATGGCAATTGGTGTATCCATTTTATGAGGTGCCCAGCATTTCATAAATCGCTCACTTTTCGCTTTTGGCCATTCTTTACAAACATCATGAAGAATCCCTGCTGCATAAGCCTTTTTCACATCCACATGATGTGCATGCGCTAGTTCAACACATAACTTTGCCACACTAACACTATGAAGATAGCGTTTCTCACTCATTGAACTTTCAACCATTGTATTAAAATATAAATAGTTATTCCCAATATAACGCCGAACACTATGAGGTAAAACACTTAAATCTCCAAGTCTTACCTGACTTGAACTAATATTAATTTCTTTCATTTTAAGTTGAATTAAATTTTGATTACTTTCAAATTCAATTTTATTTCGAGGATAAACATAAAAATGTATCAATTGATATAATTCATCAATCTTTTTCCATTTTGATAATTGTCTAGCTTGATCACTTCCAATTAACCATGAAAAAGTATCCTTTGGATAACTCTTTTGTAATTGTTTTACAGTATCAATCGTATAGGAACAACCCTTTCGATTTGCTTCTAATACACAACATTTCATTTTATGATAAGGTTTAATTGCCATTTTAATCATATGAACTCGATGTTGAAATGGAGTTAATTCTCTCTCCTTTAAAGGCGTAATAAAAGTAGGCATGAACCATACTTCATCCCCTAAATGATGTTTAAGCGCTTCATTTGCGATTTGAATATGACCCTTATGAATTGGGTCAAAACTTCCACCAAGGATTAGAATATGCATTTCTACATCTCCAGTTTATTCTTCTTACTGCGACGGTATAGAACACATGTTCTACCAATTATTTGAATAATTTCACTATGAGTTTTACTAGCAAGATCATAAGCCGCTTCATGAACATTGATCGGACATGTTTTTAATAAGGATATTTTTAATAATTCGTGAGCTTCTAAAGAATCATTAATTGTTTTAACTAAATTATCGCTCATTCCTTCTTTTCCCATTTGAAATAAAGCACTTTTACCATGAGCAATCGCTCTTAATTGTTTCTTCTTTTTCGTATCTAACATTAAATCATCGCCTTTCGAAATGTTACATTAACATTATTTGGAACATATACTCGAATCTTTTCCACATCACCATGAATGCAAAACCATCCAAGGCCATGGATTACCACATCAATTTTCTCTTCAAACTTCGTGCTTTCAAAGCATTTCATTTGGCTGAAGTCATCGCCTATACTTGGCTTTAAAATTCCACCCATATGCTTAACCCATAATTCATCCCCGTTTACTTGCTTTCCACGATGAATTAATAAGCTTTGTGCAAAATAACAAACACAACTTACATTTTCACAATCAAACAAATCTAAACGTGCTAAACCACCAATTGCAATACTTTGATCAAGTCGCAATTGATAAGTACGTGCTTTTAGAGCACGATCAGGAATGACTTGTTTTAATAATTCATCATCTATGTAAGATAAAATTGAATCATTACGAGCAATACCTGGAGTATCGTATATCGTATATCCTTCAAATGACATTGGTAGAAAATCAAGAGTAGTGCCTGGATGACGAGATGTTGTTAAGGTACTTAAACTAGCTCCAAATAAAGCGTTTAATAATGTACTTTTACCAGCATTTGCCATTCCCATCACTAAAACATCACGATCACAGCGATACATCGTAATCGCTTTTTTAACTTCTTCTATTGATTCATTATCCTTTGAAAAAGCGCCTTTCGCAAGATCATTACAAATTACAATTCCTTGTACCTGTAAGCCTTCAGCCTTTAATCTTTGTAAGATAAATTGAGATAATTTTTCATTCCCAATTGTATCTGGTAATAAATCTCGTTTTGTCGCAATCATAATAATATCTTTTCCAAACAAATGGCGATTTAAACCTTTTAATAAACTTGCTTCAAAATCAAATAAATCAACAACCCATAAAATTAAGGCATCAATCTTTGCAATTCTATTTAATACTTCATCTCCATCAATACCTTGCTTCATTGATATCATCACATCATCATAATGGGTAATTCTAAAACAACGTTTACAATAATCTTTCTCCATATTTGGTGTATATCCGATTTGATTGATATTTGTATCTTGTAACAACACTCCGCATCCAATACAGCGTTTACTCATCAAATTCTCCTCTCACTAACAGTTTCTTTTTTGCTAGTAAATAATAAATTATATTCTCAAAGATACGATTAATCTTCGTAAAGTTCATATCCCTTAAAACAACTGGATTACTTAAAATTGTATAAAACTTCATTCTTTTTGCACCGAATATATCGGTTAATAACTGATCTCCTAATACCGCAATTTCACTTTTCTTAAAATTATAATCTTTACAACATTTTTTATATGTTTTCTTTAATGGTTTAAGCGCAAAAGCATAATAAGGGACTTGTAATGGTGCGGCAAAGGTTTTAACCCGTTCCTCTATATTATTTGATATTAAGACTACTTTAATACCACCATCTTTTAAACTTTGAATGAAACTTACTACTTCATCACTTGGTAAGGGATGATCATGTGCTACTAGCGTATTATCAATATCACAGATTAATAATTTAATTCCTTGTTCCTGTAATTTCGTTATCTTTAAACTATGAAAAGATTCAATATAATAATCTGGACTAAATAACGATAGCATAAGTTTCCTCCTTTGAAAGACCCTTTATATATTACCATGATTACCTCAATAATTATAGATAAACTGCATTGAGAGAAACACTTTTTTTATTAAATTTAAAAGAATCCTTACTAAATTCGTATTATTATTCAATATTATACATAGATTAGATTAGGTGAGAAAATGTTTACAATACTATTAGAGTTAATGTCTTCTGCTTTATGTTATATCGGTTACATTAAAAGCAATTCATTTCTTCAACCGCTTAATTCAAAAGATGAAGCACATTATATATCTTTACTAGCAGATAAAGATATCGATGCTAGAAATCAATTAATTGAACACAACTTACGACTTGTTGCTCACATTGTAAAGAAATATGATATTAAAAAAGAACAAAAAGAAGATTTAATATCAATTGGAACAATTGGATTAATTAAAGCAGTCGATTCTTTTAAACCAGAAAAAGGCCATAAATTAACTACCTATGCCTCACGTTGTATTGAAAATGAAATCTTAATGTATTTACGTTCTGCGAAACATTATTTTCAAAATGTATCTTTAAATGATGCAATTGCTCAAGATAAAGATGGAAGTGAAATCACTTTACTTGATGCGATTGCATCACCTTGCGATAAATCAATTATTGATCATATGATGTTAGCAGATAACATTGAAAAACTAAATACCTATATCCATGTATTAGATGCAAGAGAATTATCAATTATCACAAAACGCTTTGGTTTATATGGAAAACGCGAACAAACGCAAAGAGAAATCGCAAGTGAGATGCATATTTCAAGGTCTTATGTTTCAAGAATTGAAAAACGTGCTTTTATGAAAATATATCGCGAGTTTAAAAAACAGGAGAAGAAAGGCTAAAGAAAATAGTATCAATCAGAAATAACTACCTGATTGATACTATTTATAAATAATTAAGCTAATATCATTGCCGTTAAATCCATTGGATCAACAATTACACCATCTTTATAGACACGCATATTTCCAGAAGCAATTTCATCAATTAGAATTACTTCATCTTGATAGAAACCATATTCAAATTTAATATCATATAAATCTAATCCTTTTTCTTTTAAATCATCAGCGACAATCTTTGTGATTGCAAGGGTTTTAGCCTTTACTTCGTCAAATTGTTTTTCACTCATTACGTGAAGTGCAACAAGTCCCTCTTTGGTAACAATTGGATCCCCAAGATCATCGTTTTTAAAGGTCATTTCAACGTAACCACCATCAAGAACTGCACCTTCTTGTACATAGTCTTGATAACGACGATAGAAGCTTCCTACGGCACGATAACGACAAATTACTTCAAGTCCTTTGCCAAAAGTCGTAGCTGGTAATACTTCCATTTCACATTTATCTACATCAGCCTTAACATATTGCGTTTTAATTCCGGCTGCATGAATCTTTTCAAAATAATAAATACTTGTACGTAAATTAGCACGGCCAATTCCTTCAATTTGTAATCCAACGGTATTCGCACCTGGATCAAACACTCCATTTTCACCGGTTACATCATCTTTAAAGGCTAGTAAATAATTACCATTATCTAAAGCAAAAACGTTTTTAGTCTTACCTTCATACACTTTTTTCATCGCGGTTGCGCCTCCATCTGTTTTTAACAGGATTATTTTATCACATGCAACATGACACGTATAGTAATTTAAACAAAAAAATGAAAATTATAAATTAATAAAAGGACGATAATACAAATCATAATCAAGTTTTTCATTGATTTTATTTAATCCTTCTAAAAATGCATCTAAATCAAAAATAGCCAAATCAATATAACAATATGTCGTTCCAATTGCACTACCAATTGTTCTCGCAATCCATAATGGATATAATAATTCATGAATTTGCTTTTCTAATTGTGAATTAATCAGTGCAATATTCTCTCCATTTTGCTTATGTTCATAATATAAATATCCATATTCTCCACCTTTTTCTTTAAAATCACGACAGGTTTCAAACTCATCATTTTGAACTTCCTCAAATAGTTGAGAATTTGATGTCGCTACTACTACCATATCCTTACGAACACCAATTCCTTTTAATTCTTCATTCAATTTATATACGTTATATATTTGTGTTGGATAATGATATTCATGCCAATCTTTATCGATAATAATATCACAAATATCTTCATAGAAATTAGGCAGTAACACAACATTTTCTTCATCACTTTCTTGATCAATTATTTCAACACTAGCAATACGTGCTTCTATTTCTAATTCACCAACAAAGAGTTCTAACATATAACTCGTAATCTGATTTTTTCTTAATTCCTCCATATCCTTAAAGGCTGGACAATAGATTTTTGTATGGATTGCTTTTAAATTATCATCTATTGTATAATATACTTTAAAATCTAAGCCAGTATATTCTTTATCTTTTATAGATAATGTCATATGCATTGAGCGATGACTACAAGGATGGCGATAACTATTAATAATCCAGTGTTCGCTTACTTCCTCTGGTGCACTTTTCATCATAACTTCGACAATATACTGTGCCGTTTTATTTGCACCAGTATCAAAAGTACATTCAAAGAAATCATCGGATTCCTCTACTTCCATCGAACATGAGGCAAGTTTCATTAGCTCGTCATTTAATTCATCAACTATTTCATGAATCGTACTACGATCATCTGCACGCAATGCATTTTCTAACTTTGTTTGATTTTTTTTAAAGTTCAACCAAAATTTCAGAATTTTCTTTCTCAACATGATTTAATTCCTCCCATTTTTTCATCATACAATATTGAACGACATCATAATCATCATGAGAAATCGTTTTCATTAAAGTAAATCCATAATGCTCATAATATGTTACATTATCTCGATTATTTGTTTCAACACTAATATCCAATTGATGATCATAAGCATATTGAATTAATGTCTTCATTAATTCAGCACTAAAACCTTTCTTTTGTTTTGCTTTCTTTGTATAGATTAAATCAAGATGTAAATAAGGTTGATTCTCAAAGTCTTTAACCCAACTACTAGTAAACATACCATAACATTTTAAGGCATGAATTGCTTCATCTAAATTTTGAATATCTTTTAATAATAGTACTAATTTTAAATTAAAACAAAGTAAGCGCCATGCATAATAGATTTTATTATTTTTACGATCATCAAAGACAATCATAACTGAGTTAAGTTTTTTACTATCACTATAAAAGTGAGCAAATGGTTGAATTGCCTTAATATAATAGCGTAAGAAACGTGTCATAATCGCCAATCGTTTCTTTTTATTAGGAAATACTACTTCAAACAAAGGATCATTTTTAAAGTTTTTTGCCATTTCTATATGTATTTTTTTAATATCTTCATCATTTAAATTATATAAATTTTCAATCACTAAGGTTTACGCTCCTTTCCATTATTCTAAGATTTTGATAAGAAGCATTTTCACTCATAATATCATTTTCTACTTTATGATTTAAAAGATCATTTACAAAAGCTTGAATCTCATATTTAAATTCATCTTTATTATGCTTTTCTTCAAAAATTGTTACCTTATCACCTTGATGTAAATAAGCTTTATCACATTTCCAAAAGTCGGGAATTTCAATGTAGCCATCTTCTCCATAAATATAAGCAATATTCTTAGTTGAAATCCCAATTCCACCACGAATACTAGCCATTAAACCATTTTCATAAGTTAGTAATACTTGCGTTAAATCATCCACTCCACTCGTATTTAAAAGTGAAGTTGATTTAAAATCAATGACTGGTGAATTAGCCAAGTAATTACAATAACCCAAAGGATAAATACCAACATCATATAAACCTCCACCACCATATTTTTTTGTATAAACCCAATGATCTTTTTCACCATCAAACTTATAACAATAACTTCCTTCTAAGTAGCGAACCTTTCCAATTAAACCTGTTTCCATCCATTTCTTTACTTGTTTTGTGACAGGAAGAAAATTAGCTTTAAATGCTTCCATTAATAATAATTGATGTTCTTTGGCATATTGAAAGGCAACCTTAACCTGCTTACTATGAACCATAAAAGGTTTTTCACACATGACATGCTTTCCATGTCTTAAGGCTTCCATAACCATATCAAAATGAGCCTGAGTCGGTGTTGCGATATATACTGCATCTACATTTTTATCCTCTAAACATGCTTCATAACTACCATAAGCATGAGGAATATTATATTCAATTTGAAATGCTTCTGCTTTATTTAAAGAACGAGCAGCTACACCATATAATTCTAATTCTTCTACTTGTTTCATTCCTTTAACGACACGTTTAGAAATGTTACCAGGTCCCAAGATTGCGAATCTAATTTTAGACATATCATCACCTCGAAACCCATTATATCATAATATATCAAATCTTATGATAATAAAAATTGATAATGCAATCAAAAAAAGCACTTAACAAATCATAAGTGCTTCTCTAAGCTTCTCAATAATCTTCTTTTCTAAGCGGGATACTTGAACTTGTGATATCTGCAGTTTTAGGGCAATTTCATCTTGTTTCATTCCTAAATCATAACGATAATAAAGAATTAAACGCTCTCTTTGACTTAAGTTACTTATTTCTTTATCAAGTGATAAACGTAAAACAATATCTTCTTCAGAATTATTTGCGACTTTATCGGATAAATGTATTTCATTCCCATCTTTTTCATAAATTGGTTCATCTAAAGAATATATAAACTGATTTGCTTCAAAAGCTAAAATTACATCACTCACATCAATTACCATATAATCAGCTATTTCTTGATACGTTACATCTCGATTATATACTTGCGTTAATTGCTCTTTCACTTTCGTCATTTTTAAATAACCTTCTTTTAATGATCGAGAAATACGCATCGTACCATCATCCCGAAAAAAGCGTTTAATTTCTCCCATAATAACTGGTACTGCATAAGTGGAAAACTTTACTTCATAACTTATATCAAACTTATTAATAGCTTTCATTAAACCAATACACCCAATCTGAAATAACTCATCACTTCCTAAACGGCTATGTGAAAAGCGTTTCACAATTGCATAAACAAGCGGAGTATTTGCCTTTACAAATTCTTCCTTTAGTTCATCATTACCATTTTGAATTTCTATAATTGCTTTTTCATTATCGATGATTTCCATCATGCTCACTCAATCTCTTATGGATCGTAATACATGTCCCCTTGTTAATCGTGGAATCAATATGAAATTCATCGGCAAAGGTAGCCATAATGGTAAGACCCATACCACTTCTCTCTAAATGTTCTTTACTTGTATATAATGGTTGCATTGCTTGATCAATATCTTCAATACCACAACCCTCATCCTCAACAACAATCAAAACTTCTCTAGCATCATATTCCATATGTAACGTAATAATACCTTCAGGATTATCTTCATACCCATGAATCATTGCATTCACTACCGCCTCAGCTATCATTGTTTTTATTTCCATTACTTCTTCAAGACTTGGATTCAGTGGCATTAAAAATGCAATCGCACTGGTCCGGGCAAATGCTTCATTTTCTAATTTAGCGACAAAGTTTAATGTCATTGTATTCATATCTTTACCTCATTTCTTTCATACTCAATTATTTGAAATATTCCTGACATGTGAAATAGCGCTTTATTTGATGTTGACAAATTACAAAGAATTAATCTCGCATGATATTTAGATAATTGTTTATAACGTGCTAATACAAAACCAATTCCAGTACTATCGACAAAACTTATTTCCTCAAAGTCCATTTTCACAATTGCAGGATGATATCGATCAATTAAATCAATACATATTTGCTTTAGATTACTTAAAGTTAAATTGTCTAAATCACCATAGAAATAGAAATAAAGTGTGTTACCAATTAATTTATGTTTCATAAGTTTATCCCTCCAAATATTATCCTATCACTTTTTAAAAGCTTACAGTAGAAATGCGACAAAGCATCTGTTGCTTCGACAAAAAAAGATGCGCAAGCACATCTTATGATAGGATTCTTTTGATTGATTTAAGTAAGATATCAAAATAATTCAAAGCAATAATATCGCTATCAATATATAAATCCGTCTTTATTTTATAACCATTATCCATTTCAATATTAACTGAACCAATTACATCTCCTTTTTTAAAAGGAACATTACCATTTAATAATTCAATTTTACGTTTACGCTCTTTTGCCTCTTTTCCTTTTTCAAATAAATACGTTACATCATCCTTTAAACGTAAATTAGCATGCTTTGGTTTTCCTTTATCAAAGGTAAGTTTTTGAATGATTTTATTTTTATTCATTAAAATTCCGGTTGAAAATTGTGAAAAGCCATAATCAAGCATTTGTTTACTTTCTGTATTACGCATTTTGGAATTTGGTTCTCCCATGACAACGGATATTAAACGTAAGTTATCTTTCTTCGCACTTACCGTAATACAACTTCTTGCTTCTTGAGTAAAACCTGTTTTAAGACCATCGACACCTGGATATTGTTTTAGTAATTTATTGGTATTAACTAGCCAGAATTTCTTATCACTTTTCTCTCTAATATAAGCATCGTATTTCGAAGTGACGCTTAATAAATCTTTACCGCCAACTTCAATTAATGCTTTTGCTATGATTGCCATATCTTTTGCGCATGAATAGTGCTTAGGATCATGTAAACCTGTTGCATTGACAAAATTAGTATTTGTGAGTTTCAATGCTTTTCCCTTTTCATTCATTCTTTCCACAAAATGTTCATTGCTTCCCGCAATCATTTCTCCGATTGCCACCATCGCATCATTTGCGGATGCGATACAGATTGCTTTCAATAAATCCCGTGCACTCATCGTCTCATTTACTTCAAGAAAGACCTGTGAGCCCCCCATACTAGCCGCTAACTCACTTGTCGTAACTTTATCACTCCACTTTAGTTTACCTGCTTGATGTGCCTCATATAGAAGTAATAAACCCATCATCTTGGTCATACTAGCCGGATATAAACGATCTGTTTCATGTTTTGCGTAAATAACTTTGCCACTATTATATTCGATTAAATAGGCACTTAATGCATTAGGTGCTAAATCAATTTCAGTTGCATGAGTTGGAATTATCATAAATATATTTATACATACAGATAAACTTAAAATAATAATCAATATTTTTTTCATATTTTCTACCTCAATAAATAATATGAAACATTTATCAATATTATACATAAGCCTAAAAAAAAATGACTCAAAAAGAGTCATCAATCAATTAAATATTCTAAGCTTTACACGACTCACATCACAAGCAATTATCATTATTTATCTATATGATTTGCTTGGTGATGATATTTTCTCATTCTTGCCAGATAAATTGTTGGAAATACAATCGAAGAAACGGCAATCGTAAGTAATGACAAACTCACAATAATCTCATATAAGCTCATAAATTTTCTCCTCTACGATAATGTTTTAAAGTAAAATTATTATTCTCAATTATCGATTCACAATAAAACATAGATAAATCTAAATCTAAATAAGTATCTCCCTCATGAATTCCAGGAATAATCGATACATACATTTCATCTACATAATCATAAGCTAATTCATATATTTGTTTACCTCCACAAATATATAAATTCTTTCCTTCATCTTTAAATTGCTTTATCATTGAAATTGGATTCAAACATACACATCCATCCCTTTGATCTATCTTAAAATCAGCATGACTCGTTACAACATGTACATAACGATTTAATAATGGTTTTGGTAAATGTTCAAAGGTAGTGCGTCCCATTAGAACCTCACTATCTTTTGTTTTATGAGCAAACCAGTTTAAATCATCTTGATTATGCCAAGCCATTTTACCACGACTTCCGATTAATCCACTTTCATCAATTGCGACAATTAATATAATCAATTGGATTTACCTTTTAAACATTCAATTTCTTTTAAAGATAATTCTCGATATTCTCCAAGTTTTAATGCTTCATCTAATTCTAATTCCCCAAAAGCTATCCTAGATAATTCAATTACTTCATTACCAACTGCTTTCATCATTCTTTTTACTTGGTGAAATTTTCCTTCTTGTATTGTTAAATGGATACATCTTTCACTTATTACTTCAACCCTTGCTGGTTTATAATTATCATCCTCATAAGCAACACCTTGAATTAATAAATCAATTTGTTGTTGATCAATTGGTAAAGCTAATTGCACTTGATATACCTTGTTTTTATGATACTTAGGTGATAATAAACAATGTGCTAATTCTCCATCGTTACTAATAATTAATAAACCAGTTGTATCAACATCAAGTCGTCCAATCGGAAATAAATCAGTTCTTTGATCTTCTAATAAAGATAAAACAGTCGGATAAACATTATCTTTTGTAGCACTAACAACACCTTTAGGCTTATGTAACATATAATATACAAATTGTTGATAGTTAATTCTTTCATCATTCCATAATATTTCATCACTGTTTTCATCAATATGAAAACTCTCGTCTTTTATCACTATATTATTTACTTTGATCTGTGAAGAACGAACTAATTTCTTAACATCTTTTCGACTCATTAATAAAGCATGGGATAAATATTTATCAAGACGCATCCTTTTTACCTCGTTTCAATAACTTCGTTAAATCTATATGGAAAATCATCTGTGGTAATTGGAAGAAATAACTAATCGCTAGATAAGCAAGAACTCCAAGTCCTCCACTTATTGCTAACTGCAAAGTGTTGATGAACATCCCATGACCATAACCATTGATTCCAATCATATTACATCCTAGTGAAACAATCACAATACCAATCAAAGATAAAACCATGCAGATGATTCGATGCATCGTCGTTGCCCAACGAATATGATACACTTTAGATAACGTATAAACATCTAATAATATACAAATACCTAAGGATAATAAACTTGATAATACCATGCCTGGATAACCAAAATACGCTATGAAAGGATACGTTGTAATTAGTTTAATTAAGCCAAAGATAAATAAATTACGAATATTAATTTTCTGCATTCGACATGCCATCATTAAAGCATTAAAAATCGGTGCAATCGTAGATATAAAAGCTTCCATTGAGAACCATCTTAATATTTCTGCATTTAAATTAAGATTTGTACCACCCGCTATAAAAGACATAATTGGTTTCGCAAAAATGAATAAACAAAATGAAATAGGAATTGCGATAAATAAAACACTATCAACACATTCTGTAATATTCTTACGTACTCCTTTAAAATCATTCTTCGCTAAAGCACTTGTAATGTAAGGTATAATCGCTACTGAAAAACCTGGTGCCAAGACCATTGGAATTGACATAATCTTTTGTACTGGAGTGAAAACAACCGATACGATTTGTAATACTTCTTTACTGCTGTTACCATGAGCAGCTAATGCTTTATTCACAAATAAAGTATTAATAATCATATCGCTATAGCCAAGTATTGCGACCATCAAATATGGAAGTGCAATCATAATCAATTCGGTTGTTAATAATTTACGATCATCATTATCACCAATCTCTTGGTTTAAGGCTTGCATCTTTAATCTAGGCATCTGTTTACGGTCATAAAGTGTTAGATGAATAAAAGCTAAAGCCGCTGCTACTGCAGCCGATAACACTGCAAAGTAAGTAGCCCAGATACGGTCCCAATTTAATCCATAAACAATAATAGCACCAGCTACTAATAAAAATATAACTCTTGATAACTGTTCTAAGACCTGTGACTTTGCATAGATTTCCATCTCTTTTAAACCTTGGTAAAAACCTCTTAATGCACTTAATACCGGTACAAAGAATAAGGCAACCGATATTACGATTAATACATTGCGCATATTTTCAATGCCTTGCTTACCTAAATCAGAAGCCATAATATTCGCAAAGATACCTGAGGTTAACATTAAGATAAACATTGATAATAAACCAAAAGCAGCCATTAAATATAATGATAATTTTTTAATTAATAATGATGTTTTATAATCTCCATGAGCAATGTAGCGTGCTACCATAGTCGCTACTGCAAATGGTATTCCTGCGGTTGCGACATTTAGAATATAAGAATAAATATTAAAAGCCATTCCATAATAAACCATATTCTCAGCACCAAGTATATTTTGTAATGGTATTACATATAAAATACCAATCAATTTTGATATAAATATTCCTGCAGAAGAAATTAAACCACCAGCAATAATTGTTTGTTTTTTCTTATTCATAACTAATCACTTTCAGTTTTCTTTGTTTCATCACTAGCCTTATAATGGTAATTAAAGAAAGCTTTTGAAGTTTTCAATTTTGCATAGTCTTTCCATGTTACTAATACATAAAGCGTAAATTCAGACTCAGTTGTTTCCCCACTTAATTGTATTCCTTTTTGAAAACCTTTTTCATTATTTGATTGAAATGGAATTAAGTTATATTGAGCATCTTCATCATCTATAATCCCAACATTAGGAAACATAATTTTTCCACCAATCATCTTCTTATCAACGACAATTTCTTCAATGTTGTACATTGCAATCTTTGGATTATCGATTGTTATTGTATATTGGTATAAATTCTTCTTTGCTTTTTTTACTTTTAGAGCATGATCAAAAGGAATATCATTTGAAACAATATCACCATTATCTTCAACTGTTTTGATATACTCATTGTATTTTTTAGAACGTTCATCGCTTGCACTATGGTTAGCGGAACAGCCACTAATTAATGAAAAACAGAGTATAAGCAGTAATACTTTACGCATGCAATCACCTCTAGTGATTATTATAACATAATTTTTTCTTGGAACAAACAAAAGAAAACGAAACACGATGAATCTCGTGTCTCGTTATTTTTCGCTTTTACAAACAAATGATTTACAGGCTGTTTCATGCGTAGAATTTGGCATAATTGCTTGATCACAGGTAATGCTTATTTCATTTGCGCTACAATGATTTTCTTTTTGAAAACGACAAGAACAAACATTACATTGAATCTGTGTTTTATTTGGCATTTTAAACACCTCCATAAAACTAGTCTGTTCGATTATTTAGGATTCATACTTATAAATGATCATTGCGCTAAAACAATAAATTTGTTCTTCTTTATCGATAAAGGCAGCAGTTGAAAACTTAATATCAATTATTTCTATCATATCATTTTCTATTAAAAAATCATTGATTGCAGTCTTTAAATCTTCTTCATGTTCCTCATCTAGTACTTCTACTTGAATCATATAATCACCCATAAATAGTATAGGGATGACTTATCTAAAACTTAGTCGAATCATGGAGAAAAGCATCAATTTTATTTTTATTAGCTTTAGTTATTGGAACTAAAGGCAAACGTAATACATTATGACACTCACCTCTTTGATTTAATATATATTTTATAGGAGCAGGAGAAGCATCACAGAAAGTAGTAGTTGCAATGTCTTTTATCCTTTTATCAAAATCAGTTATTGGTTGATGATTTTGATAGGCTTTTATAAAATTTTGAATATCTTTTAAATAACAATGACCACTTACTGAAATAATCCCATCCATACCTGCATCTAACCCACTACTTAAAGCAGCATCTTCCCCACAATATATTTTAAAGAAAGGAAATTCTTCCTTCAACTTCTTAACTGTTTCATAGTCATCACTGGCTTGTTTTAAACTAGTTATATTAGGATAATGTTTAATTAACTTTCGTATCAAAGGATAAGATAAACAAACTCCGCTACGTTTTGGTACATTATACAACATAATTGGTAATATCGATTGCTTTGCTAGCCTTTCATAATGCTTATATAAACCGGCATCAGATGGTTTATTATAATATGGGGTAACAATCAAGTAACCATCGATTTCATGGCTTTGTGAGGCTTGCATAAGCTCTAGCGTCTCTTTTGTGTTATTTGTTCCACAACCAAACCATATTTCACAGCGATGAGAACATAATTTAATAACATAATTAAGAACTTGAAAACGTTCCTCTCGACTTAAGGTACAAACTTCACTTGTTGTGCCACATACAATAAAGCCATCAATTCCCTCATCTAATAACCGTAATACAATCTTTTCTAATGAGGCATAATCAATAAAGCCATCCTTTAAAAATGGTGTGATTAAGGCAACCATGATCTTTTTCATTTGACATCAAAATCACTTTCTAAAATAGGTTGAATTTGGATATTCTCTAAAGCACAAGTTAGAGCTTCATCTAAAGAAGACCATTTAGATATAATACTATAAGGTTTTAAGAAAGGTGAATCTTGGCTAAAAGGTAAAGTATAAATATGTTTAATACTTAATAAACGAAAGAAATTAGATGCAACCATTCCAAGTCCATCATTACTTGCAAGTCCAATCACAATATTTTTATTATTACGAATCATCGCTTTTGCACCTAGTGTTACTGGTGAATCATAAATGCCATTAACAAGTTTTGCGCATATGGTAGCACTCATTGGTACAATTGCCATAATATCATAGTAATTATCCGGTCCTATCTTTTCTGCTTCAACAAGTGAATTAATAATTGTTTTATTGGTGATTGTTTCTAGTTGATTAATAAAATCATCCCGATTAAAGAAACGCGTTGATATATTATTAACGCTATCGCTGACTATAATTTGCACTTCATTATTTACTACCATCTTCTTTATTTCATCTAATACCTGTGCATGATTACAAAAAGACCCACAAATCCCAATTAATATTTTTTTATGCTTCAGCATCAATTTTCCCCCTAATATATTCACCAATTAAACGACCTGCACTAACACTTGTAAACATTGCTGGTAAGCTTTCTGCTTTAATTAAACGAATTCCATATAACAAAGCCATTTTCTCATCAATTTGATTTCCACTCGCAATATCAATAATAAGTGGTTTCTTACTAAAATGAAGCATTAGCTCACGATTAATAATCGGTGCTGGTGCTGTATTAATAATCACATCTCCACACTCCATATTACGCCACTGTTGAATTGATACCATATCTTCTTGTCCTTCTTCAACAATCCGTCTTATTACACGTACTTGTACCTTTAATGCCTTTAATAAGTCATAGATTGCTTTACCACATGCTCCATAACCAATAATATCAATCTTTTGTTCTAATAAAGATAATTGACTATTATCAATTAGTAAAAAGAGAACTCCTTCACTAGTGAAAACAGCATTTCGTTCAATTACTTCCTTATCTTCTAAATAATAATGAATTGGATACGATAGTTGTTTCAAAAAAGGATGATGAACCCCTGCAAAGATCATCGTATCATTTAATTGTTGATAGAATGCTTCATCTAATTGTATCATTCCTTGTTTCCCTTTAATGTATCCTTTATCATTCATTCCTTTAATTGGTAGTACTAATACATCTGGAATGGTAAGCTTATCAAAATCACTAAATTCATTTATTAAATAAGTATCATAAGTTTTACTTAAATCGAAATATACTTCTTGCATTTCCCGATTACTATTCACAACAGCGATTAACATATTTAACCTCCTGATAATTTATACTATGTATAAATGCCCATTTGGTGATTAAAAAAAACAAGTCATTAAACTTGTTTAATTACATAATAATTACGTTTTCCTTTTTTTATTAAAGTTAATGAATCATAAAGAGCATGCTCACTATCAATGATTTGTTGAGGATCTTTACACTTTTCACCATTTATTTGAATTGATCCCTGCCCAATCCACTCTCTAGCTTCGCGTTTACTCTTCGCAATTCCTGCTTCCACAAGAACATCAACTAATTCTTTATGGTCTTCCATTTCTTTTATTTCAAAACCATGAAGAGCATCGCTAAGTTCCTCTTTATTCAAGGCTTTAATATCTCCACTAAATAATGCATTGGTAATCTTTAATGCTTTTTGATATTCATCATCTCCATGAAGGAAAGAAACTACTTCTTTTGCCAATACTTTTTGTGCTTCACGTAAATGTGCTTCTTTCTCTACTTTTTCCTGTAATCCATCAATTGTATCTTTACTTAAGAATGTTAATTTCTTTAAATAATCGATTACTTTTTCATCCTCTGAATTTACTAAGAACTGATACATTTCATAAGGTGAAGTTTTATCTTTATCTAACCAAACCGTACCACTTTCACTCTTACCAAATTTAGTTCCATCTGCTTTTGTGATTAAAGGCATAGTTAACCCATAGCACTTAACATCAACTCCATGCTTCTTACGGATTAATTCTAAACCACTCGTAATATTTCCCCATTGATCTTGTCCACCCAATTGTAAGGTACAATTATGGTTCTCATAAAGATGTAAGAAATCTAAAGATTGAAGAATCATATAAGAAAATTCTGTATAAGAAATACCACTTTCTAAACGACTCTTTACCGTATCTTTATTTAACATATAGTTAACATTAAAGAATTTTCCATAATCAATTAAGAAATCAAGAATTGAAATATCTTTTGTCCAATCATAGTTATTTACCATTGTGAATCCAAATAACTTTTCTATTTGCTTACTTAAAGCGGCATAATTGTAATCAAGTTTTTCCTTGCTTAACATCGTTCGCTCCCCAGTTGCCTTAGGATCACCAATAAAGCCTGTAGCACCTCCAACTAACATAATTGGATGATGTCCATGTTCCTTTAAACGCTTTGCACACAATAGAGATGAATAGTGTCCAATATGTAAACTATCACCCGTAGGGTCAGTACCAATATAAAAAGTTACTTCTCCGTTGTTTAACACATCTTCTAATTCTGGTGAAGTTACATCATTAATTAAACCTCTCCATTTAAGTTCTTCAAATAATTTCATCATCTTTCTCCTTTTCAAAATAAAAACGTCCTCAATCCAAGGACGCTTTTGCGTGGTACCACCTTAGTTCATCAAACAAATGATGCACTTAATCTCGTAACGTGAGTGACTCGGTTTTATTTTCATAAAACAGCTCAAAGGTGTATTCAATAAACGTTATGTATGGTTTTTCACCAACCAACCATTCTCTAAACATATCGTTTTATTTACTATTTCTTATCAATCGCTTATTCTATAAGTATAGATACTTACAAAGTTTTGTCAATCTTTATTTTGTTGATTGACGTGGTGTATAAATATAAGATAATTCAATTTCTTTATCAAATACTTCACCATCTTCTTTTAACATCTTCGTCATAACTCGCATTGCCACTGCTCCTAAATCATAATCAGGAATTTTAAATCCAGAAATTTGAGGACGTGCCATGGCATTATATTTACTATCTAAGACACAAACTAATTCCATATCATTAGGAATTGTAAGTCCATTTTCATTAGCAGAATTCAAGACTGCCATTGCTTGAGAATCACGATAAGTAAGAATCAAATCATGTTTATGATTCTTAAAATACTCTTTCAAATATAAATAAGAAGAACGATATTCCTTTGGAATTGAAATAAATTGATCGAATTTTAATCCTTTTGCATCATAAGCCTTATCAATACCTGCTTTTAACTGTTTCATAATTGCAGGGTTCTTACGATCTTCAATTAAAGCAATATTTTTAATTCCTTTATCTAAATAAGAAGTAATATAATCAAAAATCAATGTTCCATAATCAACATAAACAGAGCCAATTGCATCATCACCCATATGATCACCAATCACTACAATTGGTACTTGATAACGAGTTAAAGCATTTAATTCTTCTTTACATAATTTATCATTAAAAATAACAACACCATCAACTCGTGATTTAATAATTGTTTCCACAATATCATTCATTCCCGTGATGCCTTCAGTCGTAGTATGTAAAACGATATTATATTTATAAATTTTCGCAACATCAATCAAACCATTAATAATTTGGCCTGTATAGAAGAAACTAGCTTCTGGTACAATAAGGGCAATTGTCGTTGTCTTTTGAAGTGCTAAGCCTTGTGCAATTGCATTAGGTTTATAACCTAATTTTTCAATTGCTTCTTGAACTTTAACCCGCGTATCCTCACGCACAACTTCAGATGCATTGATAACCCGAGATACCGTTGCTAGTGAAACTTCTGCTTCTTTTGCGACATCGTAAATTGTTATTCGTTTCATAATACTCCTTCCCTACTGTTCCTTATTATCTTCAGTAGTTTTATCGTCAATTTCATTTACTTCTGGCTTATCCTCAAGTACGCGTTTTAAAGATTCATACGCCTCAGTTGCCACATGCAAAGTACCTTTTTTTAATTTAGCACTTGTTTCTTTTACTCGTTCATCTTCTTTGAATTGTTGAACGCCTTCACTTATAGTATCGACACCTTTTTTAACATATTCATTATCTTTAATTGCATCCATACCTTGGCTTACACCTTGGGCTAATGCTCCATAATATTTTTTAGCTTCATTTCCAACATCGGATAGTGTCTTATTAAGTTTTTCATTATTTTTAACATCCATCATTAAATCTTTTGTCTTAGAAACAATTTTTTCACTTTCTTCTTTTAACTTAACTTTTCTAGCTTCAATCTTTTCCGGTTGATTTTGATATTTAACCCATTCTTTAAAGTCATCATACAAATTAGTTATTTCATTATTAAATTGATCTAACAATTTTTTCTTTTCACTATCTTTATCATCATCAACATCAATAAACACGAATTTGGCTTCTTTTTCCATTTCTTCTGCTTCTTTGATATGATCTTTATTCTCCATTACCTTCACCTCCGTTTTCATTTTCTGAATTATTATTTGTAGTACTTGGAGTTTCACTTGTTTTATCAAATTTCATAAACCATTCTTTAATGGATGAAAAATTTTCAATTATCGTAATAAATGCAGATCGAACTGCATTTTTACTAGCTTCATGTACACAATCAACCGTCTCGCTTAATTCATTTAAGGTTGCTAGTGGTTTTTCCAATTGTTTTAATTCATTATTGGTGATTTCAATTGTTTTACTCATAGCAACTAATGTTGTATTTGTCTGTGTTAATACTTTAATTAAATGATGTACAAATACGATTAAGAAAACTAAAATAATGGCACCTAAGATTGGTAACAGTTTCATACTAACACTGCTTGTTAATTCTAAAAGTTGATCTAGTCCCATGTAAACACCTCCAATATATATTACAACACTTTGAAAATCATTACAATACTAATGAAAACTTTTTACAATATTTTTGAATTTATAAATATCTTTACTGCTCATGAACAAATAAACGGCTGGTTCTCGTGCTGCAAGCACTTTCGCATTTGCTTCATCTTCTTTAATCACAACGCTATTAGGTACCAGTTTTGCTAAATCAAGAATTGAAATATCGATTCCTTTTTCTTTTGCTGCATTATCTGGAAAATGGCAAAGATATACTTCATCTGCTTCATCAAAAGCATTTGCAAACTGATCCATTAAATAATATACTCTTGAAAAACGATCTGGTTTAAAAATAGCAATTAATTTCTTATCTGGATATTTTGTTTTTGCCGCCTCAATCGTTAACTTAATTGCCGTTGGATGATGAGCATAATCATCAATATAAACATTATCACCTTTTGTTTCAATGTTGAAGCGACGCTTTACGCCTGGAAAACTAGCAAGTGCCTTCTGTAATACTTCTGCAGTTAGTCCTTCCATAATTCCAATTGCAATAACACCAATCGTATTCCATAAAAATGGTTTACCAACGAATGGTAATTCAAAGTGACCAAAGAATTCATTGTGATAATAAATATCATAAGTCGTATCATTTTGACCTTCGACAATATTTCTAGCTTGAACATCATTGCCAGCATCACATCCATAATATAAATGATGTTTACCAACCTTCATATTACGTACATTAACATCATCACCAAATAGTGCACAGCCTTTTTTTACTTGAGCAGCAAATGCTTCAAAAGCTGATATATAATCTTTTAAATCATGATAATAATCAACATGATCTAAATCAATATTCGTAATAATTGCATAATCAGGAGTATAAGCCATAAAATGTCGCTTGTATTCACATGACTCTAAAACAAAATACTTGCTATCTTTTGGCATAAAACCTGTTCCATCGCCGATTAAATAACCAGTCGGAGCAACTTCAGCCATAACATGCGATAAAATACCAGTTGTCGTAGTTTTGCCATGAGTTCCCGCAACACTGATTGAAACATAATCTTTTAATAAATTCCCTAAAAATTGATGATAATGATAACAAGTTACCGACTTCATCGATAACGCTTGTTTTACTTCTACATTGCTTTCATCAAAGGCATTACCAATAATTACAATACTATTTTCTTTAATATTCGAAGCATCAAAATTTGTTATTTTAATACCTCGTTCTTCTAATGGTTGTTGTGTAAAAATATATTTATCAATATCAGAACCCGTAACTACTTCACCTTTATCTGCAACGATGGCGGCTAGTGAAGCCATTCCACTTCCCTTAATCCCAATAAAATGATACATACGATTCATCTTCTTTCCTTAACATTCTTCATCCATTTTATATTTAATTGGTTCATTTAAACTTTCATCTTCACCAAACAGTGAAAATTGCGTCGATTGAGTTGTATTTTCAATTTCATCTTGATTATCTTGGGTAATCATTTCATCGATTGAATAATTAGGTAATGCTTCATCCTTTAAATTGATTGGTTCAATGCGTTCAAATTTAATTTTTTCTTGCGCATCTTCTTCCATATCAGCTAATTCTTGTGCTCCAAAAATTGGTGAGATAATCGTTCCTAAAGCATTCAACTTCTTCGGTTTCATCGTGCTTACATGACGTAATTCATCTGTAATTCCTTTTTCATCATAATCACTCATTCCAAACATTGGCGAAATAACCGGTGAAAAATCATATTCGCTACGCTCAATTTTGGTACTACGAGATCGTGTTTCCCTCACTTGGCGTTCTTCTTTTGATAATTCAATATTAAAATTCTTATGCTTTTGGCTAATTGGTTCTTCTTTAGCTTGCATCTTAATTGGTGTATCTTCAACGCGGATATCCACCATCGTTTTCTTTACAGGTTCCTTCGTCGTTTTTTCTAATGGCTTAGTAATCACAGGCGCTGCCTTCTCAATTGGCGTTTTAATACTAATTGGTTCTAGTTCATCGTCCGCTATTACTGTATCATCCTCTACTTCTTCAAAGAAAAACTTAAGTAATTTATTAAACATCGCAATCATCCTTTCGCAAAAAAGTCGTCACCGACACGATTTGTCTTATCTAATACTAGAATACCTTTTTCTTTATGATCAATTAAACCTAACTCCCACGCACTACAAAGCATACCTTCACTTTTAACACCACGTAATTTACCATTCAAAATAAGTTTACCATCCGGAAGTACCGCTTGATCGATTGCTGCAACCACGTATTGATCGTTTTCTACATTGTGAGCTCCACATACAATCTGTAGTTGTTTGCTTCCAATATCAACAAGACATACATGTAAATGATCACTATCTGGATGTTCCTCACATTTTAAAATATGGCCAATCACTATTTTACTTGTGAAATCATGAACCAGCTCTTCAAACTTCATTGTCGTAATTTGTTCATTAATGTATGCGAGTAGCGAATTGTCCATCGCTTGATATCCGTTTTTCTTAAATATATGATTAGTACACTTTATATTGTATCCTAAACATTGATGAAACTCATCGTATAGAGCCGTAATATTTCCCCTTGTTTCGTAATCTTTTACACTTTCATCCTTTATCACTACCATTAAAATATCAGGAAAACTTTGATGATTATAAAACGCTCGAACTGCACTCATCTTAAGGCTCCTAAGAATTCATCAATCTCATCTTTAGTTTTTCGCATCGTCGATACAAAACGACCAATCTCTTGATTATTTTTATAAGCAACAAAACTTGGAATTCCCATAACTTCCATTTCTTTACAAACTTCAATATATTTATCACGGTCAATATAAACAAAACAATAATCATCATATTTATCAATCAGTTCTTTTATAAAGCCATCTAAATAACGACAATCAGGGCACCAAGTTGCAGAAAATGTGAAAATCGTTATCCTATCTTTTTTCTTTAATGTATCCAATTCATCAAATGAATTAAGTTCTATCATGTACTTTTTCATATATAAGTTCCCTCCTATTTAATCGGTGAAGCTTCTCTAACATCTTCAACTTCATTTAAATAACCTTCTTCTGGAAAGTTCTTTGTTAGGAAATCAAGATTTTCTTTTTTAGAATTTTCAATCTGTTTCATCGAATAATCATTCAGAACTAAATCACTTTTATATTCAATTGATTTAGCAAGTTTCATGATTACTTTAATCGTTGATTTTAAACCTGCTGCAGGAACGACCGTATAGAAATCAGCAATGGTTGCATTCATATGTAGTAAATAATCTTCATTCGCGTTTTTAACTAATACAAGTGAATAAGGATAGGTTTGAAAACTATTGTTTTCATAGTATCCTGTATAAGAATGCTCCCCCTTTTTTCCTTTTTTATAAGTAACCTTTTGAAGATCCTTAATTCTAGCTTTCGCAGTTGCCTCACTTTTTGTATCAACAACTAATTTTGGCTTTTGATAGAATTTATTTATAACTATATTTGCTGTATTAAAATTCATCACTAAATCAATTTGATCAAAGTTAAATACTTCATTTACTTGACTGCTTTCTTTACGGATAATACCGGCAGGTAAATAGTAACTATAATATTTTTTATCCATATTACTAGCCGGTATCTCTGCCATATCACTCGTCTTCATTAACTGTGATTTAACATTAGTAGCAACGTTATCTTGACTTGTGCATCCACTTAGAATTATGAAGCACAATATCAATGTAATTTTTCTCTTCATAATTTCCTCCAAGCGCTATAAAACTAAATTTCAAACTAGTCCATAAACAATAATATTATATCATTATTTCACCTAAAAATAACAGTAAAATAATAAATCTGCGTAAAAGCTACGCAGATTTTCATTCACTATGACGTTTTTGAAAGATCACTCGATAAATTGGTTGACCTTTTTCCATAAAACGTTGTTCATATTCACTAATCGCATCTTCATCGTGTGCTTGTGAGCGAAAGTCAACCCACACTTCTTGAATCAACCAATTCAGGCGACTAAATTCTTGTAAAGTAAATTCAAATAAGGCTGCATTATCACTTTTCATAATAATTCTACCATCATCTTTTAGTATTTTTTCATACTTTTGAATGAAACTACTATCCGATAATCGTCTTTTTTGAGTTCTTTTTTTAGGCCATGGATCGGAGAAGTTTAAATGAATAACATCAACCTCACCACTTTTAAACCAAGTATCAATATCTTTTGCATCTTGGTAGATAAATTTCATATTTGATAATGGATTATCTTCATATTTACGTGTTGATAATGCTGCTGCTGATTCATTCTTTTCAACACCGATAAAACCAATCTCTGGATACATTGCAGCCATTTTTGTCCAATAATCACCTTTACCACTACCAACTTCAACCTGGATTCTATCGCTCTTTAATACTTCATTCCAAGTACCGCTTATCTCACTTGGATTTGTAATTAATACCTGACTTTGTTCTAAATGATCTTTTGCCCATTTTAGTTTACGCATTCGCATCGTATTATACCTTATCTAATTTCTCGATTGCGGCAGCATAAATACCAATAGCAAGCATTAAATCACTTACCTTGACCCCTTCATCGCTTTGATGTGGAGCACCAATCATACAAGGTGCATCTTGATTCGCATGAGGAAATTCAGGGCCATAGGCTACGAAATTATCAAAAGTCTTCGCATAAGTACCACCACCAATTGTCATAATTGGTGTATCATAATCTCCACTATATTCACGATAAGTTTCTTCAAGAATGCGAACTAAATCACTTTTAGGATCAACATATAAAGGCTTTGAAACATAGCCAGATTGATGAGTGAAAGATGGTAATTCGCGGTTTAATGTTTCATTAATATTCTTTAAGACTTCATCCTTATTTGCATCAATTGGATATCGAATATCAATAACTAATTCAATATTATTATCTTCAATCTTAATAATTCCTGTATTAAGAGTTAAGAAACCCATTCTTGCCCCTTCAAGAGCAATATTAAATCCTGTTCCTTGCCAATCTTTTAATATATTATAAATTGTATTACAAGTTTCATTTTGATAAGAAGAAGCAACAAAATTAATTAAATGAAGTCCCGCATTATTCCCTAAATAAGGTGTAGCAGCATGGGCAGCAACCCCATCAATATGCAGTTTTGCCTGATTATTTTCCAATAAAGTAATTGATCCTTGTAAATGATGGGAAGCTAAATAAAAATCGAAATCATACGCATGTTGGTCGTTCCACTTTTCAACAATCATATCAGCTTTACCAATTACAATATTTGCTCTCTCGCCGGCATTCATTGAAACAATATCTCCATCTAATTTCCCTTTAATGGAAATGTGAATGCCACCCTTTTCACCATAAATTAATGGGAAATTAGCATCCGGTACAAAGCCCATAGAAGGTATTTGTGCATGTTCTCGATAATAATGCATACAAGACATACCACTTTCTTCATCACAACCATAAATTAACATAACTTTTTTGTTTAATTTAATTGCTTGATCTTTTATCATTTTCAATGCATAAAAACCTGCCATACCAGGTCCCTTATCATCAATGGTCCCACGTCCAAACATATAACCATCAATAATCTCTCCACCAAATGGATCTTTACTCCAGCCTTCACCAATTGGCACAATATCTAAGTGACCTAAAACACCAATTGTATCTTCGCCATCGCCATACTCTAAAACACAGGCATAGCCATCAATATCTTTAACTTTAAAGCCTTCCCTTTTACCTAATTCCATCATGAAATCCAAGGCTACTCTTAATTCTTTTCCAAAGGGCATTCCTTGTTTTGCTTCTTCATCGTTACGTAATGATTTAATTTTAATAAGATCACGTAAATCTTTTATAAATTGTTCTTTATAAGTTTCTGCAATTGTTAACCATTCCATATTTATCACCTCTACCGCTTATTTTACCATAGCTTTATAATCCTTAACAGTCTTTTACTAAAAAAGTCATCCGAAGATGACTAATCAATGAAACATTTCTTAATTCGATCAATATTATTTTGAGTAACTCCACATTCTAATAAATATGATTCAATTGAATGATTTGAAAAGAATTCAAATAAACCTTCTAAATTCTGTGGATCACTATGTAACAAATACTGATATTTTTCAGGTATTTTTGATAATAATTTGTTAGTTCCGATTCCTTTATGAATATAAGTAGCACTCACTTGATAATCTGCAATAATATCTTCTTTACTAACTCCAATTAAAGTAAGCAACAAGAAACTTATCAAACCAGTGCGATCTTTACCAGCCGTACAGTGAAATAACACCGCACCATTCATTATATTTTCACCAATTGCATTCATTACTTTCGCAATATTTGCTTGATTCACCTGTACCATCTTTTTATAACCTTCAGTAAGTGACATTAAAAATTGACTAGTTGATAAACTTTGATGAATATCATGCATATCAATCTGTTCATTTTGAAGTGGAATATGTAATCCTTTAATATGATATATTTCACTATTATATCCTTCATTCGTACTTTCTGTAAGTGATCTCAAATCAATAATACAACGTACATTAGCAGTATATAATGTATTCCAATCCTCATCTATTAATGTATGTAAATTATCTCCACGATATAAGGTATGCCATGCACTACAATGGTTTTGATTAAGCGAATACCCACCCAAATCTCTTACATTATGGGCACCAATTAAGTTTAAATGTTTTATATCTTTCATATTACTTTCCTTTCATTGAAGAAAAGTAGTTGCTTCACGCAACTACTTTAAGTTTAATCTTCTTTTTTAGCGTGACGAGTTACATGATGAACACGTGTTGAGCGATCTCTTTTATCCTCTTCGCTGTCTTTGACATCATTTCCTAAATCATCTTTTGGTTTTTCTAAACATGCTTTTCTAGATACATTGACACGGCCTTTATCATCTACTTCAACGACTTTAACCTTAACAACTTCACCTAATTTAAGCGCATCTTCGACTTTTTCTAAACGTTCATGAGCAATTTTAGAAATATGTAGTAAACCATCGGTATTACCGAATAAGTTTACAAACGCACCGAATTTTTCAATACGTACAACTTTAGCTTCAAAGATATCGCCAACTTTCGCAACTTTCACAATATTTTCAATCATTTCCGCAGCTTTATGAATCGCATCATAACTGTTATGATAGATTACTACTTTTCCATCATCTTCAATATCAATTTGAACATTTTCACATGCTTCAATAATCTTATTGATCATTTTACCATTTGGACCAATCACATCACGAATCTTATCTGGATCAATACTCATCTGGAAAATCTTAGGTGCGTATGTTCCAACTTCGCTACGTGGTTTATCAATGGTAGCTAACATATTATCAAGGATTTCTTGACGACCAACTTTAGCTTGCGCTAATGCTTCTTCAAAAATGCCTTTATTTAAGCCATCGATTTTAATATCCATTTGTAATGCGGTAATTCCTTTTGGTGTTCCTGCAACTTTAAAGTCCATATCACCTAAGTGATCTTCCATACCTTGAATATCACTTAATACGGTATAATGTTCGCCTTGTTTTACAAGACCCATTGCAATACCTGCAACTGGTGCACTAATTGGAACACCTGCTGCCATTAAAGACATCGTACCTGCGCATATAGAAGCTTGAGAAGAAGAACCATTCGATTCTAGTACTTCAGCTACTAAACGAATTGTATAAGGAAATTCTTCTAAACTAGGTAAAACTTGAAGTAAAGCACGTTCACCTAAGGCACCATGACCAATTTCACGACGTCCAGGTGATCCCATACGTCCTGTTTCACCAACTGAATAAGGTGGGAAATTGTAATGATGTAAGAAACGTTTTGTTTCTACTTCAGTTAAATCATCAATAATTTGATTGTCGTTTACTGCACCAAGGGTACATACCGATAATACTTGTGTTTCTCCACGTGTAAATAAGGCACTACCATGAACTCTTGGTAATAAATCAACTTGTGAGTTCAATGGACGAATTTCATTTATCTTACGACCATCTGGACGCACTTTATCAACTGTAATTAAACGACGAACTTCATCTTTCACAATATCATGACAAACTTCTTTTACTTGTTTAATCGTACGTGCTTTTTCTTTTTCACTATCATAAGTTAAAGCATCATAGATTGCTACCATTTCATCTTCTAAATCATCAATCGCACCATAGCGTTCTAATTTATCATGAATGGCAACTGCTTCAATTAAACGCGTTTCTACTTTACTGCGAACCGCTTGATTTAATTCAGCACTAACTTCATATAACTCAATTTTGCGTTTTTCTTTTCCCACTTTAGCAGCAATCATTTCTTGAAATTCAACTAATTGCTTCACATGTTCATGTCCAAACATAATTGCGTTTAACATTACTTCTTCACTAACTTCTTTGGCGCTAGCTTCTACCATGTTGACTGCATACTTAGTACCAGCAACTTGTAACATAATTTCACTTTTGATTGAATCCTCAATTGATGGATTAATTACATATTCACCATCAATATAACCCACGGTAACACCCGCAATTGGACCATTAAAAGGAATATCTGAAACACATAGTGCTAAAGAAGCACCAAACATTGCGGTCATTTCTGGACTACAATCACCATCCACTGATAAAACCGTGTTTACTACTTGTACTTCATTACGAAATCCATCAGCGAAAAGTGGACGAATCGGACGATCAATCATTCGTGCTGATAAAGTAGCGTGTTCGCTAGGTCTACCCTCACGTCTTAAAAATCCTCCAGGAATTTTACCTGCGGAATACATCTTTTCTTCATACGTTACCGTTAAAGGAAAGAAATCAATTCCTTCTTTTGCTTGTTTGCTTGCCGTAGCAGCTGATAATACAACGGTATCATTATACCGTACCAGGGCGGACCCTCCGGCCTGTTTGGCGATTTCCCCTGTTTCTACTGTGATATTACGACCACAGAAATCCAAACTAAATGTTTGTTTTGCCAATTTATTCACCTCATTATTTTAATTAACCTATACAATGATACCATAATTAACCTGTTTTTGAAACAAAAAAAAGAATTCCCGTAAAGGAATTCTCAATTTGTTTAAATTTTTACTTACGTAAGTTCAAACGAGAAATTAAATCTTGGTAACGACTTAAATCTTTAGCTTTTAAATATTTAAGTAAGTTACGACGGCTACCAACCATTTTCATTAGTCCACGTTGTGAATGAAAGTCATGCTTGTGTTCTTTTAAATGCTCAGTCAAACGGTTAATTTGAGCTGTTAAGACAGCTACCTGAACCTCTGGAGAACCAGTGTCACCTTCAAATCTTGCGTACTCTTTCATGATTGATTGTTTTTCTTTTTTTAATAACATTTCATTTCCTCCTATTTATGTTTCGTCCTTTTAGACCGAGTGTAAGGTTAGAGGATACTCCATAGACCCAGTGTAAAAGCCATTAGATTATAACATGCATTATATTACTTAGCAAGTTATTTTCTTATTCATTAAATCCTAAATTAAATAATATTTTCTATCGAACACTTACCGCAAAACGATTGTAAGCAAAGATGGCTTCAAAACGCTGAGAACTCACAATCAATTCACCAAGAATTGGATCACTAATAATATAGGAATTTGAGATTGGATTATAACCAACTAGTAACATTACATGAAGATTAAGTGGTACTTCTCCATCCCATCCTTTGGCATCTCTAAAACCATAGGTTGCATAAAGTACAACCGGATTTCCTTGATCAATTTCTGCTTTTAAAGCACTTGTTGAACATCCTGAGATATTGACCACTGTTCCATAATTAGAACCAAAGGTACTCAATGCATCTGGTGCAATCCAGTGTACAACATTCCAAGGATAATAAGAATTCATAGAATGAACAAAGCCTAAATGTGGGTTATCACTTCTTGGACATGCATCAGCAAATTGATTTAAATTCATATCTTTCGCATATCCTTTGTAATGTAGTGCCATCAGTAAAGAAGCACATTCACATCCATTTGGTAAGCCTGCTGTATTTTGATTATAGTATGGCATACCTTGTAATTTTACATTACTTGCCTGAATTAAAGCATTTTGCTGAGCATCCCTTTCTGCTTGTTCTTTGGCTGCTTTCGCTTCAGCAAGTGCTTGAGCAAGTGCTGCTTGTCTTTGTGCTTCAATTCTTTGTCGAGCAATTTCTTCTTGTTCCAACAAAAATTGATCAACTTTTTCTAAAAAAGGAGTATATTTCTCGATTAAAGATTTCTGTGGTAGAGCATCTAGTTTATCATAAGCTGCATGATACATATCCCGATTGATATTATCATTCAAATCATTCATTGCCTCATCTTTATATAAAGCTTTCATTGATGCAACTGCATCATTCATCGCTTGAATCTGTAACTTTGCATTATTAAATTGTGGTTCTAATAACTTTACATAATGAGCAGGAAGTTTTCTTAATGAAACTTCGTCTTTCGCTATTTGTGCCTGATTTATATCGACTGGACAAACGCCATCAACAAAATAAGCATTGATTTTATCTCGATACTTTATGTATTGTGATAATAATGAAAGCTTTTTACGAAGTGGTTTTGCGATTTTATCATTGTGAACTTGCACTACTTTTTCATTAGCTTTTTCTACCTTTTTAACCGTTAAATCAAGCTTAGGTGTTGTTTGTTTTTTATCTTGAAACAACACTTCAACACTCTTTTCGGCCTTTAATGCAAGTTCTTCTTGATGCTTACGATTTTGTGATGCACTGAAACCAGTTAATACTGCAACAACAATAAATCCAAGACAAAAAAGATAAACAAATTTATGTTTCATTCCCATTACCCCTTTTCCTTCATGAAACGTTTTAGATATTATTTAACTCCTATGGTAATAAATTACCAGCAGCGATGTATAAAGCATACCACTCTTTTTTAGTTAATACAATATCTCCAGCATTGCTTAGAGCTTTTAATCGATCAATATTCGTTGTACCGACAACGACTTGCATGTCACTTGGATGACGTAAAATCCACGCAATTGCAATCACACTATTGCTTACATTATATTTATTTGCTAATTCATCAATCTTTTTATTTAATTCAGGAAATATTGATGCATCTAAATAAGTTCCTTCAAACATTCCATATTGAAATGGTGACCAACATTGAATTGTGATATTATGGATACGACAATAATCAAGAATACTACCATCTCGATCGATTGCTCTATCTTCTAATGTATTAGCATTCAGTGCAGCATCAATCATTCCTGTATGTTTTAATGAAAATTGCATTTGATTAATTTCAATTGGACAATGACAGTACTTTCTCAATAACTTTAATTGATAAGTATTATGATTGCTCACACCAAAATGAAGTACTTTTCCAGTTTCATATAGTTCATCAAATGCTTCACTTACAGATCGTGGTTCCATTAATGCATCAGGGCGATGTAACAATAAATAATCAACGTATTCAACATGTAATCTTTCTAAACTTTCATTCACACATTTAATAATATAGTCCTTATCAAAATCATAATAAGTAGTATCATCACGATGAATTCCACATTTTGTCTGAATAATCATTTTTTGACGCCAATCAGGGTGCTTTTTAAGTACCTCACCAAATAAAGATTCACACTCGCCTCCCCCATAAATATCTGCATGATCAAAGAAAGTAATACCGTTTGCTAAATCATTTTCAATAATTTTTTCAACCGCTTCTACATCCATTCCAGCAAAGCGCATACAACCTTGTGCAATCGCTGGAACAACTTTTTCGTTTATCATAATATTTTTCATAATTTTCCTCCATTTATAATTTAAGATTACTCTTATTCTAATTTCTTTTCAAGAAAAACAGTTCGGTTTTTCTAAAAAAAGTATATAATTAATATGAGGTGATTTTATGAAAATAGCATGGATTGGAACTGGTGTTATGGGAAGAGAAATGGCAATTCATTTACAACAAGGAGGACATCATGTAAGTGTTTATAATCGAAGTATTGAAAAAGCACTTCCTTTGAAAGAATTTGGCCTATGTATCTGTGATAGTATTGCAGCGTGTGTTAGTGAAGCAGAAGCTATCTTTACGATGGTAGGCACTCCCAATGATGTTGAGGAAGTATATACAAGTAAACAAGGCATCTTTGCTTATGCGAAGAAAAACGCCTTATTAATTGATATGACGACTTCATCTCCGATCTTAGCCCAAGCTCTATTTCAACAAGGAAGTAGTTTTAGAGTACTAGATGCCCCCGTTTCCGGAGGCGATTTAGGAGCACGTAATGCTTCCCTGTCGATTATGGTAGGTGGCCAACAAGATGATTACAAAAGAGCTCTGCCTTTATTTCAATTGCTAGGAACAAACATCCACTATATTGGAACAAGTGGCTGTGGTCAACATGCGAAAGCTGCAAATCAAATCGCCGTAGCCGGAGCGGTAGGAGCGATGAGTGAGGCAATTCATTATGCCAGATGTGTTGGGATTGAGCCTTCTATTATCTTAGAAGCAATAGCAAAAGGCGCCGCTGGTTCTTGGCAATTAGATCACAATGCTCCCCTTGTATTAGATAAAAACTTTAAACCAGGTTTTTATATTAAACACTTTATAAAAGACATGAAAATTGTCCAAGATGTTATGGAAAGTAAAAATCAAGATTTAAAAATGCTCGATTGTATTTTAGAAATGTATCAATGTTTAGCTGATAATGGTTTAGAAAATGAAGGAACACAAGCCTTAATCAAATATTATGAAAAAGATGCCTAGTCATCTTTTTTTATTTATAATCATGCAAGAATACTCCCACTCGCATAAGTGGTGGGAGTATGTCACATAAAGGTTTCAATTACATCATTTAAAAACAACATTCCTTGTTTCGTTGTTTTTAAGTGCAAGTTTGATTCATAACATAATTTCTTTTCGATTAATTCATCGATAATATCTTTATATAGCGGTTTAAAATCATGATGAAATAATTCTTTAAAATGAAGATAAGATAAACCTTCTTGTAAGCGTAAAGACATCATAATATATTCAAACATTTCATCTTTTTCACTTAAGATAATATCTTTTTTAATATTCTTTTGATTAATATAATCCATAATATTACGAGTCATATCATATCTTTGATGATTTAACTTACCACTTGCCCCACATCCTACTCCATAAAAATCATCGTAATGCCAATATGCTTTATTATGCTGACTCTCGCTATTTTCTAAAGCAAAACTGCTAATTTCATATTGATGAAAACCATGATTCACTAATTTATTAATTGCCATTTCATACATATCTGCTTCACTATCTTCATCTATATTCTTAACTCCACTTCTACCAAAAGCACTATTTTCCTCAATACTTAAAGCATATAATGAAATATGTGTAATATTCAAATGATCAATTACTTGATTTAAATCATCAACCCATTGCTTCATTGTTTGAGTTGGTAATCCATAAATGAGATCAATTGAAATATTATGAATACCAACCTTATGGGCGGTCGCAATACAATCAATAATCTGGGTAAGGGTATGCTTTCTCTCAATTATTTTTAAGAGTGATTCCTGTAAACTTTGTACTCCTAAAGAAATACGATTAATTCCATATTGTTTCATTAACATTAATTTTTCTTCATTAAGTGATTCTACATTAGCTTCCATTGTATACTCTTTTACTTCACATGCAAAAGGCTTTAACATAAGCAATAACGTTTCTAATTGGTTTATATTTAAAGCACTTGGTGTTCCTCCACCAATATAGATTGTTTTTAATTGTTTCTCTTTTACTTGGTTACTTAGATCGATTTGTAAAGCCGATAAAAAACGATCAGCTAATCCCTCATTATATCCACAGCGAAAAAAATCACAATAAGCACAAATGTGCTGACAAAAAGGAATATGAACATAAAGTGATTGTACCATTAACTTACCTCCGCATTTCTTCACATTTTAATTTACTAACAATATCTAACATTACCTTTGAATTGGTTGCTTTTTCATCGTAACCAACAGCATGATGAATCGCTGTTCGCATACATTTTTCAACTCGTGATTGAGTTGTAAAGTGCTTTCTAGCAACATCACCATAGATTTTTGTTATGTTACTCTTATAAAGACCGTAGTTTTTATATAATAAATACGTACCCGTTTTTAAATAATCAAAGCCATATAAATGAATGGGAACCCCTTTTGCGATCAAATGTTCCGCAACTAATTCCTCATTCATCTGTGGATCCATATTGGTTATTTTCTTATCTTTATTTTCTAATAATACAGCATGAAAGATATCTTGACAAATAAATGGTTCAATAATAAAGTTATTTATTTTACTTGTAAGATAATGATGAATCAATTCTGCATTTAAGTCTTTAAATATTCCAACGATTTTTAATCGATTACACGCATCATTTTCTCTAATCGCATCAATCATCAGATAACTCTTTTCAACATTAAAGTCAGGACTAACAACGAGTACATCAGCACCCGATGCAATTAATATATCTAAATCTTCTAATAAAATAGTACTTGTTCCTACGACTTGACAACTTTTATTCATATTTGAAATAATAACCAAATCTTTTAGTAGATTTTGTTGTTCAAGACATAAAAATATTTTAGTAACCATGAACAATTATGGATAAATCAGCCACTTTAATACCCCTCTCATAAAATATGATAAACAAATTTCTTCCCTACTTTTAATTTCTGATACCATTTTATTTTGACTAATTCTTCAAGTGAATAACGTGCTGTTTCATAACTAACATTAGTTGCACTCATATAATCACGAATTGTATAATAATGATTTACTTGATGATGAATTAAAAAGAATTCAATTTGTTTCTTTTGAAGCATTGGATAGATATTATGAAGTTCTTCTTCATTTAAAGATTCGATTCCCTTAAGAATTTTGAAATCATATAATAACATTTTATCACACAATTTCAAATACAATTCATTTAAAAAGGCAAGAAAGCAATAAGTTAAATCATTATGTCCCTTTGGGCTTATTATAATAGAATATAATTTATCGATATCTATCAGAGACAAAATATTTATATGACATAATTCACTACAAATCAAGTTAAGAGTAATAACTGTAATTGGTTTTTCTAAAGACAAAATACATAAAAATACTTTTAAAAAGATATCTTCATTTTTATTTACCAAAAAATTAATTAATTCATTATCAAGTTCTATTTGTAAAGAATGTAGTGTATTTTCAAAGAAAAGATTGATTTCTCTGCTTTTACAATGATTAAATAGCACTTTAAATTGTTCGATTTCTTGTTGTTCTTTATTTGAACAAGGTAACCACTTTGTTACTTCTTTATTATAATATTGAAATTTATAATACTGTTGATGTAAATCAAATATTTTTTTACTTACATAAGGATTATAAGTCACATAATAATGATGATAACCAATTTTTATATTATGTTTAAAAAAAGTGCGGTAGTGTTCAATTTCTTCCCACATAATCATTAGCGTAGAATCACTAAAATCATTTTCTAATTCACATTTTGTGTAATAATGTTCTTCACTATATTTTTGTATTAAAGAATATTCCATTTAATCACTTCCCAAACTATTTTAACATTATATTTAAAAGTAAAAAGTGATTCGACAAAACTAGAAAAAAACAGTGCCTATTCGACACTGTTTACTCTTCATCCATTGAAAGAACTGCCATGAATGCTTCTTGAGGTACTTCAACACTACCTACTGATTTCATTCGTTTCTTTCCTTCTTTTTGTTTTTCTAATAATTTCTTTTTACGAGATATATCGCCACCATAACATTTAGCCAATACATTTTTTCGTAAAGATCGAATATCACTTCGAGCAATTACCTTACCATTCAAGCATGCTTGAATCGGTATTTGAAATTGTTGACGTGGAATTAATGTTTTTAATTTTTCACAGATTGCTTTTCCTCGATTATAAGCAAAATCTTTATGTACAATCGTCGATAAAGCATCGACAATCTCACCATTTAACATAATATCCATTTTTGATAATTTATTTGTTTGATAACCAATTAATTCATAATCAAAGGATGCATAACCTCTTGTACATGATTTTAGTTTATCAAAGAAATCATAAACAATTTCACCAAGTGGTAATTCGTAAACAATATTGACACGTTTATCATCTAAGTAAGTCATATCTTTATAAAAGCCACGTTTCTTTTGAGCTAATTCCATGATAGCACCAATATAATTGCTTGGTGTCATAATCGTTGCACGAACAAATGGTTCGTCAATATGATCAATTCGTGATGGATCTGGAAGCATACTAGGATTATCAATATCCATTTCTTCCCCATCACTTAAATAAGCATGGTAGATAACTGATGGTGCCGTAGCAATTAAATCAATACTGTATTCTCGCTCAATTCGTTCTTGAACAACATCCATATGTAGTAAACCTAAAAATCCACAACGAAAGCCAAAACCAAGTGCTTGCGATGTTTCTGCTTCAAAATGTAAAGAAGCATCATTTAGTTGTAGTTTTTCTAAAGCATCTCTCAAATCATTATATTTGCTGCTATCAATTGGATATAATCCACAGTAAACCATTGGATTTAATTGGCGATAGCCTGTTAATGGAGTTGTTGCAGGATGTTCTACTGTCGTAATTGTGTCACCAACTCGTACATCTTTTACTGTTTTTATACTTGCGGCAATAAAACCAACTTCTCCACAATGAAGTGCATCACTTTTCACTTCATTTGGGGTATGCACACCAACTTCTAACACTTCATATTCTGCACCAGTAGCCATGAAACGAATCATATCTCCTGGTTTAACTTCTCCCTCTTTAATTCTTACATAGGCAATAACACCTCGATAAGCATCATAAATAGAATCAAAGACAAGTGCTTGAAGTGGTGCTTTTGGATTTCCTTGAGGACAAGGTACTTTCTTTACAACTTGTTCAAGTACTTCTTGAATATTAATACCACTTTTAGCGGATATTAAAGGTGCATCTTGAGCATCTAAGCCAATAATATTCTCTATTTCTTCCTTTACTAAATCTGGTTGAGCACTGGGAAGATCGATTTTATTAATAACCGGAATTATTTCCAAGTCATTATCAAGTGCTAAGTAGACATTAGCAAGGGTTTGAGCTTCAATCCCTTGTGCTGCATCAACAACTAAAATAGCGCCTTCACAAGCCGCTAACGAACGTGATACTTCATAAGTAAAATCGACATGACCTGGTGTATCAATTAAATGAAATTGATATGTTTCACCATCAAGTGCCTTATATATTAATTGCACAGCATTTAATTTAATCGTAATACCGCGCTCTCGCTCTAAATCCATGGAGTCTAATAATTGTTCTTTCATATTGCGATTCGATACGGTTTGTGTTAATTCCAAGATTCGATCCGCTAATGTTGACTTACCATGATCAATATGAGCTATAATAGAAAAATTTCGAATGTGTTTTTGATCCATTGAGCCAACCCCTTTCAAAGCAAGTGTATTATAACAAAATAATCGAGCAAATTAAAGAACAATCGATTTAAATCGATTGTTTCGTTTGATTATTTTAAAATGCTTCCGATTAAAGTTCGTCCACTACCATTATAGAAAGAAAGTGCATCACATTTAGCTTTACCTTCAAGTTGTAATTCATCAACAATAATCGTGCCATTGATTGCGGCAATGGCAAATCCTGCTTGGATCATTCCAAGCAATTCACCCGGTTGATGTGTTTGTATCAAGCGCTCCATTCTCACTTTATGAAACTTAATTTTTTTATCATTTAATAATGCATAAGCAATTGGGCTTGGTATTAAACTACGAATGTGATTATAAACGATTTCTACATCTTGATTAAAATCAACTTTTTCTTCTTCTTTACTAATATTATAAGCAACACTTGCTTCTCCTTCTATTTGATCAATAAATACAGCACTTCCATCCAATATTTTAGGTAGTGATTCGATTAATAAATCACAACCTGATTGTGCTAGTTTATTACTTAAAGAACCCATCGTATCACTTTCTTCAATCTTCACAATCGATTGAGCCATAACTGCCCCTGCATCCATTTGTTTTGACATTCTCATAATTGAAATACCAGTTTCCTTATATCCATACATAATTGCTTTATGAATTGGTGCTCCCCCTCGTAACTTAGGTAAAAGCGATGCATGAACATTAACACTTCCATAAGTTGGATAATCTAATAGACTTTGTGATATAAACTGACCATAGGCACAAGTTATAATTAAATCAGGCTTTAAAGAACACAAAGTATCAATATCGTCTTTAATATGAATTGGTTGATAAACATCAATTCCATAAGATTGTGCTAATACTTTTAACGGAGTTGGTGTTATAACATGTTTCCTTCCGACTTTTTTATCTGGTTGAGAAACAACGGCAATTACATTATATTTTTCATTTATTAATCGTTTTAATATTTCACAAGCAAACATTGGAGTTCCCATAAAAATAATTCTTGATTTCATAAAATCACCTCATTAAAAGTATAACACATAAATTAAATGATGTGTTTCTATTGTGTCAATCCATGAAATATTTCTGATACAATCATCGCCCCTGTATCGGCAACATCAACAATAAAGTTTGATGTATCTAAGGCTATTCTTGAAGCTGTATTTTCTTCTATTTCATTTAATGAAGTTTCACTTACTTTTGCTTCTATTTTTTTATGATTAACAATATCCGCTTCAAAATCATTTACTTTTTGTTTTAATTCAACCACCTTTTTTTCTGGTTTAGCATCAGTAATATAATCACCGATGGCAACTAATATTAGAATTAATAAAACATCAGCTAAAAATCTACGCATTGTTATCTCCCCACTAGTTCTGCGATACTGCTACTTAAATACTCAATTGAATTTTTAACTTCTTCAAAGGTGTTTAAATCGCCACCTAATTCAATTAAAATCATCCGATCATTCATTTGTTGATTATAATATGCTTCTCGCTCTAGAACTGGTTTCATAATACCATTACACTTTTGATTCATAATGTCAGTTAGTGTCGAACTAATTTTATTTACTGCCTCAGCATTTTTTGATAAGCCACCAACCACACTCATTGTTTTCGCATAGTTCTTATTATTAATAGTTGTGAAACAAGCCTCACGTGGTATCGCATCACGATGTAAATCAATAATCAAATCAAAGCCCCCATAGTTTACTAATGCATCGTTAATGAACTTTCTAGATATGGTATAACTATCATTATAGTTATATCCATATTGATTGCCAAACGCTTTAAAATCATTTGTTTCTAATACTACTTCAATTCCCTTTTCTTTTAACTGATTGCCTAATATAACCGCTGCATCCATAACCGTTTCTTGTTCATTATAACTTTCACTTTGATGGGTATTATAAATATATATTTTTTTATTTGTAGAAGGAGTTTGTGGTACAACTGGAATATCTTGGGTTGTTATTTCAGTTTTAATCGTTTCTTTGGGTATCGTAATATTTGAATTAAAAGATAATACATTTAATTTGTTTTTAATTGATATTTTTTCATTAATCGTTTTTTGTTGATAAACAAAGGATGCGATAAAGGTATCCTTACCAAATATTTCTAATAATCCTGAAAAAAAAGGAGTAATAAACAAAAAGCCAATGATAAGTATACATTTACTAAGTATTTTAAATGTTGCTTTCATAAAAAAGCCCCCTTTTTACACGATATGTGAAAAAGCAGGCAAATATGTTTATAGGTTTAAAAAATCAGGATGAATGACTTCATTCAATGCTCTTGCGATGATGAAGATTAAATGTTGGAGTTCATCATCCATTGATTTAGGAGTTACCACTAAATCAAGTGCATTACGCTCTTGAATTGCTTGTAGTATTTCACTTGAATTAATTTTTAATGATTCGAGTGTTTCATCTAAAATAGCACCAATACTTGTGATTGTCGCAACACCGATTGCGATAACTGGACATTTTAATGATTGTTTATTCAATGCCATGCGCTGATTACCGGTTCCACTACCTGGTTGAATCCCGGTATTATTTATTTGTACGACACGATTGATTCTTTTACTATTTCTTGTCGCAAGTGCATCAACAACAATTACAAAATCAGGTTTATATTGCTTAACAATGCAACTTATGATTGAACATGTTTCTAATCCTGTTTGTCCCATGACACCTGGAGCTAAAGCCGCAACATTACTCGTCCCTTTCATCGCTTCTTTTATCTTCATTTCATATAGATGCGCTGTTACCATAATTTCACCAATCACACCTGGTCCTAATGCATCACTGGTAATAAAGCGATTTCCTAAACCGACTACCAAATATCGCTTACTATTACTTAATTTCATATCTTCTAACATTACCTTCATATTCTTAATAATATGATTTATGATGCACTCACGATCACGATAGTCTTGAAGATTACTAAATTCAATTGAAACATAATCACCCACCTCTTTATTTAAAATATTATCTTCTTTTAAAATACGAATATAATTCGTTTTTATATCCCCTTCCACACATTCATGATGTGTAAATGTTTCTTCCTTATCATCTAAAAAATCACCTTCATCTGCGAAATCTGAACGAATATTTAACATAATTTTTCTCAAAAGTATTCACCTCATATTTAGTATGGCTTTTTTTTCACCATGTTATTGCTTTTTTAGGTTACTTTTGTTATAATTTACAAGCAATTGAAAACTAGGAGGTGCAAACATGCCACAGATTCAATCACAGAAGAAACGTGTAAAAACTAATAACAAACGTAACCTTGCGGTTAGTGCACAAAAATCTGCTCTTAAGACTGCTATTAAAAAAGTTTTAGCTGCTATTGATGCGAAAAACAAAGATGCTGCTCTTGAAGCTTATAATATCGCAAGTTCTAAGTTAGATAAAGCCGTAGTAAAAGGAATTCATCACAAGAACTACGCAACTAGACAAAAATCACGTTTAAGCAAAGCTATCAACGCGATCGAAGCATAATTAAAGTTAGTGATAAGCTAGCTTTTTTTTAATTAAATCATCACTTTGTTCATACATGGAAGCGTATCGAAGTGGTCATAACGAGCCGCACTCGAAATGCGGTTGCCTTCACGGGCACGTGGGTTCGAATCCCACCGCTTCCGCCAAAAAGAGGTCTGCCTTCTGTCTAACAGGATGTAGACCTCTTTTTGTGGTTAAATATAATGATTTAAAATTCAAGTCTTTGTAAGGCTGTTTTTTATACTCGATTTCTCATTAAAAGCATTATATTAGTAAACTCTACGCTTCGTAGGTATGCTTTCTTCTTAAATTCATGTATAGTGAGGATGAAGAAAGAGAGGAAACTCAATGGATACCATAAAAATTGGTAAGTTTATCGCAAGTAGTCGAAAGACTTGTAAGCTTACCCAAATGCAATTAGCAGATGAACTTTGCATCAGTGATAAAACTGTTTCGAAATGGGAATGTGGAAACGGCCTACCTGATGTTTCAATCATGTTGCCTTTATGTGAGCGATTAAATATCAATGTGAATGATTTACTATCCGCAGAAAACGTAACAAATTCAAATTATCAAAAGAAAGCTGAGGAAAATATGATGAATTTGATAAAAGAGAATGAAGAAAATAAGAAAAAGATGAGATATTCCAAGATCCTCATCTTTGTCGGAGTCATAGCTGTCATTGCTTTGGTTATGCTTGCATCCTTATCAACGAACCTACCAAGTATCCTAAGAGTACTTTGTTTAGGATTAGCTATATTCACAGCAATTGTTAGTTTTCAAGCAGCAGGAAACATGGAGCGAGAAGCAGGAATGTATGAATGTCCAACCTGTCATGCACGCTTTGTACCAGATGCAAAAGCATATACAAATATAGGTCGTACACTAACAAAGCGTAACCTAACTTGCCCGGAATGTAATAAAACTGGAATGTGCAAACACATCATAACAAAATAACTTAAATCAAACATAATTCTTAAAAGATATGATATGACTAGAAGTAATATTGTATCTTTTTTACATTTTAAAGTAAATGCCACATCCATTACTAATCCACAAGTGATGTTTCTTTTAATTCAATTGTATTATTTGTTCTGTATTTTACATTCTATCTTATTCAACTACTCCGTTATTTCAAACATAGCTTTTAAAATTTCAATGTTCTCTTCAAATATAATATCACGTAACCAATTTTCTCCCTTTATATTGACTATTTCTTTAGACCAAGTTGTTTCTCCATCCATTTTAAAAAGACCATTAACCGGAATTATATAACCTTGTTTATATTTATATACATTCTGTACACTTTCGCCATCACTAAGATAATTCTTTTCATATGTTTTCTTAACTTTATTGCTTTCTATAATTTCACTTATCTTATCTGTTTTTGGTTTTTCTTTATATACTGTTCTTGTTTCTTTATATACTACTTCATAGCACAATCCCATACTTTCTAATGTCTTAGCATCTGGTACTTTATCTACTTTGTCACCCGCTTTTAATGTCTTTGTTTTTTCCACACTCATTGAAGCAAGTTCATTTGGTCCTTTTTTAACTGATGCTTGTGGAGCAAAATCACCATTATTATCATCAGTTTTACCAAATTTTGCTTTTAAAATTTCAACATTTTCTTTATATCTTATATCAAAGAAAAAGACACTACCATTTATCAGTGGAACCGTTTTTTTCCATTTTGTTTCCCCGTCATCTTTAAAAACACCCTCAATCGGTATGATATGAACATATAGATATTTTGCTACATCATGTACCTTATTTCCCTTTTCTTCATAATCCTTTTTATATGTTTTCTTAAAATTAGAAACATCTTGTTCAACTATACTTAATAAGATTGGTTTTTCCTTTTTTTATTTACCATTTTCGTATCTTCATAGACTATTTCATAACTCAAAGCCATGCTTTCTAGTGTCTTGACATCTGGTAATTTATCTATTTGATCACCCTCTATTAATTTTTTAGTTTCCATCGCACTCATTACTTCTATACCATTTGTTGATGTTTGTTGATTCGCCTCACCTTTTTTCTTTGAACTACAACCACTTATACTTCCAGTTCCCAATATTAATAATCCAACTAATAGCAACTTCTTTATTGTATCCTTTTTCATATGTAATTCTTCTCCTTTTTGTAGGTAGTATTTAATTATCTACTACCTGTTCTTATAATATCATTATAACAATACGTTAAATATTTACTATAGCTTGGACATGAAAGGCAAAGTTAATGTAATGAAAGGTAAGATTTAAATGAATTTTAGTCTTTAAAGTTTAAAAAAGTAACCGAAATCAATCGATTACTTTTCCATTGGTACATCAATTGCTAATCCACCAAGTGATGTTTCTTTTAATTCAATCGCAATTTTTTGTCCTGTATATTTCATTGTATTGACAACCATATCAAAAGATACTTTGTTTTCTTTTACCTCCATTAAATATTGGGATAAGAGTGCTGAATCAAATGCTCGAAGAGTTCCCACTGCATTTCTTTCGATACATGGAATCATTACATAACCACCAACTGGATCACATGTTAATCCTAGATGATGTTCGATTCCCATCTCAGCTGCATATTCAATGCAAGCATCACTCAAGCCTCTAAAGTAAGCAATCATCGCAGCACCCATTGCACATGCTGCACCGATTTCCGCTTGACAGCCACCCTTTGCACCGGATATAGTCGCATTTGTTTTAATTATGTTTCCAAAAATACTAGCAACTTTTAAACCATTGATTATTTTTAATCGTGTATATCCTAAATTATGATAATAGTAATATATAATTGCAGGTATAATTCCGCTGCTACCAAGGGTTGGAGATGTAACCGTCATACCACCGGCTGCATTTTCTTCACTTGCGCTATATGCATAAGCACTTAATAATAATTTTTCTTTTTCTATTTCACTATCACAATTCATTGCTTTTAAATAAAGTGATTTGGCAACTCTTTTTAAATGTAATTTACCTGGTAAATAACCACTTGTCGCAAGTCCTTTTTCGACTGTTTCTAACATTTGACTCATAATCTCATGTAGATAATCATCAACTTGTTCATAAGCATCCACATATTCATAAAATCTTAACTTATTCTCTTTACAATACTCAACAACTTCCTGACATGATTTCTGTGGATATACTTCAGTTCCATCAATACCAGGGTGTCCAACAACTTCAATGGCTCCCCCACCAAGTGAATAGATTGTCCAGTTATCTAATTCTTGATGTTGTTCATCATATGCAATTAATTTCATTGTGTTAGGATGCACTAAATCTTCACCTGCTAAAAACTTTACAATACATTTCTTTGGTTTCATTGTTTCGATGATTATTTGATCCGTACAGTGTCCCTTACCGGTTAATGATAGTGAACCGAATAATTGTGCTTCATATTCATAAGCATCCTCACACTCACTCTTAAACAAGCGACAAGCCCGTTGTGGTGCTAATGTATGAGAGGAAGAAGGACCAGGTCCAATTCTATATAATTCCTTGCATGATTTCATTTTAATATTCTCCTTGCATCCGTATTAAAAACATCTCAAAGCCTAATTTTTTATCTATTTTCCCATTTTTCATATCTTGATCTAATTGAGCTATTTGATTTAAGATTGAGAATAATTCATTGATACTTAAATAATCCACACTTTGTAATGACATTTTAACTCGGTAAGGATGAGCCTTTAAGATACTAACAATATCACTTTCTCTTTTACCTTGTACTTGTAAACATTTTACTTGATATAGAAAACGGAACTGCCCTGCTAATAAAGCAGTTAAAAAGATTGCATCTTTATTTAAAACACATAAATCATTCCAAATTCGAAAAGAAGTTTCTAGATCTTTACGAACAACTGCATTTACCATTTGAAAAACATCTTCTTCTAAAGGTCGAGTAACTAAAGCAACTACATCTTCTACTTTAATTGCTTTACCATAGATTGATAATTTATCTAATTCATTTCGAATTGTATTAATATCACTTGGTACTCGATTACATAAATCATCTAGTGCATCTTTATTAATCTTAATATTACGTTTATTAATTTCTTCTTTAATAAAACGATGCTTTCCAAATTCATCTAAACGTTGAAACGCCAAGATACGACAACGTTTTTGAACTAATTTCACAATCTTCTTACGACTATCTAATTTAGGGAAATAACCAACTAATATTAATACAGTAGAAGCAAGAGAATTTTCTAAATATTTCTCTAATGGTAGTGTATCAATTTCTGTATCATTATTTCCAGATAAAAAATTCGCATTTAAAACAATTACAACCTTTTTATCCGCAAAAAAAGGGATAGTTTGCGCGTCATCTAGTATTTCTTGAATACTACAATTCTGTGCATTATAACTAACAGTATTCATTTCATCGCTATTTCCTACTTCATCCATAACAATCTTATTCATTGCTTCTTGAAGTAAACAACGCTCTTCTCCATATAAAACATAGTTCATATTATCACCTGCTTTATTATATCATAAGACGTTAATAGTTGTATCCATCTTTAAACTATATTTAATCATTTAAATGGAAAGAAATATTATGATTGCTTGTTTCAATGATTGAGAAAAATGGGAAAATACGAATTCTAATTGCTCCATCATCTGCAGTATTACTTATATAAGCATGATGTTTCTTTAGATTTCTTATTGTATCTCGATGCGGATGATGATAGCGATTATGATAACCACTTGAAATGGATGCAATCGTTGGTGATAATTGTTGGATAAATAAAGATGAACTAGCACTATTAGAACCATGGTGACCAACCTTTAATATATCAATATCTAGCTTTGGGTATTTGTTCATCATTAATTTTTCAAAAGGAACTCCAGCATCACCCGTAAATAAAAATTTATTGTTTAGAATATTTGTATATAAAACAATCGAATTTTCATTTTGATCCGATAAGGTTGTTTCATGTAGAAGAACATGAAATCTTAATTTACCTAGATCAATAAAAGCTCTCTTTTTCGTTATTACTTCATCTATTTTAATTAACTTTTTTAATTGTGGTAATCCTCCACTATGATCATAATCATCATGGGTTAAGATAACTAAATTAATGCGTTCAATTCCTTTTCCTTTTAGTATAGGTAAAATCACATCGTTTGGAATATTTTTATATAGATTACCACATACATCAATCATCATCACTCCTTGATTAAATGGTAAACTTATTAAGGCACTATCCCCCTGCCCTACATCAATGAACATCACTTCATAATATGGTTGAAAAATATGAGCATATTGCTGCCACAACAATAATAATATAAATGTTGTTATTTGTTTTTTATTTATTTTAATCATAATATTCAAGCTTAACTTTAACCAATAATATAACCAAATAATCGATGGTAAACCAATTAATCGAATCGATGGTAAAGATATCTTTAATAGAATATTCTCAAGAAATATCATTACTCCAATACCAAATGACATACTTGGAATCCATAGAATTAAAGATGCAAATATATAAAATATTAAAAATAAATAACGGTAGATAGGAAATAATATTATTTGAATTAAGTTACATTCATAAAAATATATAAGTTGGATTGGTATTAAAATAATCATTTGTTTCACAAAACGAGAACGTTTTTGTTGATCAAAGAGATCTAACAAACGAAATAAAACCGGAAGTATAAAAGATAATTCTAGAATATGGGTAGGAAATAATAAGCACCACACAATCATTGATAAACCTAATTTATCTTTTTGATGATTACCAAAAAAAAGTGAAATGCTGCGAAAGATTATAATACGGATTAATGAATATGAAAAAACAGTTAGATAACCAAGTAAAAAGATAAGGAATAAGGATAAATAAGATGCTTTACGTTTTGAAACAAAACGTAATAGTATTCGATATAAAAGTGTCCCAAGTAAAGCAATATGAAGACCGGATGCAGTAATAAAATAATCTAAGTTAGAATCCTCTTCTTTCTCTTTTATTCCATAAAGATGCGATAAAATATAATCTTTGCGGCGTTTATCTTTTATTGTTTGAACCTTCCGAAAAATCTTTGAAGAAATTCTGTTACTATCCTTTAAATGATGATATTTTTTTACTTTTATTTGATAATGAATATGATCTTGATTTAACCATTCTTTAAAATCAAACCCATAAAAATTAGAAAGAGAATGAACTTCTTCAAATTCTCCTTCTACTTTAATAACATCATCAAATGATACTTGATTTAATCCATATATAATTACCGGTTGGTTTTCTACTTTTCCGATACAATAATTCATTTTGATCTTTTCAATATGAATTACTTTACCGCTAGGTAAAGATTGATGCTGTGGCATTGTAAAGAGTGTAATCGCAGCAAAACTAATCATAAATAACTTGATGTTTCCCTTATTTCGATGATTAAATAAATAACATAATAAAAAAAACATCATAATTTTATAGATAAAAGAATCAAATAAGAGAATTAACCAGATACAACCTCCTAAATATAACAATTGTTGTTTCATAAACAAATATCATCTTTTATCTTCGCAAACAATTTCTCGCCAATCCCTTTTACTTCCATTAACATCTCAATTGTTTGAAAATTATGTTGATTTCGATATTCAACAATTCTCATTGCCATAACTGGTCCAATGCCTTTTAAAGAATCTAATTGTTCAACACTTGCTGCATTGATTGAAATACATACTTTAGTAAGCTTCTTAGGTATCACAATAACACTTTGATGTTCTAAAATTTGATTTTGGTTTAAACTAGATAAATCACCGTTTTCTTTAATACCACCAGCAAGTTGAATTAAAGTTTTTAAATCAATGTTATTTTTACTCTTATAAACGCCAGGCTTCTTAATTTCTCCTTTAATTTCAACAGATAATTCATTGCGTTCATATTTCTTTAAATCTTCATAATGATATTGTTGATAGAAAAAAAAACAAAAAATTAGTATTGGTATTAGTTTATACATAAAAGTATCACCTACTACCTTTTACGTATTACTAAGCTAAAAACCTAAAAAAAAACGAAATCATATGACTTCGTTAATGTAATTCTAAAATCTTAACAGAATATGGTTCGTCAACATTTTCAATACGAATCACTTCATTTACTTTATGATCCATAATTGCTGCAGCAAGTGGTGTCATATTAGAAAGTTTACCATTTAATGGATCTGATTCTACACTACCTACAATTGTATATTCTTCTTCACAATTATCTGATAAATCTTTTAATTTAACTCTACTGCCTAAAGAAACGGTTTTACTATTTGCTTTTTTATCTTTTTCATCAATAAGTTCAACATTACTTAACATTGATTCTAAATCACGAATACGAGCTTCTACTCGTGCTTGATGATCTCGAGCAGCATCATAATCAGCATTTTCACTCAAATCACCTTGAGCTCTTGCTTCTTGTAGTTCTTTAATTACTTCTTTACGAACAACATGAATTAGGTTGTCCTGTTCTTTTAATAAATCATCTAGTCCCTCTTTTGTGACTAAAACTTTTTTTTGAGTCATTTTTCTCACTCCTGTTCGTCCTGTATTATAACATGTTTTTTTGAATTATACTACCGATTTTAGTGATAAGTAAATCTACTCCAACCTTGTTTTTGCCACCCTCAGGGATAATCACATCAGCATAGCGTTTACTCGGTTCAATAAATTTATTATGCATATCCTTAACCGTAGCCGTATATTGATCTACAACCGAATCTAAAGTTCTTCCACGCTTTTTAACATCTCTTATTAAGCGACGAATAAAGCGAATGTCTGCATCGGTATCAACAAATATTTTGATATCGCATAAATTTCTTAATTCTGCGTTTTCTAAGATAAATAAACCTTCAATTACAACCACTTCACATGGATAGATTTCTTCACACTCATCACTTCTTGTATGATGAACAAAATCATAAATAGGTTTAAGAATTTTTTCTCCCCTTAATAAGGTTTTAAGTTCTTCAACAAATAAATCATTATCAAATGCAAATGGATGATCATAATTTGTTTTTATTCGCTCTTCCATTACTTTTTCACTTTGATCTTTATAAAAATCATCTTGTCTTAAAATAACAACTGAATTTGTAGCTTCAAACTCATTCTTCAACTGTTGGGCAATTGAAGATTTCCCCGATGCACTGCCCCCAGCAATTCCAATTACAATTGACTTCATCACGATTCACCTACTTATTCAAATATTTATCGACATATTTTTGATGTTCTTCTAATGTTTTAGAATAATACACCTTTTTATCTCCATAAATATCAGCCATAAAATAATAATAATCATGTTTTTCAGGATGTAATGCAGCCTGTATTGCTACTTCTCCTGGATTTAATATTGGTCCAATTGGTAAGCCATCATGTAGATATGTATTATAAGGAGAATCAATATGAGGATTAACTTCACAATCCTCTGCACTCTTTAATTCATCATAAAGGGCATAACATACCGTAACCGATGATTGAAGTTTCATACCTATCTTCATTCGATTAGCAAATACACCACTTACTTTATACATATCCTCTTTACTACTAGCCTCATACTGAATCATACTTGCAAGGGTAACGATATCGTGAATGCTTTGATTGCTCTCTTTAAATTCTTTTTGATGTTTTTTGTAAATTAAGTCAAACGCATCTAACATTGTTTTGGTAATTTCTGATGCATTTGTTTGTGCATTAAAATGGTAAGTTTCAGGGAATAAATAACCTTCTAATCCAACCCGATATTGTTCATTTAAAATAGCATCACTTAAAAATGGATATTGCTTGATGCATGACTTTAAATAAGTTGGATCATTCCAAAGCGAGATTAATTCACTTGCCTTGACATTGGTTACTTTTTCTAAATGATTCGCAATGTCTTTTGCCCATATACCTTCTTTAAAGGTAAGCATAGCCTGTTTCGTATGCGCTAATTCACTATTATTTAAATCTTTTAAAATATCTTTTGTAGATTTGCTTGGATCAAGGGTAAAATAACCAATTTTAATATCAGATAACCCATTGAATCGAGCACATAATTTAGCCATTGATGCATTTTTAATAATCTTTTTATCATCTAAGCGATCAATTACTTTATCTACACTATCACCTTGAACAATATCGAATTGAACTTTCTTAGAAGATGATTCAACTGCTGATATTCCATTTGAATAGTAAAAGAAAAATGTAATTGCGCAAATAAAACTTACCGCAACAACAAGGATAGCAATTTGATAAGGACGTTTAAGCTTCTTCAACTGTTCCATCTTCGCCAAAAGCCCCTATAACTTCTTCAACCATTGCCCATTCCGCTTCGCTTTCGATTGGTAAAAGGTTTCCTTCATCATCATATGCAGAAGCAAAAACTTCACCGTCTTCATCTTTTGGATCATTAAATACCACGTAGTTACGCTTTTTCTTATCGTCTTCAAACGTAAACAAGATTTCCATTTCTAGTTCATTACCATTCTCGTCGGTTACAAATAAAGTATTACTCTCAGCCATAATAAATCCTCCTAATAAAGAAAGGGCATGTTCGCCCTTAACTTCTGCTGTCAAGATAACTCTGTAAAATTTGTACAGAAGCCATCTGATCGATAATCTTTTTGCGTTTTTTTCGTTTTACATCAGCAGCAATCAACATTCGATTCGCTGCAACCGTAGTTAAACGCTCATCCCATAGGACTACTTCAACACCTAGTGTTTCAAGTTTTTCTTTAAAATCTAATGAAATATTGCCACGGATTCCAATATCACCATTCATATGACGTGGTAATCCTAGTACAACTGTTTTAATTTGGAATTCTTCAATATATGGTTTTACAAGTTCTAATGCACGATCATAATTATCGCTCTCAAAACGCAACGTCTCAACTGGACGTGCGATAAAAGCAGTAACATCACTTACACTAACCCCTAAAGTTACACTTCCTAAATCAAGGCCTAGGATCCTCATTATTTCTCTTCCAAATAAGCGCGTACTAATTCTTCAATAATTTCATAACGTTCAATACTCTGAATCAATGAACGAGCATTATTATGCGAAGAAATATAAGCAGGATCATTTGAAATCAAATAACCAGCTAATTGATTCACAGAATTATAACCACGTTCCTCTAATGCTTCTTTAACTAATCGAAGCACATGCTTAATGTTATCGCGACGTAGTTCATCGGTTTTAAATGACATCGTTTCAGTAATATCTTTCATGAGATTACCTCCTTCTTCATTATGTCTTTATTTTAACTTAAATAAGCAAAAAGTTAAAGAGTAAAGCCAAGTTTATTTTCAATATTAGCGATTGCATCGCTTAATTTGTCAATATTCTTACCACCAGCCTGAGCTAAATCACTTCGGCCACCACCATTACCATCACAAATGCTAGCTGCTTCTTTCACAAGTTTACCACAATGAATACCATTTTTAATCGCAATATCATCTGCACCACACGCAAATACCACATTAGTTTCATTGCTAGATGCAAGGAATACGACACAGTTCTCATAACTATTTTTAAGTAATGCAACCATTTCTTTTAATACCGCACCTTCAACATGATTTAACTTTTTAACTAATACATGCATATCTTTTACATCTTTAAATTCATTTTTTAAATGATTCGCTTCAGCTGTATGGATTTGATTATTTAAGCGAATATTCTCTTTTCTTAAATAATTCTCTTCATCAAGTAATTGAGATACAGATTCATCAACATGATGAATTGATTTCATTTTTAATAATTCAGCAATTTGTTTTAACGTTGTTTCCTCTTGGTGAAATTCTTCATAAGCTCCAAGTCCAGTTTTTGCGGTAATTCTTCGAATACCAGAACCGATACTCTCTTCCGATACAATCTTACAAATTCCGATTTGTTGCGTATTATGTACATGGCAACCACCGCATAACTCCATCGATACATTACCCATGCTAACAACACGTACCACACTACCATATTTTTCATCAAATAAAGCAGTTGCCCCACTTTCTTTTGCTTCTTTAATTCCCATGCTCTTAATATCTACTTCATGATGTTCAAAAATAAATTGATTTACAATTTTTTCTATTTCATTAAGTTGAGCATCACTTACTTTTTCATAGTGAGTAAAATCAAAACGTAAATATTCATCCGATACATAACTACCAGCCTGGGCAATATGCTGACCAACAACTTGTTTTAAAGCACTCTGAAGTAAATGGGTTGCGGAGTGATTACAAGTAATTCGTTGGCGTTTATTTTCATCAATCTTTTGAAATACAATATCACCTTCATGAACATTTCCACTTTGAATTACGACATGTTGAAGATGTTGTTTATGTGGTGCTTGATGAACATCTTTCACAATCATCGATACATGATCATTGTTCATCACCCCTTCATCTCCAACTTGTCCGCCCATTTCCGCATAGAATACCGATTCATCAAGGATAATATCACCTTCATCAATAAGTTGATCAACTTGTACTCCGTCTTTAAATAGACCGATTACAAGTGCCTGTCCCTCAAATTTTTCATAACCTACAAAATTAGATGGTTTCGTAAAATTCATTAAATCAGCTGATTGAGATGCCATCGATTGCATTTCTGCCCGTGCTTCTTTTGCCATCTTGCGCTGTTTATCCATTTCTTGATCAAAACCTTCACGATCAATTAAATAACCTTGTTCCTCTGCTATTTCAATTGTCAATTCCAATGGAAAACCATAAGTATCATATAATTTAAAAGCGGTCATACCATCAATAACATTTCCCTTTGTCTTAGTAATTACCTCATTTAATAATTTTTCACCATCACTTAAAGTCGCATGAAAACGTTCTTCTTCAGCCTTTACAAGCTTTTGAATATATTCAATCTTATCGCCTAAATACGGATAAAATTCTTTCATGATTTCATAAACTACAGGTACCAATTGATACATAAATGAACCATCAATCTTTAATTTACGACCAAAGCGAACAGCTCTTCTAAGAACCCGACGTAAAACATAACCTCGTCCCTCATTGGCAAACAATGCACCATCTGCCAAAGCAAAAGTAACAGTACGAATATGATCGGCAATCACTCGATATGCCATTTTATTATCTTGATACTTAATCGATGAATAATGTTCACAAGCATGAATTAATGGTAAGAATAAATCTGTATCAAAATTAGTTTCACCATCTTGTACAATACATGTTAATCGCTCTAATCCCATTCCAGTATCAATATTACGTTGTGGAAGTTCTTTATAACATTTACGATCAACGCCTTCTTTTCCATCATATTGTGAAAATACAACGTTCCATATTTCAATATAACGATCATTTTCAAGTTCTTCAAAAAATAAGCGTTCGCCAATATTCTGTGGATCATAGGAAGGACCTCGATCATAAAATATTTCGGTATCAGGACCGCAAGGTCCTTCCCCAATCTGCCAGAAATTATTTGGTGTCTTTAAAATATGACTTGGATCTACATGTAAATCTTCCGTCCATATTTTATAAGCTTCGCTATCATCGGCATAAACGGTAATATACATCTTTTCTTTTTCAAAACCAATGTACTCAGGACTTGTTAAAAACTCCCAAGCAAAAGGAATTGCTTCCCGTTTAAAATAATCACCAATTGAAAAGTTACCCAACATTTCAAAAAAAGTATGATGACGTGCTGTCTTTCCAACATTTTCAATATCATTGGTACGAATTGATTTCTGTGCATTTACAATGCGTGGACTCTCAGGTTTAATCGAACCATCAAAATACTTCTTTAATGCTGCTACACCTGCATTAATCCATAATAAAGTTGGATCATTATGCGGTACTAGAGATGCTCCTGGTTCAATCATATGACCACGTTCTTTAAAATATTTTAAGAACAAACTTCTAATTTCATTTCCTGTTAAATTTTTCATAAAAAATTCCTCCTAAGTATAAAAAAACGTCCCTGCATCCAGGAACGAACATATCGCGGTACCATCCTAGTTCACAAATAAATGTGCCCTCATGATCCATATTCCGCGGATCTTGCGTGAAACTCCAAAGTAGCTTCACTAAAATCTATTCTAAAGCTTTCACCAACCGCTTTATCTCTATGCAATAGATATTTTAGTTACTCTTCTTCTTCGCCATTTCATATCTGCATTATTATATCATAATCATTTTTCATATGCAATCATCACGTACCTGATGATCTGCCATAATATCATCAAAATCATACCAAATATCTTCCCACTTACCAATTTCATTACTTGTCTTAGAATGTAAATAACTTCGAAAGACAATCTGTGCAATTGCGGCAAAAATTGGTGATAAAATAATGCCAACAATCCCAAAAATAGATTCACTTATAAATAAAAAGGCAAAAGATAAAATGGGACGTACTGACATCGTCTTATTAAAAATAAATGGTTGAATAACATTTGATTCAATTTGTTGAATCAACCAAATAAGTAACAATGGAAAAAATGGTAATGTATCAAAAGTGAAAATTGATATAAACAAAATAAGTAATAAACCAATTGTAGCACCTATATAGGGCCAAAGATTTAAAAGTGCTAATAATAATCCATAAAATAAAGCATTTGGAAAATGGCTTAAATACAAAATTGGAGAAATTGTAAATACAATAAATAACATATCTAATAAAGTACCAAATAAATATTGATAGATAATGCTACTCATCGTTTTATAGAATAATGAAAATCGGTGAAAATTAGGTATCATTTTTTTACCAGTATGAATCCAAAATTCCAAATCTAAGGAAATAAAAAAAGCACAAATATAGCCAAAAATAAACTGTGTGAAACTAGAAAACCAACTAACTAGCGAATGAAATACGACTTGATAACCATCTTTCATTACATATTTTTCAATATCTTTGCTCTTAAAAAAACTAATTTGAACTTGTTTCAAATAATAATCAATCGTTTTAAGCCAGTTTGGTAATTGGCGGCTTATATTTATTAACTGTTCATATAAAATAGGCAATAAAACGGCAATAAATATCATAAATAAAGATAAAATTCCAACATAAACAATTACAACTGATAGTTTTAATTTTAAACGAGTATGTAACTTATCAATAATTGGTTGAAATAAAAAAGCAATAATAATTCCTGAGAAAAGTGGATAAAATCCTTTATATAATGAAATTAATCGATGATATAAATTTATTTGTTTTAATAATATCACAAACAATAAAACTAATAATAAAGGGAATAATAGACTTTTACTCAGTTTTGAATACTTAAGCAATTTCTCTTTCATATAGAAAAACCCCAAGCGGGGTTATTTCCAATCTAAATAATCACACACATCATCACTCATAATATGCATTTTCTTCATCATCTTTCGTTTTGCTTTTTTACTTTGACGATAAACATGTTCCAATTCTTCTTCATTTTGATAACCAATGTAAATGCCTACGATAATTCCGGTACATAAATATACAAAATCTTTTTTCATCTTACTTCACTCCTGTCATTCTTATTATGAGTAAAGCTTCAAAATTTATTCAAAAAAGTTTTTTAATATCAAGCCAAGTGTCGTCTTTCTAGGCTTCGTATGATCTTTTTTTATTGAACTTCTTAATACCTCTTTATCTCCTAGTAGCACCAAGGATTGCTTAGCCCTAGTTACTCCGGTATAAATCAAGCGTTTTTGTAACATAAATCGATAGTCTTTTAAGATTGGCATAATAACAATTGGATATTCACTTCCTTGTGATTTATGAATAGAAATACAATAAGCATGTGTTATATTTGAAATCATTTCACCAGCATATTCAACCATAATACCATCGAAACTTACAACGATTCGATTTTGATGATTCATATCCTCATTTGCATAAATTATCTCTTCAATAAAACCGATATCTCCATTATAAACATCATCATCAGGTTGATTTTTTAATTGCAACACTTTATCATGTTCACGAAAAATACGATATCCCATTTTTAATTCACGTTTAAAATCAGCACTTGGATTGCATAATGTTTGAAGCGTTAAATTCAAAGAATCAATCCCTGCAACACCGGCATACATTGGTGCCAAAACTTGAATATCTTTTAAATCATATCCCTTATCAAAGGCATTTTGTACAATCCGAACAATTTGATCTTTCACTTCATAATTAAGACATGAGAAAAATGCGATATCATGATGATCTTCAATTACACAACATTCTCCTTGACGTATCTCATGAGCTAATTCAACGACTCCACTACCTTCACTTTGTCTAAATATTTTTTCTAGGCGTACACATGGAAAATAATTGGAAGCAATTAAATCAGCTAAAACCATACCCGGTCCCACACTTGGTAACTGATCTTCGTCACCAATCAAAAGAATTTGTTTTACATTCCTACAAGCTCTTAATAAATTATAAAATAGCCATTGATCTACCATTGAAAATTCATCAATTATTAGTAAATCAGCATCAATTGGATTATTCTCATTCACATCAAATGTATTAGCTTCAAGATTCCATTTTAAAAGCCGATGAATGGTACATGCCTCTACATTGCTTAATTCACTTAAACGCTTAGCAGCACGCCCTGTTGGAGCACACAGAGCAATCTTTTGTTCAGGATAGAACTTACGATACAAAGATAAAATACCACGAACAATCGTTGTCTTACCAGTACCAGGTCCTCCCGTTAAAATCATAAATGATGATGGAAAAAAAGATTCCATTGCCTTTTTTTGCTTGTCTTCATAAGTAATATGATACAAATTTTGAAGTTGATTAATTTCATCTTCAAGATTGAAAAAAGGCAAAACATTTTCATCAACATAAGGAAAGTTTAATAAAAAAGTCACAATCCCTTTTTCTGCATCATATTGAGTGTGATGATAGATCCGTTCCTCTTCAACCATCAGTTGACGATCACTACATAAAGATCCCAAATAATCGTCTAAATCAATTGGAAAATTAAATTTATGATTCACCGCTTTCACAAGCGTTTGATAATCAACATAACTATCTCCATGATTCATACATTGCTCTAACACAGTTGATAAGATGCAAGCACGAATCCGATATGGATGATCTTCTTCAAATGCCAAAGTCTTTGCAAGTTTGTCAGCAGTGGCAAAACCAATCCCATCAATATCTTCAACCAATTGATAAGGATTATTCTTTACAATCGTAACTGCTTCATTTCCATAAATGGTTTCGATTTTCATAATGTTACACATTGAAACACCTAATTGTGTGAAAAACAGCGAAGATTCATCCATATCACTATCAAAAATACCTTTTTTAATACTATCTATCTTCTTTTTATTTAAACCTGAAATTGTCTGTAAAATGCTAGGATTTTCTTTTATACAATCAATTGCTTGATCTCCTAAAGCATCAACAATTAATTCAGCTGTCTTTCGACCAATTCCAGGAAAAAAACCACCACTTAAATAAGTTACAACACTATCATGATCATTTGCCACAGACTTTTCGTATGAACTCATGGCAAACTGAATTCCATAACGAGGGTGTTGAACATAAGTTCCACTTAAATGGTAAATAACATCCCTTTGAAGAACAGAAAAACTACCAGTTACGGTAATTTCTTTTTCATCTAATTGATACAATTTAAACTTTGCAACCGTATAACCAGTACTTTCATTTCGAAAAATCGTTAAGAAATATTGAGCATCAATTGAAGTTAATTGCGTTTCCATTAAATTCCCCCTTAAAGAATGACAAGAACGGCAAGTAAATTATTAAAAAAATGAAATAACATTGAACTACTTAAATTTCCCGTCTTTTCATAAACACGACAAGTGAAAAAACCAACAACAGCATAACTAAACAGATACAATAAATCATGAAAGTTTCCGCTCAGTAAGGAACTATAAATATGAATGAAACCAAAACATAAGGAAGAAACAATCGCTGCAATATAAAAACAATATTTACTTCTTAAAGGGCGAAAAATCGCACCTCGAAATACTCCCTCTTCCACAATCGGGGCAAAGCATAAAGTCGCAAATGTAATAAGCAAAGGGGTTGCCTTTAAAGACTCTTCAACCCCAACTTGATTCATACTAGTCGAACTATTTGTAATCATTGTAATTAATAAATTAATGATTAAATTACAACCTAACATAAGCAAATAAGATTTCCCAACAGTTTTTAAGATCATTACTTTATCCATTTTTTTAAATTCAGTCCAGGTTTCTTTTAATAAAGGCCATAATAATACAATTGTAATTAAAATGACTAAAGTGTATACAACAAATTCATAAAAAGGTGGAATTGAACTTGCATTTGGATCAATCCAAAAAGTAAATTTTACTAATAAAGATGGATAAAAAAACATATAACCAAAGAAATAATTAAAAATCACTAAAAAAATTCTAATTTTAGATAATGGACTCTTTTCCCATAAGTTCTTATCTTTTCGCATATTCTTCAATCCTTTTTTCTAAAGAATCTAACCCCTTAAAAACATCGTCAATTACACCACCACCAAGACATACTTGACCTTGATAGAAAACTGCTTCTTGACCACATGTTACGGAAGATACACCTTGTGGATAGTTCACTTTAATAATATCATCACTTAAAAATTCAATCGTTACATCACTATCTTTTTGACGATAGCGAAACTTAGCACTACAAGCATAGCTTCCTTTTGGTCGCTCACCATCAAACCAGTTAACATGACTTACCAAACAAGAATCACTCTGTAACCAATCACTCTCATCACCATTCGCAACATAGAGAATATTCTTTTCAACATTCTTACCAACAACAAACCAAGGACCAAGTGAACCACCAATTCCTAAGCCTTTTCGCTGTCCAATCGTGTAGTATAAAACACCAACATGTTGAGATAAAACTAAACCAGTATTGATATCAATAATATCTCCGTCTTTACTTGGTAGATAATTTTGTAAGAAGTTGCGAAAATTACGTTCACCAATAAAACAAATACCCGTTGAATCTTTTTTACCTGCTACTGGTAAATTTTGAGCGAGTGCAATTTCCCTTACCTTTGGTTTATCAATATCGCCAATCGGAAACAAAGTACGATGAAGTGCACTTTTTGGCATTTGACATAGAAAATAGGTTTGATCCTTATTATCATCATAGCCTCTTAGTAAAATATCATCATCATTTCTGTGTTCAACTTGAGCGTAATGACCCGTTGCAATAAGTTCAATTCCTTGTTCATCCGCAAACTTTACAAAAGCATCAAATTTTATATATTTATTACATAAAATATCCGGATTTGGAGTTCTTCCACTTTTATATTCATTAAGAAAAGCAGTAAAAACATAATCCCAATACTCTTTTATGAAATCAACTCTCAATAAAGGTAAGTCTAATGCATTCGCCACTGCTAGTGCATCCATATAGTCCTGTTCTTGTGGACATACTTCATTTTGAATCGTTGGGTTTCCTAAAATATCGTTATTGGCTAGTGCATCCCAGTTGCGCATAAAAGCACAAATTACATCGTAACCTTGTTCTTTTAAACGATAAGCAGCAACGGCGGAATCAACACCACCGGATAAACCTAATAATACTTTTTGTTTCATAAACATCACCTTTTTCTATTTTATCATGACACTATCATTAATACCATGAATAATTAATTTTTTAAATAAAAAAGACTCACAATAAAGTGAGTCGATTACCTGGCAGCGTGCTATCTTCACAGGGGCATGCCCAGCTATT
>JAVWEY010000004.1:0-66124 GCA_036641395.1 Erysipelotrichaceae bacterium
ACCGGTATGTCAATTTTAAGTGAGATTGGTGATTTCGGCAATTTCAGTTCCGCCGCCAAAATCATCGCACTAGCAGGCATTGATCCTGCCGTTTACCAGTCTGGGAACTATAACGCTGAACGTACTTCTATTTCGAAAAGGGGTTCACCGCTTCTCCGTCTAGTTCTTTATCAGGCAGCACTTACTGTCTGTAACTGTAATCTCACTTTCAAAACATATTATAACCAAAAAATCGCTCAAGGTAAATCCCATCGTTGTGCTCAAGGTCATATTTGTCGTAAATTGATAAGAGTTGTTTATAAATTGATTACTGATAACATCGCATTTGATGCGAATGCATTGAAATAACATCTGTTATTCTAAACTAATTTTTCATCAAGCTACTTGATAGTTTTTTTCAGTGTACACATATTCACTTTTCAAAGAACTTAAGAAACTTCTATAATTCCTTCAATTTTCTCTTGACTTAACTATAGTTGGCTCCTAGTACCAGGTTTTTGTTAAACGTTTACTAACGAATTTGACACTAATATTTAAGCATAATACAAATATTAATAAGATAATTGAAATTGCACAGGCAAGTTCAAAGTTTGGTTGTTCCCCACTCATAACTGACCAAATATGAACTGCTAATGAAGTACCTTGACTTAAAATGGTTGGTGAATCATTTATAAAAGTACCCATTGTATAAATCAAAGCAGCCGATTCTCCAATAACTCGACCAATACTTAATAAAACACCCGTTAAGATACCAGGAGTTGCACATGGTAAGACAATCTTAAAGATAGTTTGTGACTTATTCGCACCTACCGCAAGCGATGCATCACGTAAATGATTAGGAATAACTAATAATGCTTCTTGGGTTGAGCGAATAATCGTTGGTAATAAAATAATTGATAGCGTAAGTGATCCCAATAAAATATTTGTAGTCGAAGCTCCGAGTGCTTTTGTGATTGGAAATAGTACCGATACCCCCATTAATCCATAAATAATGCTTGGAACACCAGTTAAGGTTTCAATACCAGAGCGAAGATATTGATTTAGTTTACTTTTAGATGCATATTCATTTAAATAAATAGCAGCACAAACACCAATTGGTAAGGCAATCAATAAGGATAAAATAATTAAATAGAAAGTTGTAATGATTGAACCGCGTATTCCTCCACCAATTGTTTTCACATAACTTTGATTTATGATTTGGGCATTATGATCTAATGTATCAACTACTTGTGCTGCATTTTGCGATAAAATACTACCAGCCAAACCGCTTGTCCCATCAACCTTTTTAAAGTTAATCTTTTCCGTTTGCATTCCCACTTCAAAATTAAATGATTTACCTTTATCAGGACCAGCAGTAGCATTAGTTGCCTTATTAAACGGTGAATTTTTATCAATATATTCAATTAAAACCATTTTACTTTTATCATGAGAAATATGATCAACAAAAGCAATTCCCCATTTTTTTGAAAAATAAGCATCTTTACTTAAATCATTTGGTCTTTCAAAGGTAGTATTAGAAACTTGTTCAACATCTACTAAGTAATTCTTTGACCAGTAATCATCTTTTAATAAATCCCAAGATAACAGAGAACCACCCTTTGAAAAGACAAAGTAGAAAATCGCAATCAATATTAAAACAAATATACTACTAGATAAATAAGTAATTGCATTTAGAAAATAATCGATCCGTTTTCTTTTTATATTTTTATTCATGATGTATGTCCTACTTTCTTACGAATGTAGTTTAGAATAAAGTTACTTAATAAGATAACTACCATTAAAACAATTCCAACCGAGAAGCGAATATCATAATCAAGTCCAGTTGTTTCTTTTAGTCCTGATAACATTGTTGAAGTAAGCGTTCGCGTAATATCAAAAGGATTAAAGGTTGGTCCAAACATTTTATTACCAGCTACCATGGCAACCGCGGTAGCCTCACCAAAGGCTCGACCAATACCGAGAATCGCACCGGCAAAGATACCTGATTTAGCACTGCTTAAAACGACTTTGAAATTGGTCTGAGTAGTACTGGCACCAAGCGCTAAACTAGCGAGGATTAAATCAGGATCAACGCTTTGAATCGCCGTGATTGATAACGAGGTAATCGTTGGTGCAATCATAATTGCTAATAATAGAATAACTGTTAATTGTGAACTTCCTCCAGCAGTATTAATATTTAAACTATTTGCTAGATTCATAATTAGAATACTGATACTACCAGCAGCAAACACACCATATACAACCGATGGAATCGCTGCTAATAATTCAACAATCGTAATCATTACTTTAGAAATTTGTTTAGGGGCAATTTTCACAATAAATAATGCGGTTAATACTGAAATTGGAAAAGCTAATAATAATGCCCCAAAAGCTGTTAGTAACGTATTAATTACAATAAATCCAACCCCATAAAGTTGTTGATCTTGACGCCATGTGTTACCAAATAAGAATTGAAATAAATTTACTTTCCCCTCTAAAAATGGTGTAATTCCTTTTCCCCCAATGAATAAGATAATAACTACAATTGATAAACCAGAAATTAGGGCAGTAAAGAAAAACAGCCTTTTCAGGCGTTTATCATTTTTTAATTTCTTTTCATTCTTTGCTTTTGAAATATTGTTTCGAACAAATTGCATTGTTTCGCTCACCTACTATCATGTGTTTAAATATTTATTTAATGTCTTCCCATTTTTCAAGTTTACCAGTATAGATATCTTTAATTTGCGCAGCTGTGATATTCTTAATATTTTTATTTGTTTCATTAACAATACTTACAACCGCATCAACACAATAGGTTCCACTCTTTGCAGCTTTCGTGATATCTTCTTCCCCATCTTTAAAATTACGTGATGCAAAGCCAATATCGGCTCCACTCGCACCATCTTTTTCACTACCTAGAACACGTTTCCATCCATCCCCAGATCCGGTTTGATTCATTGTGAACTTGTAACTACCAGCCATTGGTTGAAAACTTTCTAATGCGGCTTTAATCGTTTTTTCTACTGAAGTCGAGCCACCAGTACGAATTGTAATTGAACTATTATCTTTTTCAACAATTGGATGATTTTTCTTTAATTCATCCCATGGTGTTGATTTATTTTTATCTACAACTCCGCCAGCTTTTTCAACTACTTGCATTCCTTCTGTAGAATTTTGTAAGTAATCTAAGAATGCTAATACTAATTGTTCTTTATCATCACTTCCAAAATCTTTTGTAGCGCGGGTAGTGAAATCAAAAGGACGTTGTAGTTTATAAGATCCATCTAATACCGTTTCTTCACTTGGTGTAACTCCTTCAAATTTTAGTGCTGTTACTTTGTTTGCTTTAAAATCAGTTGAAAGTGAAACATAACCAATTCCTTTCGCATCTCCACCTACTTTAGTAGCCATATCGCCATTGCTAGCAACCTCTGTTGCCTTTTTACTTAGTAGACCAACAAAGTCACCTGCTTTTTCATAAGCCTCTCGTGTGCCACTTGTAGCATCTCTAGTGTAAACATTGATTGTTCCTTCAATTGTAGTAGGCGTACTATCTTTAGCTCCACAGCCTGCAAGTAGTGCTACCATTAAAACAGCCATTAATTTTTTCATTTCTTAATTCCTCCTCTTGTTACAATGGCATTTTATCGAATAATTATTTACGTTTCATGAAGAAACTGTTAAGAAAGCGTTAAAAAAACATGGAAAATTAAATTCCATGTTAATTTTTAAGAATAATCTTAAAGGTCGTACCTTCATTTATTTTACTATCAACAACTATTTTAGCCCCATGAGCATCAACAATCGATTTCACAATTGCAAGTCCTAATCCACTACCACCACTTTTTCTAGAACGATCATCATCAATTCGATAAAAACGCTCAAAGATTCGTTTTTTATCAGTTTCATTGAAACCATGACCTTGATCACTTACACTTAATACAACTTCATGATCACTTTGTTGTTTAACTTGAATTGTAATTGTTCCATGTTCACTATATTTAATTGCATTTGAAACAAGATTAACAATGACTTGGCCGATCTTTTGTGGATCAATAAAGATATCACCTAAATATTGATAATCTTTAACTAGTTTAAGATTACTTTTCGCAATCATAGAACTTAAAGGATTAATACTTGAATCAATCAATTCAACTAAATTACAATTCTTACGTTCCAAGATTGGATTATCAATTGATAATCTAGATAATTGAAGCATATCCTTAACAATAATATCTAAACGATCCACTTCAATTATAATTTGTTTCATAAAATCTTTTTGTACTTCTTCATCATGAAAATCTTCTCGATTTAATATTTCCATCATCCCTTTAATCACAGCAATCGGTGTTTTTAATTCATGAGATGCATCTGCAATAAAACGCTTTTGCATTTTTTCTCCAGCTAATGTTTTACTTACATCTTGAAATAATAACAAACAACCACTAAAACGATTCTTTGACAATATCGGAACCGATAATACTTGAAATTCACAATCATCAATTTTAATGACTTTGTCAATTTCTTTTTCTAAAATAAAAGCATCTTTTAAATATTCTTGAACTTTAGGATGAAATTTATTATTCAAATAATTCATATCTTCAATATTATTTAGTGGTCCAAAGATAGATAAATGTGTATTATATAATACAATCTTACCAAATTGATCTAACATTAACATTGGCCAAGGTAATGCCGTTACCATCGTTAATAACTGTTTGCGTTTAATATTCGCATCTTTACTAGTTGTTCTAACTTGAGCCATTAATTCTTGATTCTCATTTTGTGAGCGATGTTCAATTTTAAATTCACTTGAAAACCAAAGGATTGCGAAACATATAATCAAAATTAAAATAAAGAAATAAATATTAATATCAATCGTTGCATAAAACATACAAGCGATCGCAAATAATACAAATAAAATGGCTACTTTATTGGTATCCTTCATTTGATTTCCTCAAGTAAATAACCAATTCCTCTTGTTGATTTAATTTCAACGTTTGCTTTTTTTAGTTTTGCTCGTAATTTAAAAATATGAACATCAACAATTCTTGTATCACCATCGTAATCAAATCCCCAAATATCATTTAATATTTGATCTCTTGATAATACAATCCCTTTATTACGTCCTAGATATTCTAATAAGTCAAATTCTTTTTTTGTCATTTCTAAAATTTCACCTTGAATACTAACTTCACGACGTTTAAGTGATATATGAACACTACCAATATCAATTCCTTTTTCTGCTTTCTTATTTTGACGTTTTAAATGAGCTTCAATTCTTGCTAGTAATTCTCTTGGAGAAAAAGGTTTACTCATATAATCATCCACGCCACTTTCAAATGCAGTTAAAATATCGTGTTCTCCATCCCGTGCCGTTAACATAATCATAATCGCATCACAACCATCATCACGTAATTGTGTAATCAAATCAATTCCACTACATCCAGGTAACATCCAGTCAATAATCATCACATCAAATTTTTGATTAGCTGCGATTTTCTTTGCTTCTAAACCATCTCCACATTCAACAATAAAGTGTCCGGCATTCTTAAGATCATAAGCAATAATTTTACGAATATTTACTTCATCTTCAACTAATAATATATTTGCCATTTATGCTTCCTCCTCATAACGTTCAATTATTTTTTGAACCAAAGGATTACGAACAACATCAAGAGTTGTTAGCTTTGCGAATCCAATTCCTTCAATTCCTTGTAAAAGACTTAAAGCATTCATTAACCCACTATCACTTTTCTTTATTAAATCGACTTGCGTTAAATCACCAGTAATAACAATCTTTGAATGAAATCCCATTCTAGTAAGAAACATCTTCATTTGTGCTTTCGTCGTATTTTGAGCTTCATCTAAAATAATAAAAGCTTGATCAAGGGTACGTCCTCGCATATAGGCCAAAGGAGCGATTTCAATGACTTCCTTCTCAAGTAACTTATCTACATTGCTTTGTCCTAAAACATCGTACAGAGCATCGTAAAGCGGTCTTAGATAAGGATCTACCTTCTCTTTCAAATCACCAGGTAAGAATCCAAGATTCTCACCCGCTTCAACGGCTGGTCTTGTTAATATAATTTTTGATATTTCATTTTTCTTAAGTAAAGTAGCTGCATAAACAACCGCTAAATAGGTTTTACCAGTACCTGCAACACCACTTGCAAATACAATATCTTCTTTTTCCATGCAACGACATAAATAGCGTTGTCCAATTGTCTTAGGATAAATTAGTTTACCTTGGATAGTTTTACCAATCGGTTTTGCATAGGCCAACGATAATTGATCAATTTTATTAAGTTCAACAAGTTTTGTAACATAAATAATATCACGATCATCAATTGGAATATTTGCACCAATCATCGATAAAATTGCTAGAATACTCTTTTCAACCTTTTTACTAATTTGTTCCTCTTTATTTAATAATAAAATAGCATTATCTTTCACCATTAAATTAACATGGTAATATTCATCCAATAATTCTAAATGATGATTTTCAATCCCACATAATTTACTAACATCTTCCATACTATAAGCTTCTAACGATATACGATAGTATGCTTCCATAATTACCCTCCATCACCCATTGGGGTTGATATATCAAGATAGGTTGTATATAAAACAACCATCTTTATTTTACCCATATCTTGTGAGAATTGCAAAATATTTTCTTTATGAATTTTATCATTCGCTCTAAAATCTTTAGAAACTTGATTACGAGCCAAAAATAATAATTGAAAAAATTCAAATGCTTTTGGCAAATGACTTTGATTCATACTAACTTCAACCCGTTGCCAACTATAAGCAAACACATTGCCTAAGACATAAAGTGGTTCTTCTTTATTCATCGAATCAAGTAATACATTATTTACTAAAACATCTCCTTGATGAACAAAGTCATTTATCTTACATAATTTATTTCCCCATTTTAAATTAAAACCGGCAATAATACCATCTCTTTGAGCAATTAAATTTTGATTTGATAAAGATTCAATTTTTACTGTTTCCTTTGGTGTGTAATATATAATATAACGACTTCCTCTTTTTATAACTTCTAACCATGCTAAATCACTTTCACATTGTTTCTTTAATAATTCTTTTATTTGAATTACATCTTTATGAAAAAAGGGTGGACTTAAATGATTTAATGTTAACACTTCTTTTATTTGTTGTTGAATATCGATCCTTTCACCTATGATATCAATCTTAAAAATAGTATTTGATAATCCATACCAAATACATATCATGAAACATAAAGAAAAGAAGCGAACTGGTTTCTTATAAAAGCGAATTAAAAAGCCAAGCCAACCGGTTGTTTTTAATAACTTAATATTATGAAAAGTATTTATAATATCTTTACGATTATAAACTGATGTATAAAATGTAATCTCATCTTTATATTCTACATCATAAATAGTCCACTCTTGTTTACTTACAATTTGAATAAAAGAAGAAACATCATAATCTAATCGATAAGAATCTAAACCAAAGTGTTTATAACTCATAAACAAAATCCAACTTTATAAAATTTCCTTTAATTATTATTTCATCTTTGCTTAATAATATAATTTTTAAGTTTACTCCATTTATATTTAAAACATAATCTTTAAATTTTAAATGGATTAAATTAGGACTAACATGTTCAATTTTCTTATAATTATCAATCATAATTTTATCATTTTCAATTGAAATCATGAAAATCACCTCTCTATAAAATACGTTAGTTCTTTCTAATTTATGTTATCTTAAATAAGTTCATTCATATTTTAGGTATTAGAATTTTAAAAACGTATAAAATAGTAGAGAGGTAAAAAAAACACTCATGAGGATTCATGAATGTTCTCTATTATTTACCGCGACGCGCTTTACGTGCAGCCTCTGATTTCAACTTACGGCGCACGCCTGGTTTAATGTAAAACTCTCTTTTGCGAGCTTCAGCAAGGGTTCCATTTCTAGATACTTGACGTTTAAATCTACGTAAAGCATCATCTAGAACTTCATTATCTTTAAGTACTACTTTCGGCATTGTTTACCCTCCCTTCTGATGCAAGCAAATTAATTATATATAAAAATCACACAAATTGCAATAAGAAATCAAACCTTTTGCATATTAACGTTAACTTTGATGTAAAAGCAACGAAAGGTAAGCGTTTTCATCAAGATTTCGTTAACTTATAGGTCTTTTTCATCCATTCCAAGATAATATTTTCTTAAAATATGGCGTGCTGCAACATGATCACCAATCCAATCATCATGGCGAGCGGCTCGATCCATAAAGATTTCATCACCTTTTCCAAGGATTAATACCGTATCTCCAACATTAGCTGATTCAATGGCTTGACGAATCGCATCATAACGATTTTCAATAAAGATATTGTTAGTATCTTTAATTCCATTACGAATTTCACTTGCAATTGTTGATGCTTCTTCATCTCGAGGATCTTCTTCCGTTAAGACAATTAAATCACAATATTTACTAGATATTTCCCCTAATACTGGTCTTTTTTTCATATCCCGTTTACCGGCACAACCAAATACAGTAATAATTCTTCGGTTTTCTGAGGTAATACTATTAGCATATTCATAGATTTTCTCAAAGCCATCTGGAGTATGTGCATAGTCAACAATTACTTCAAAAGGTTGACCTTCATCAATCCGTTCCATACGACCATCAATTTGTTCAATTTGATCTAAATAAGGAATAAGTTCTTCGATCTTTAAACCGCTTTCACATAATGCAGATATTGCTGCTAACAAGTTATATATATTATAAGTTGCTACTAAATTAGTATGAATCTCAAACTCTTTATTTTGTGCAATTAGCGTAAAAGTACTTCCTTTTGTCTGTAATTTTATATGATTTGCTTGATAATCAGCTTGATTACTAATTCCATAAGTTATTACTTTTGCTTTAGTAGCTGCTCTTAAACGATCATAATAAGGATCATCAATATTTAAGATTGCTTTGCCATCTTTTTTTATTAATTCAAATAGTTTACATTTAGCTTTAAAATAATTTTCAATTGTTCCATGATAATCTAAATGTTCATAAGTTAAATTAGTAAAGACAGCGATATCAAAATCAACGCTATTAACTCTTCCCTGTTCAAGACCATGAGAACTAACTTCTAAAGAAACAGCCTTCATACCAGCATTCACCATGTCACTTAATGTTTTGTGGATGAAAATTGCATTTGGTGTAGTATGCTCCGGTTGTAAATCAACATCACCATAACGAATTGCAATTGTTCCAATATAGCCACATGGATAAAAGTTATTACATACATCTCGAATAATATTTGTAGTAGTTGATTTACCATTGGTTCCCGTAACTCCAAATACCGTCATTTTTTTACTTGGATGATCATAAAAAAGCGAAGCAACCCGATTCATCGTATTATTAACATTATTAACTTTTATGTAAACAACATCATCGACCATTGTTTTAATATCTTTACTGTGAACAATGCAGCGTGCTCCCTTTTCAATTGCTTGATCGATATAGTTATGTCCATCGGTTGTCATTCCTTCTAAACAAAAATACATACATCCCTCACTTACTTCACGAGAATCCATCGTAAGTGCACTTATTTCTATTTTAGGTGCTTCATCAAATATTTTAGATAATAACATTTTGTACCTCCACTAATTCACCAATCAAATAATCTTCCTTTAAATCTGTAATATGTACAAGACTCATTTTATGTAGATGTTCTTCATCTTTTATTTTTACTTCAACATATTCACTACTATGACCAATTAAATATCCATTACTTGCTTTTTCAAATAACACTTCTAAATTTTCACCAATAAATTGTCTTTTATACAAAGTATATAATTCTTTACTAAGTTTTATTAAAACATTGGCACGTTGTTTCTTTACTTTATTCTCTAAATGACCACTCATCTGTGCAGCAGCACTATGATCTCTTTTTGAATAAGGAAATACATGAAGAAAAGAGAAATTAAGTTGTTTGATATTAATTATTGTTTCATTAAAATCTTCTTCACTTTCCCCTGGAAAACCAACAATAACATCACTGCTAATTGAAATATTATCGCCTAATTGATTACGTATTTCATCAATCCTTGTTTTAAATTCATTCATTAAATAAGGCCGATTCATTCGCTTTAGCGTTTTATCACATGCACTTTGAATTGGAATATGTAAGTGACGAGCAATTTTTGGGTTATCTTTCATTAAATCAATCAATTCATCACTAATTTCATTCATTTCAATCGATGAAATCCGGATTCTCTTTAATCCTTTAATAGGTAACATTGCTTTTAATAACATTGTAAGATTACAATTAATATCATGTCCATAACGACCTGTATGAATTCCTGCTAATACAATTTCTTGATGACCACTAGCACATAGATCACTTGCAATTTTTATCGCATCAGCCATTGGTAAAGAGCGTTCTCTGCCTCTTGCATAAGGGATAATACAATAAGAACAAAATTGATTACAACCATCCTGCACCTTTAAAAAGGCTCTGGTGTGATCATAAAAGTGTGAAATTGGTAATGCTTCAAATACTTTAACATTCTCAATTTTATTTACTACATTATATTTTTGATGATTTTGTAGAGCTTTTTTTATTAAAGATGGTAATTGATGCTTTTGATCTGAACCAATTGCAATATCAATTCCCTCTTTTTCAATTAAAGTTTTCGACTCCATTTGCACATAACATCCAACAACAACAATGATTGCATCTGGATTATTTAACTTAGCTTGATGGATTTTTTGCCGACTTTTAGCTGATGCCGTGTTAGTTACCGCGCATGTATTGATAATATAAACATCAGCCTTAGCATTAGGTTCCACACACTCATAACCTAAATCAAGTAACCCTTGTTCATAGCCAATGGATTCATAAGAATTAACTTTGCACCCTAAAGTATGTATTGCGAACGTAGTCATGGACCCACTCCTCTTTTATCGAATATTATACATTTCTTTCTTAAAGAAAACAACCTAAGTAGTTTTCTCTATGAAGCTTTTTTAATTAATTTATGTTGATATTTCTTTAATTTCTTTGATACTTTCTCATCAACAAACATTTCTTGAATTAAATAGTCAATTAATTCAATCTCCAAATTTTCATGATAGAGTTCTACAATTTTAATCAATTGAACGTGAGATGCATCATCCTTATCAGGATTTAAACAAAACATTTCTTTATATTGATCATTTTCTAAACAATAAAGACGATTCAATTCCCTTGCATATACCCATGTTGTATCTTCTATTTCTTTAATAAATTCAAGTGATGTAAATTTGCTTTCATATAACGCTTTTCCATAACGTGGAATTTTTATATACGCTTTAAATTCATTACGAATCTTCCCATATTGTTTTAAATCAAAAAGAACCATTTCATCTAAATATAATCGATTCATTTTTTCATCGAAAATAGGTAAATAAATACATTGATCTTGATATAAAAACATTGGTAGTGATGCCCGCATACCATCAATATCAACATTCATCTGGTGTTTTCTTTCTTTATAATCTAAATCATACCAATAATCGTGCATACTAACATAGGTTTTAAGAAAACATTCTTCGAATGCGATCTTATTACATAAGGAATGATATAATATTTCATTCTTAAAACAATCAAACTCATTTCCATCATATAAAGTTAAATGATACTTTTCATTTAATACTTTCAATTCTTTATATAAAGTTTGATAAGTTAGACTCTTTTCATATTTTAAATTATAATATTTATTACATAATTTAAGTATTTTTTCCATTCAATAAATCTCCTTATCTTCAAAGAATTAACATATTGTATTTTACTCTATTTTGGCTCATAACACAAATTAAAAAAGTCGGAATTAACCGACTATATCTTTTCCTTCATCTGCTAGTAAGCGGAGTTTTTTTATTTCAATTGGTTTTAAACGACGATAATCTCCTTGTGACATATTATCAACACGTAAGAAACCAAGTTGTTTACGATGCAATCTTCTAACTTCAAAACCTAAAGCTTCCATCATTCTTTTAATTTGACGATTGCGACCTTCATAAATTGTTAAATCAAATGACATTTGATTCTTTACATTATCTTTTTCAGTCATTTTAAACTTTGCTGGTAAAGTTTTAATACCATCATCTAATACAATTCCATTCTTTATCTTTTTAATATCTTCACCACTTAAAATACCATTAATCGTTAAGTTATATAACTTTGGTATATGATAGCGAGGATGAATGATTTTATTAGCGAAATCCCCATCATTTGTTAAAATTAAAACTCCACTTGTATCATAATCCAAACGTCCAACACTATAAATTCTTTCTTCCCCATGAATTAAAGAGACAACCGTGGGACGATCAAAATCATCTTCATTGGTACATAATGTTTTTTTAGGTTTATTCATAACATAATAAACTTTATCTTCTTTTAAAATTGCTTTACCATCTACACTAATCGCATCGTTTTTCTTAACTTTATAGCCTAATTGATCCATGACTTCGCCATTGATACAAACTCTACCTTCACTTATCATTTCTTCCGCTTTACGTCTTGATGCGATGCCTGCAGCAGCAATCACTTTTTGTAATCGTTCCATCGTGCACATCCTTTCAACAATGGTATTGTACACTATCAACAGATAAATGAAAAGAGTTAAGAAAGAAATAAAAGCGATAGTAAGATTGCTACTGAAATACCAGCAACATCCGCAAGTAAACCAATGACAAGCGAACTTTTTATTTTATGAATCTTTACACTAGAAAAATATAAAGTAATAACATAAACCGTCGTATCCGTTGAGCCTTGAATTACCGATGCCATAAGTCCTGCAATGGAATCAACGCCACATGTTTTAAAGATATCAACAAGGATTGCTAAAGAAGCACTACCGGAAATAGGACGAAAGATAACCATTGGCCAAATCTCACTTGGAATATCAGCTAAAAAGTAGTTCATATATTCACTTAACAAATGAAGTAAACCACTTTCTCTTAATAATGAAATAGCAAACATCATCGCTAGCATTGCTGGATAAATGCTACTAAATAAAGATAAACCTTCTTTAACCCCCTCAATAAAACTATGATAAGCATTTATTCTTTTTATTAATGCGATTAAAACAATTAATAATATTAAAAGTGGTAAGAGATACTTAGCGATGTCTTTTATGATTCCACCACCGATCAATTGAAATACCAACAAAAGATGCAATACATGTTGAAATAATCGCATAAGGCATAAAACTTATCGGAATCAGCGAATGAAAACTAGAACGCATTGCAATGATTGTCGTCGGTAATAAAGTAACACCTGCGGTATTCAATACTAGAAAAGTTACCATTGATCTTGTTGCTGTATGTTTTTCTTGATTATGTTTTTGCATCCCTTTCATCGCCTTTAATCCAGTTGGCGTTGCAGCAGAACCTAAGCCAAACATATTTGCTGTAATATTAGCTGCAATAAAACCTAATGTTTCTTTATCTTCTTTAATATCAGGAAATAACCATTTTAAAAAAGGTGCTAATAAAGATTGAAGATGATCTAATAAACTAGCATCTTTCGCAATCCTTAAAATTCCATTCCAAAAACATGTAATACATATTAATGGTAATACAAAAGTAAATGTTTCATTACCAATTTCTAATATTACATCATTAATTACATCAACTTTTCCGCAAATCAAAGCATAAATAATCGATATCGCAATCATTAATAACCATAAGATACTCATGGTATTAAACGCTCCCAAATCGTTTGTTTTAACTTTTTCGCACTAAAATTATATAACTGTACTTGTTTATTTTTATTTACTTCTAATGTAAATTGATCATGATTGATATGAGTATAAATTCTTAATTGATCGCTATTATCTTTTTTTACTACACTTTTTATATCTTTATTAATCTTTATCTGATAATGATTTGATTGATAATTTCCTTTATTTAAAATAGTAACTTGTTTATAATCTTTAAACAATTGCTGATAAGTTTGTTTATGAAAATCAAAATCATTATCTCTTTTTAAGGTTACAATAATAAAAGATAAACCATCTTTTATCGCACTTGTAACTAGTGTTCTACCGGCTTTTTTAGTATAACCACATTTCCCTCCGTTGGTAAACGGAAAATCAAATAATAAACGATTTTTATTCTTCCAAATACGATCTCCCTTACGATAATATTTTGAACCAGTGATGCTTTGAAAGGTCTTATTCTTCATCGCATATATCATTAAAATAGCCATATCATAAGCCGTTGAAAGATTACCCTTCATCAAATCATCTACGCCACTTGGATTATTAAAGGCTGTATTTAACATTCCGATTTCCTTTGCTTTTTCATTCATTAACTTCACAAATGTTTTTTCACTTCCACTAATATGATAAGCAATTTCAATTGCTGCATCATTTCCACTGCGTAACATTAACCCATATAATAATGTTTCTAAATTCACTTTTTGATTCACCTTTAAGTAAATACTACTACCATATGCCTTTTTAATATGTTTCGATACCTTCCACTCTTCTTGAAGTAAACCATGTTCGATCGCAAGGATTGCTGTCATTATTTTCGAAGTCGATGCAACACTCTTTTGTTGATGTTCGTTTTTAGCAGCAATTATACTTTGATCTACCGGTGATACAACACAATAAATATCATCTTCCTGATTTTTTAATGGAATCGATGAAAAGCATAACAAAAAACATAACAAAACTTTCATTTTATCACCTATTGTATTCTATGATGTAATGAACAAAAAAAAGACTTCTCTTACAAGAAATCTTTATCCTTCAAATAGTTCTTCTTCACGTTCTTCTTTATAATCAGGTAAATCAGGTAATTCTTTTAAACTTTCTAATTTAAATGCATCCATAAATTCATCGGTAATTTCATATAAAAATGGTTTACCTGGCGTATCCGTTCTTCCACATTCTTTGATTAAGGATCGAGCAAGTAACTTACGTATCATCATATCACAACCAACACCACGTATCTCTTCAATCTCAATGCGGGTAATCGGTTGTTTATAAGCAATAATTGCTAAAGTTTCTAATGCTGCTTGAGATAAAGTAGAAATATGATTACTAGCAAATAATTTTTCTGCAAAAGGGTGAATGCATTCTTTTGAAACAAATTTATAAATACCACCAAAGCGAACCAATTCAATTCCTCGCTCCTCTTTAAGATATTCATCATTTAATTGATTTAAACTTGATTCAATTTCATCTTTACTGACTTCTAACGTATTTTGTAGTTGATCGATAGTTAACCCTTCATCTCCACTTAAAAATAGTAAACCTTCAATAATTGTATTTGTATTAGGCATAAGCCACTTCACCTCTTATAATCCAAATAATATCTTCCTCATCAATTGTATAGGTAATCTCTTGATGTTTAATTAAATCTAATATCGATAAAAATGTAACAATAACCATATGTAAATCAACACAATCTTCACATAACTGTTCAAAACTCATCTTACCAACCCAGTCTTTAAGTTTATGTTTAATTTGAACAACTCGCTCATCTAAAGATAATTCTTTAATTGTCATTCTTGTTTCAAATGGTTTTAATAACGCTTGTCTTCTAATTACTTTATTCATTGCCTTTATTAAATCGTATGGATTCCCTTTTAAATCTTCTTCTACTACATTTTTAACCCACTTACTTGTTTCTTCACTTAACGGTTTTCCCATCAATAATTGTCTTTGTTCAAAACTTTCTTTAAATTCTTGCGTAACTTCTTTAAATCTTTGATATTCTAATAAGCGTTTTACTAGTTTATCGCGTTGATCTTCTTCATAATTCTCTTCAATTTTAACTTCTTCTCTTGGTAATAGTTTCTTACTCTTATATTCAATTAAACCGGCAAGTTCACTTAGATACTCACTAGCAACTTCTAAGTGCATCGATTCCATTGTATTGATATAAGTTAAATATTGATCCGTTAACGTATTCATATCTAAATCAAATAAATCCAATTTATTTTCTTTGATCAAATGAAGCATTAGATCAAGTGGCCCAACAAATTGATCAATCGTGATCTTAAATGCCATCAAATCACCTCTGTTGTATATTATACCAAAATTAACAATATATGAAAACCTTTAGTTTCTATTGATTAATAACTCATTTTAACTTAATAACATTTCCAAATAATAATTTATAGATTCCTTTAAAAGAAAATGGTATAAGTGGATACAAATAAGGATATTTAATCGATTTCGTATTCATCAAAACAATAATATGAAACAAAATACCGAAACATAAGCCTGGTAAACCAAAAAATAACGCAGTAATACTAATCAGAATGCGAAAACACTTGTTAGCGAGTGATAACTCATAACTTGGAGTTAATAGATTACCAATATTACATAACGCTACAATGATTAAAATGGCCTCTGTATAAGCACCAAGTTTAATTGCCATATCACCTAATACAAAGATTGCCACAAAGGACATAATCCCAGATAAAATTGTTGGTGTATGAATTAAAGATTGACGAATCCATTCAACCGCAATATCAATAAAGATAATTTGAAATCCAAATTCATATATATTAGTTTGTGCTTTTATTGGAATATGTAACATCGTTTCATTATTAGTAACAACTAAAGTAATCCATAAAGGTAATAAATACAAAGAAAAAAGAATACCTGAAAAACGGATGATTCTAGTAAAAGTTGCAATGACACTAGTTTGCGTATATTCTTCAATCTGTTTTGTTTGTTCAAAAAAAGTAGTAGGAATTATCATAGCAGATGGAGCATTATCAACTAATACAATTAAATAACCTTGAAGTAAATGAATACTACAAATATCCGGACGTTCACTATAACGTACATGGGGATAAGGATTTAATGTCTTCCCATATAATTGTTCACATAAATTTCTTTCACTTAATATTTCAACTTCATCTAGTGATAATAATCTTGTTTCAAAATCATTCAATATTTCTTGATCAACTAAATGTTCAATATAAATATAAGCAATATCCGTTCTCGTTTTAACCCCTTCCTTATTCAAAATAATATGAAGTTTAGGATCACGGATTCTTCTGCGAATTAAGCCAACATTTAAAATAATATTTTCAACAAAACCATCATGAGCCCCACGAACACTTTTTTCGACTTGGGGCTCTGATGTACTACGTGATGGATAATGGCGTGTTTCAATACAGTAATACGCTTCATCTTGATCAACAATTACAATGCATTGTCCACTTAATATTTGAAGTATTGCTTTATCTTTACTAGTGGTTGGATCAACACTACCTGGATAAAAGGTTAAACTCAATTCTGAATCACTGGTAATTACAATACTTTCAATCACTTCGGCAACTAAACTACCATCACTTAAGCTTGAAAGATATACAACCCATGCTTTAACATCACGAATCGTTATTTCACGATATACGACATCAAAAGAAGGCGCTATTTGTTCTTTAAATGCTTTTATTTTAGTATCTAAATCATTCATTAGTTCTTTGCCTTAAAAAAGATTGCCGTAAAAAAAGCAAATAAAATAGCACTTGTAATACCGGCAGCAGTTAAATCAAACATACCTAAAACAATACCAATTAAACCATTTTCATGAGCCGATGCGATTGCTCCATGAATTAATGAATGACCAAAACTGGTAATCGGTAAGGCTGCTCCTGCTCCTGCCCATTTTAAAATTATATCGTAGATACCAAATGTATCAAGAGCAGCACCAATCACAACAAAAATTGAAGTAATGTGGCCTGGTGTAAGTTTTGTATTGTCATAAATTAATTGTCCAATTAAAGATAAAGTTCCACAAAATAAAAAGGCATTAAAAAAAATCATAAAGTAACTCCTTCATAAACAATTGCATGAGCAATGCATGGTATACTCTCTTTTTGTTCGATAGGAATTGGTGATAATAAGGCACCAGTAGCAATTACCATAATTCGATGATAAGTACCATCTTCTATTTTATTTAATAAATCACTCATTGAAACTAACATACTACAAGCACAACCACTCCCACCACAAAATGTATCAGCTTGATTTTCATGATAAATTAATAAGCCACAATCATTCAATATTTCTGTTTTCATATCTTCTTGTTTTAATAAATCGCAAAGAAAACCAAAACCAAGTTTTGATAAATCACCAGTTACAATACAATCATAATCATCAATATTTCGATTAGTATCTTTTAAATGGGTTAATAAAGTTTCAAAAGCAGCTGGTGCCATTGCTTTACCCATATCACTCACATCCTTATAATCCCAATCAATAATTTTACCAATCGTAAAGGAAGTAACTTTAATCTTACTTTGCTTACTACTTAAAACACAAGCCCCAGCCCCGGTTACCGTTATCGTTGTACTTGTTTTCTTTTGTACTCCATATTCATTAGGATAACGAAATTGTCGCTCTGCATCATTTGCATGAGATGAGGTAAAGGCTAATACCTTATTCGCTAAAAAATATTCAATATAAAGGGCTGCTTGACCGATAATCAGCGATGATGTCGCACAAGCAGCATACATACCAATAAATGGAATATTTAAGTTACGAGCAAAATAATGTGATGTACTCAATTGATTCATTAAATCTCCACCAATTAATAAATCTAAATCATTAATTTTAAGATTTGCTTTTCTTAAAGCATAATCACAAGCTTCTTTCATCATTAATTGTTCACATTTTTCAAATGTCTTCTCACCTGCATAATAATCTTCATAATTTTTATCAAATAAAGATCCTAATGGCCCCTGTTTTTCTTTCACTCCACCAATCAATCCTCTACTTTCAACATAAACATGCGTAAAATTATAAGTAGTCACTTTTAACCTCCATATAAAAGATAGCGAATACTACCAAATACCGCAGCAGCTACCACACCATACGTTAAAACGGAACCAGCTAGTTTAAACATATTACTTCCTATTCCAAATATTAAACCTTCACTTTTTCCTTCCATCGCACTTGATGCAAGCGAATTTGCAAAGCCTGATATCGGTATAAATAAGCCAGCACCACAGTACTGAGCTAATCTATCATAAATACCAAGACCGGTTGTAATCGCAGTTATTAAAATAATTGTCACAATCACTAAACTTAAAGCATGGTCTTTAGGTAGTTTAAACATAGTTTGATAGAACACGAGTAAAGATTGAGCACTTAAGCCCATTACTCCTCCACTTATAAAAGCAAAGATTGCATGTTTTAATCGATGTTGATTAGATTTATGAAGTAAAGCTGTATCTTTAAATTGTTTTGTATTCATCGTTGGTCTCCTTTTTATTAGTATGAACAAACTAAAAAAATATATGAAAAAATCACATAAGTTTTACCTCATGTGATCTATTTTCTATAAATTATTTTCCAATTGACTTAACTCAGATAAAGTAGATAAATAATAATGTAATTTAACTCTTTCTTTAGAAACTTTTCGATAATAAGCAGAAGTAATACGATGGATTACCATATGTGCACTTTCAACGTTTTTACATGGAATCAATAAAACATATTGAATTTTATTCATTCTCGAAAATACATCACCTTTTCTTAAGGACATATGAATTACTTTTTTTAATTTATCCATATATACTAATTGTTCTTTTTCACTGCCTTCAATATGAATTTCAAAAACAACTAAAAATTCTAATCGATTCTCTCTAACCGAATTTCTTAATTCTACTTGAAAAATATGCCGGAACAGTTCATATTCACAATAAAAAGCCCCTTCATCTTTTAACCCAATCGTAAGCTTATCTTTCAAAGTATTGATATCCATTTCATCTTCTTCATCTTTCGCAATGATGACATTATAAAGACTTCTTAATTTTAAAGATAATGGACTACCAAATTCCTCGAAAAATAATTTCTGAACATCCTTATATGCCGTTAGTGCTTTATTAAAAAGTTGGTTTTCAATCAAACTATCAATATAGTAATAATATGCTTCTTCATGAAAAGCATCAATACTTATGGCACGATGAGCTACTTCAATCAATTCATCGTAGTTCTTATTCAATAATAAATGATTCGCATAAAGTTCAAAGGTACGTTGATAAATATTTTGTAGATAACTTTGAATATGAAGCATCCAATCTTCAGTACTTCCTTCTAAAAATTTTCCTTTATAATATTCTAAAATTATCTTTGCTTTTTTAATACTTTCAAGATTTGTCTTAGAATCAAGATTCATTTGTTGCCAACAATCTTCAATCATTTCCACATCGATTTCAACTGGAATTTCTTGGTTGAACTCATATCCTTTTTTTGTCGTAATAATTAAATCTAAATCAGCTAAAACTGGCTGTTCTTTTAAAAATGTTCTTAAACGAAAGATTGAAAATTTCATAACATTTAAAGGATTCTCATTTTCTTGCCATAACAATTCAATTAACTTATCTTTATTGATAGGTTTACGTCTTTGATATACCAAAATTGCAAGCAAGTTCATCATTTGTCTTGGAGCGATATCATTCATACAAATTCTTTCATTTTTATATTCAATTACAAACTCTTTGATCATTCTAATCTTCATCAATTCATTATTATTTTGTTCAATTGCCATTATAATGTCACTCCTCCTTTTATATGTTTAAAATTTAAAGAAATAAGGTTATTCATAAAATGCTTCTCTTAATTTTTAAATCTTCCGCTTATTATAAAATCATGATTAACGAAGCAAATTTGAACATAGTTCTTTACTATAAATAGTATACGATAAGAATAAAAGAAAGTAATCAGTCTTTCAATTAAAAAAATGGTCAATTATTTTCTTAGTAAATTTCACCATTCCTTTCATTTTATAATAATTATTTCAAATAATGCATCTTCTTTAATCGTGAACAATCAAGGAAAGTAACTTTTGTTATTTAACTTAAATGCTAATCGATAAATATCATTAAATTTATTCGTCATAACGAAATTATCGATTGCTTCCTATTTTATAAAAATGGTATCGATTGAGAAACAAGTAGGAAACAATACTTGCTTCAACAAAGGATACCATTTATCATTTATCTAATATTTTTTAACTTTGCTTCAATTAAGATTCAATGCTTTCTTTACGTTTTACTACAAGCATTGTACCAAATGCTAATAGTCCAATTATCCCAAGAGTGAATATACTAGTATCATCTCCGGTATTAGGTGTCATTATAACTTCTTTCTTAATTTCATCTTTTGCTTTATTAACTGATACTTTCGTAGTTACCTTTAATGATAAATTATCATCGTTTAATGCAAACTTTGGCATAACTACAACACCAGTAACATCAAATTCTTGTGCTGTTTTTAATGTTGGATCATATTTACAATTTTTTAAGTCCCAAACAATATTAGCCTTTTGTTCACCCTTCGTTGTATCAATCATCGTATAAGTAGGTAGTTTTAATCCTTCTACACTTTTCTGTGAACCATTTTCAATATTTAAAACAGGAAGAATTGCGGTTGGCTCTTTTTTTAATAATGAAAACATATCATGCATTGCACCAAATACTACATCAGCAATAAGTGCATGACCTGCTGCTGTTGGATGAGGATCTAGTGGCGTTGTAGGATTCATAGCATTTGTTAGATTTGTTTGCGTTGAATCATTAAATACCTGATAAACATCTCCAACTACATAGGTACCTTTTGCAGCACCTAGCATAATAGTTTTATTCAGTGCACTTACCCCAATATCAATTGCACTAACTAATACTGGATTTGTATATTCTTTATAAGGATTTGCGATAGTTTGAACAATAATTTTAGCTGTTGGATTCATTGTCTTTATATTTGTGATAGTAGTTGTTAAATTAGTAGAAAATTTAGTAACAATGGTATTATCATTTAAAAGTAAAGTTAAAATTTTTGTTATAGCACCATCATTCGCTGGATTTTCAATTGCAGCAGCCATGGCAGTTTTATCATTTATATCAACACTAAACATCGTTGCAACATCAGTCATGAATCTACCTAATAAATCATTTCCACCAATTGTTAATGAAATAGCATTTGCTTCTTTAATAACCGTTTGTTGTGCTTCACTTAAAGTTTTAGGATCACTCATTTTCGCAAGTCCAAGTGAATTAAGCCCATCGACTCCAAGATTTGTTGTATGAAATGATTTATTTTTTTGTAGTAATTCAACAAAACTTTCACTTGCAAAAGGTTGCGTTTTATCATAACCAGGAAGTCCATATCCGGTTGTAATACTATCACCAATTGCGACAAAATCAACTTTTTCAGATGCTTTGACATTTGTTAAAACACTACCAAATATCATTGTTGTTACAAGTAAAATCATACTTATAGTTTTCTTCATATCATTTCCTCCTCTTATAAAATAAGAATTTACTCCTTATTTACCATTCTTGATTCCATTTAATAATTCCCCTACTTAATTATAAAGCATACCTATATTTCATCCGCTACCCTAACACATCCTCTCCTGTGTCTAACCTTATTCATAAGTTAAGTATAGGTTAATTTGTATAAAAAGTAATCATGCATTTAACTCATATAATGGCTAGTCGGCCTATATGTTGATTTAGTATATTTTTGCTTAATTTATATTTAATTTAAACAAAAGACCTTTTTATTAATTAACTTCTTAAGTTATATGATATTGCATATTATTAGTCTTCGTTATGCCGAAAAAAAATAAATCAAAACTAACAAAATAAAGGTAAAAAAATGACCATTTTCATAGTCATTTCAGCATGTATTTATTCAATTCTTTTCGATTTGTAATTTGAAGTTTATCATAAATATGTGATATATACGTTTTAACGGTACTCGTTGATAAATTCATATGTTGGGCAATTTGTTTATTTGTCCATTTCTTAGAAGCTAACATTGCAATCGTAAATTCGGTTGTTGATAAGACACTGGTAACCGATTCTTTTGTTTTGGGATTATGTATTTTTCGCCATCCATCACTAAATGAATATGTGATATCAATGATTTTTTTGTAATCACTTGGTTCTTCCTTCTTCAGTATTACTTCAATTAAGCCTTCTAATAAACCATGATGTTCAGCAAATGGTTGAAGTAAGTGATCTGGCTTTGCTAGTTCCCAAGCATGATTAAAGTATTGCTTCCCTTGTGTATTTTTCTTTAAATTCATTGCTGCCATTGCCGCAATAAGATACAAATAAATCATTGGAATTGGATATATTTCTTGATTCATTAATAAACCAGCTTCGCTAATACCTAAGGAACGACTATAATCACCTTTTAAGTAATATAAATGAGCTAACGCATAAAAGGAGAATAACTTCATTCCTTCTGGTAAATTTTTCGCATGGTTTTCTAATCTTAAAGAATCATTACTTACATTATGTAATAAAATTTCAGTCATACTACTGACAAAAGCACATAAAGCATATTCTTCTTCTGAAAGTGACATTCCCTTTACTTTTATTTCAGTCTTTAATTGCATAAAATCATTCTTTACTTGTTCAACATTACCTAAGCCAATATTTGAAAAACAATGAACCAATAACGCTGATAAACGAGTGGTTAAAACTTTACTTGTTAATAAAGATACAGCATTATCATTTGCTAAATTAGGAACACCACAAAAATAATTATATTCTGCTTTTGCTAGTAATTTACTTTCATCATCTTTTAAAGATTCAATATAATCAAGTGCTTTTCCGGGAATGAAGTTTCCATTCATAAGTGGCATTGCTAATAGTTTTATAGGTGCTTTTGATGAAACATCTTGTTTCAATTTATGATTGGGAGCAATACAATTTTCGGGTATCATCCAATCTCGACCGAATTTCTGAATTCCTTCCAGTTTACCTTGTTTTGCCCACATTTGAACGGTACGCACATTAATATTCCAGAGAACAGCCATCTCGTGGACGGTTTTATAATTCATTCCATTTCCTCCTTCAATTATTTTCGTCATAACGAATATCTTGTTTTCATTATATCGTTTAACTTGTTTTGATACAAGATATTATTTACTTTAAATTGAAGATAAGGATGGTACAAAAAGCGTTGTCAAATTATCGACTGGAAAATCATGATCAATTTCAAATAATGGCATCCATCTCATTAATTCATCACTACTTCCTGCTGCTCGAACAATACATACTTGATATTCATCTGGATATACTTCCATTAAATCTAATTTCACATTTGATGCAGACAGTTGATCATATACTTGGGGAATGATTAAGTTTATTTCATCACTTAATAAATTTGTTTTAATCGCTTGGGCATCCATTACAAGTAATCCATCAATTGGATCTATTTTTAATGATGCAAACATTGCATCAAAGAAACTCTGTCCACCAACAACTTCAACATTTTCATCTTTCATTAGTATTTTTACGGTATATTCTGCAACGCATGGATGACCTGGAACTGCATAAATAATATCTCTATCTTTTGCCTTCGTTTGTAGCGTCTTAATAATTTCTTGATATACTTCCTCAAATGTATCATATTGCTCATAGATAGCATCAAAACTTGTATAAGCAATCTGATTCTCATTAAAGTAATTCATCATTGGATGATGATCTGTTCTTAAATATATTTCATTATCTTCTTTTAATAACTCGCCAACTCCGATTGGTAATTGACTAATATCTCCGGCTCCTAAGCCTACAATTTTTAACATAGCATCCTCTTTCGACCTTCTGTCTATAATACTATCATAATATATATTATATACAATCTTTCATGCGAATTAGTATAAAAACGAAATTGCTTATGATACAATATCTTTAATAAAAGTGAGGATAATTTATGGAAATCAAATCAATTGTGAAACAACAAAGATTATACTTTAATGCTCAAAATACAAAGAGTTATGAATTTAGAATAAAACAATTAGCAATTCTTAAGAACTGTATTATTAAGAATGAAAAGCTTATTATGAAAGCTTTAAAAGATGATTTAAATAAATCCGCAACTGAGAGTTATATGAGTGAAATTGGAATGATTTTATCTGAGATTACTTATACTCAAAAGCATTTAAAAGGATGGATGAAAAAGCATTATGTAACAACACCACTCGCCCAGTTTTGTGCTACGAGTTATGAACAATATGAGCCATTTGGAATTGTTTTAATTATGTCACCTTGGAATTATCCCTTTATGTTAAGTATGTCGCCTTTAATTGGTGCGATTGCAGCTGGTAATTGTGCACTTGTAAAGCCTAGTGCTTATGCACATGCAACATCTAGTGTAATAGCAAGTCTTATTGCTCAATCCTTTAAAGAAGAATATATCGCTTGTATACAAGGTGGAAGAGATGCAAATAAGCAATTACTAGAAGAGCGATTTGATTATATCTTCTTCACAGGAGGCGTTAGTGTTGGACGCTTAGTCATGGAAAAAGCGAGTGTCTATTTAACCCCTATCACCTTAGAATTAGGTGGTAAAAGCCCTTGTATCGTTGATCGAAATGCAAATATTAAACTTGCTGCAAAAAGAATTGCTTTTGGTAAGTATTTAAATGCAGGTCAAACCTGTGTTGCTCCTGATTATGTATTTGTTCATGAAGATGTTAAAGAAGAATTAATCCGTTATTTAAAAGAATACATTCAATTGTTTTTTAAAGATGATATTTTAAATAATCATGAATATCCAAAGATTATTAATCAAAAACATTTTGATCGTTTAATTCAACTACTTCATAATAAAAAGATTATCATTGGCGGTAGCTATGATCGTGAAAAATTAGTAATCACGCCAACGGTATTAAATGATGTAAGATTAGGTGATGATATTATGCAAGAAGAAATCTTTGGTCCAATTCTTCCATTAATCTCATATCAAAACATAAGTGAAGTTATCACTTATATAAATTCAAAAGAAAAACCACTTTCCTTGTATTTATTCACTAACGATAAAGCCTGTGAAAAGATTGTATTAAATCAATGTAGTTTTGGAGGAGGTTGTGTAAATGATACGATTATTCATTTAGCAAGTAATAAACTAAGTTTTGGAGGTGTTGGTCAAAGTGGTATGGGTAGTTATCATGGTAAACGTAGTTTTACCACTTTCTCTCATCAATACAGTATTGTAAAGAAAGCAAATTGGATTGATCTTCCCTTCCGTTATCAACCTTACACTAAATTTAAAGATAAAATGATTCGTCGTTTCTTAAAATAAGGAGGAAGCAATGGAAACTAAAATTAAAAGTGAATTAAAGTTTAATGGTCGAATCATCCAAGTTTACCAAGATGAAGTTGAAGTAAATCATAAACATGCTTTGCGAGATGTTGTAATACATCCTGGAGGTGCAGCAATCCTAGTTGTGAAGGATGAAAAATTATTATTAGTGAAACAATATCGTTACGTAATTGGAAAAGAGATATACGAGATACCAGCAGGTAAATTAGATGCCGGAGAGTTACCTATAATATGTGCAATGCGTGAATTAGAAGAAGAAACAGGCTATACTTGTGAGTCTTTAAATCAAATTGCGAAACTATATTCATCGCCTGGAATTTTTAATGAACAAATTACCATTTTTGAGGCAATTAATCTTCATAAAGTTGATAACCCACTAGCAATGGATGAAGATGAAGATATTAGTTTACATTGGTTTAGCATCGATGAAATTAAAAAGATGATAACTAATCATGAAATAAACGATGCTAAAACATTATGTGCGATTCAATATTATTTACTAAAAGAGTGATTCTCATCACTCTTTTATAAGATGCCTGCCATTTTCATCAATTGTAACGCATTGGTTGTAAGACATCTACCTTCTTTAATTTTATAGTCAAAATGGATTTCATCACTTTCATAGTATTCATTAAAATGATAATTAACAATATCCATATCTTTTTCTTTATCTAATCCACATAATTCAAAATCATGGGTTGTTACAAAACTTAGAATCCATGGTTTTTGTAGTCGATGTATTGCTTCTTTAGCACCAATAATTCGATCAGCGCTATTTGTTCCTTTGAATATTTCATCAATAAGAACTAACATCTTTTGTTGTTTGCTGCTCGCTTCCATGATTCCCTTAATTCGCAATATCTCTCCATAGAAGGTCGATATACCATGTTCTACATCATCAACAATTCGCATTGATGTAAATACACTAAGTGGTGTTAAAGTAAAGTGTGTAGCACATACTGGTGATCCTGCAAGAGCAAGTGCCATATTAACACCAATCGAACGCATAAAGGTTGTCTTACCACTCATATTTGAACCAGTAATAATACATGTTGATTGATCACATGAATAATTATTATCGATACATAATGATTCTTTGATTAACGGATGTCGTAACCCTTCCATCTTTAATAATGGTTTTTCTTGTTCCACAAAGGTTGGAAAACATGTTACTTCTTTTGAAAAAGCAATATTACTCAAAGATAAATATACTTCCATATTCGCAATCTCTTCAACCCAAGTTCTAACTTGTTTCCCATATTCGTTACACCAAGTATTAAAATATCGAGTTAAATGAGTATCAACCATAAACAAACCACTAAAAACGAAATAAGTAATTGGGCTTAATCTTACATTCACAAAACCGATGAAGGTATTTAATTTATGAATCCCAATCGTACCTTGTTTTAAACAATTTGATATAGCTTTTAATTCTTCACTTTTAAAAGATTCTTGTTGGATTAATTGAAATATTTCTTCATAGCCCTGTAACGATTGACTTAATAAAAAGATTGATGATAAACTATCATCACTGTTATTCTTATATAGAAAACTAAATAATAATTGGAGAATAAAGAACATCCAAATATAGATAGAATTTAAATTAAAGAACATTACTAAGATAAATATAATTAACATAATAATTGGGAAAACAATTGAAGTAAAACGATATAAAAGTGATATATCACTTTTATATGTTTCTAAATTATTTAATAATTGATTCATTTTTTCTTCATTGATTCCTTTTTGTCTTCTCATTTTAAATAAATATACTTGTAATTGGATGGAAAAAGGCTCTTTTTCAATGCATTCTTTGATCGCATTTTGTTTTTTATTGAGTTGTTTCACATCTAAATCACCAACCGTTATCGCTTCATATAATTTACGTTTACCAATCGGAGTTGTGGCACAGGATACATATTGATACAAAGAAGCCTTATGAATTAAATCTAAGTCTTCGCTTTTAGAATCTAATTCAAACTCATTTCCCATCTCTTTAAACGTATTCCAAGTTTGATTCCAACGCATCTTAAAACTCAATAGAACTTCTTGATAACATTCTTCATAAAGTTGTTGATTCTTTATCTTTTGATGTTTAATATATAAAATAATAAAGATGATACATGCGATAAGTGAAGTTAAATAGCCAAATCCAATTTTTTTATCATAACCTAAGAAAATCCCAAATAGAATCCCAACAAAAACAACCAAACGTAATATCGCATATAAGGTAGATTGTTGATGCACCTTTGTTTGCTTTGTAAGTGATATTGCTTGTTCTTTTTTTATTGTTTCAAGATTCATAAAATCCACCGCCCTATGTGAGTAATTATACTATAGATACTTTGATATTATAAGTTATTTTGATAGTTTTTTTACTAGTTCAAGTAATAAAAGTGGGGCTATGTGAAATGAATAATCTTCATCAATTCGCTCCGTATATTTATGAGGGTCTTTACCTAGTGGTCCAAAGTTCACAAACGGGATATCTAGTTCTCTAATATCACTAAGTGGTACTTGATAATGCTTTCCCCATAAAGGAAAATTCAATGTTAAAGAATCAATATCAATTGTCTCTCTTAAAGATAAATAAGACATATCGGTTAAACCATTAAAACAATAATTAATTTCAAATGATTCATCATAAAGATAAGCTTCCTTACTCAATTCATTACAGGCTTGAATGAGTTCACTGCTTTCACTAATAAAGCCTGTATGAGGATAATAAGGTGGTGCAAATGCAAGGATTACTTTAGGATCACGATTAGGTGCAAAACGGTTACATTCTTGAATAATTTTAAGTGTCATATCTCGTAAATCGTTAGCCTCTAATTCATCACAGTACTTCTTCATATGGCTTACAAAACTATCTCCATGATATTGTTTACAGTTATCATATAATTCTTGATAACTCAATACTTGAGGTATGAAGTGCGTACATGGAAAATCTTTATTCGTTAATTTCTTTGCTGCTTCATATTTTAATTGTCGATCCTTTAAAACTTCTTCAAAAGCATTATTCGCAAGTTCACGAATCTGCTTTAATATTTCATTTGGAGTTTTACAAATCGTCATTAAATTAAAATAACACCAAGCATCATATGGAGTTTGAACACTGTATTCACCTTTTAAATCAGATAATCTAAGACACGTTGGAGCCGGTGTATCATACCCATTAGCACGGTCGATAAAAGCTGGGGATAATTCCATCTTTTCAACAATTTTTCCACTTAATAAATTAGGATCCAATCCAAAATAAGGATCCCCTACATGCGTTTCTTTTCCCACACAATAAAATAATGGCATAATCTTCCCTGCAGCACCAACAAACATCCGTTTTCCATTCTCTAGTTTCTCAAAAGAAATATCTGGTTCGCCAACAATACAAGAAGTTATCTTTATATCATGTTCCTTTTGAAACGCACAAAGCGTATGTGCTGCCGCACACATTCCTTCACTATTTCGCTCTTCATCTGGTACAGAAACAAGCAGAAGATTCGCATTTTGTTGATTTTCGTGTTCATCAAAATAATGGAGTAATTCAATATCAACACTGATACCCCATTTCATATCACAAACACCACGACCAAATAGATAATGATTATTTAAATCCTTTTCTACTTCTTCATCTAATTTGATTTTACCTTTTTTTAAAAAAGCCGTATATGCAATTGGATCAAACGCTAAGGATTGTGCCATTCCATATTCTTCTACATCAACTACATCAAAATGCGATAAAAGTAATATTGTTTTTTTCGTTACTTTTTTTGCCTTTTTTAAGGCAAAAAGATAACTTCCATTTTTAAGTTTATATTCAAATATAGTGTTTGGATTTTGTTTAAAATAATTAATTTTTAGTAATTCATTTTTAATTGCTTGTGGCATTAATGTTTCTTCATAACTACCAGAAACACTTGCAACATGGCATAAATTCAATAAATGTTCTTTTATTCGATCACAATTCATGAAAATCTCCTTATTTTTTAATATGAAAAGAAACTGTCAAATGCGACAGTTTATGCTTTGGGAAGTGCTACATATAGTACTTCATTTTCAATTGTTTCATATACTCTCTTTAAGTCTTTACACTTCATCACATAACTAGTTGTTGGTGTTCCTGCAGAACAAATAAAGGAATCGTGATTGAATATTTGTTCATCAACAATTATTTTTATATCTTTATCATAGCCAAAACTAGTCGCACAACCAACTTCATAGCCAGTGACATTCATTAAATCCTCAGATGATGATATAGATACCTTTTCCCCTAATAATTCTTTCATGAACTTACGATCAAAACGCATTCCTTCAATGCTAACCATAACATAATAACTTCCACTCTTACCTTTAAGAAATAGATTTTTGCTCTCGATGCCCTCTAAATTATATTTTTCATCAACAAAGTGAGCACTTTCATAGTCAACAACTTCTTCATGTTCAAGATAGCGATATTCGATATCTAAGTCATCCATAATTTTTAATAAATTATACCTCATATCATTTAGCCTCAATTTTAAATAAATTTGGTTTTTCAACTCTGCTTCCTAAAATCATTCCACATTTATGACAGATTAAATGTTCAATTCGCGAATTACTGAATCCCATTTTATTCGCCGCCATACTTCCTTGTCCAATTTGCATTCCTAGTGACAATTCTTCACTCCCACAATAGGGACATTTCTTTATTGGCCATTCATTCATAATAATACCTCCATTTATAAGTACATTGTAAGCAAATATAAGTAAATAAGCAACCTTAAGATTGTTTATATATTTTAAGCAAATTCGTGAAGATACAAGTTTGAATTCTTAAAATAATCATTGATTTCATCTTCTTTGATTTGAATTAATTCACAAAAAGCTTTTGGATCATTAATTCGAATCATTGTATTATCTTTTAATGATTCTATTTTAGTTCCTAAAAAACTTAAATCCTGTGCTTTTGGTACATCGATATATAGTTTTTTATTTCCACTTACTATTTTAGAAACAAGTGCTTTCGCAATCGATTGATTTTTATAAATAAATTCATCTACTTCAATATAATCATTCTGTTCATAATAACTTAAATAACCAACACATTGATCTTTTTCATAACAACCAAATAAGTTTCCACCTTGAGCTTTAACTTCCTTTAAATAATCATTAAAATAAGCATTATCTCGATTATAATATCCATCATATGCTTCCATAAATTCATCATAACACTCTTTTAAATTACTTGAGTCGATTACTGCTTCAATCTTAAATATTTCATTAGGCATTAAATGTAAGACATGATAACGTTGATTATAATAAGTCATTTTAAAGTTAAATGGTGTATATAACATAGGATTATACGCTTGAATAAGCGTAACCATTTCCTGGGTTTGCGCTAAATAAAGCGCTTTTTCGACAAGTGACTTCATATATCCTAAATGGCGAAAACAAGGATCAGTTGCAACCCACATAATCATTGATGTTGGAATTATATGTTGATGAAAAGATATTTGATGAGGATTACGATACAAGGTTGCGATAATTTTCTTCTCTTTTCGAATCAGTAATGTATTCTCTGGTTGAAATTTATTTTCAAAGAAATAATCAGTATAACCATGATCATCTTCCTTAAAAATACGTTTCCAAAAGTGATAGATTTCAAGGGTATCAAGTGATTTAGCAATTTCAATCATACAATATGTTCACATTCACAAAGACGATATTTTTCAATCATAAAGATTGGGTGATACGCTTCTTTCGCACTGCGAATATTCTCTTTTCCCATATCATCTTCTCGATTAACATAAGTACAATCAAGAAATTCTCTTGTTAAAAATTCCTTCACCATCGCTTGATAAATACCTCGAATCTCATCATCCCCTTTTTCAACATTAATCTGACACATATTACTAGATAATAATGAACCAATCGTAAATGCTTTTATTTCACCATCAATACGAATAATACCACCCTTTTGTGGTAATAAATCCCAATTTCGCAACAAGCGTTTCACTCCAATTCGCTCTTGGTTTAGGAATTCATCTTCATTATCTTTCTTCCATTCATCTAAAAAAGCAATACATTCTAAAGCATTATTCGCATTCAATGATTCATAAAGATAATGATTTTCATATAAGGTATAAAAAGCATTCAAATGATTTCGTTTCTTTTGTAACTTTTTACCTGAAAAAGTTCTTAATTTTTCACACTCATAAACATAATCAAAACTATCACGAACACTGCATGCATGATAGTTTGGAAATACTTCGGTTGTAATATCCATTGCTTCTTTCGTAAAACAACTTAAAATAAAAGGCATCTTATAAAAATCAAAGATACTCTTAGCTTTTAGAATAGCCTCTTTAAAATATTCTGGCTTACATAGTGGCATATATAAGAATAATTTCTTTTCATGAATTCCTAATAATAGTAAATAGTGTTCATTATAACATTTCCATAATGGATAAACATCCATCCATAGAATCATATTCACAATATTATGATTACTCTCTTCATAGCTAGCTAACTTTAGATATTTCATTACTAATGAAATATCATCGATTGTGAGAGTTTCAAAATCTTTATCCAGCGAGTTCATCTTTATACCCCTCTTCCTACAATATAAATTATAACTTATTTTAATTTATTTTAAAAGGCAAACACTTTATATATGGTAATGAAGGACTTCACAATTATTAATGATTTTATTTGTTTTAATTTTATTAAAATAATTTTGAAATGGTATACTAATTCCTCCATGAGCTACGATTAAAATCGTTTTACTACTAACGTTTGCTTTTAATTCATCTAAAAATTCATTAATTCTCTTTTCCACATCAAGAAATGATTCACCATTATTTGGCTTATAATTAACTAGAGGATCCCACATTGTTTTTACTCTAGAAAGTTCAATTGAATTACCTTCTAAATCACCAAAATTACGTTCACGTAACCGCTCATCGACGATAATTTCCTTATGATGTGTTTCATTAATAATACTAGCCGTTTCATAGGCACGTGATAGCGGTGAGGCAATAACAAAGTCAAAGTTAATGTCATGTAAGAGTTTTTGTGCTTCCCTTGCCTGTGATCTTCCAATATCGTTTAAAGGAATGTCAGTATCACCCTGTATTTTGCCTTCTACATTCCAATCAGTTAGTCCATGTCTTACATAATATAGTTTCATTGTTTACCTCTTCTAAAGCAATTTCATCGCTTTCTTATTATCTTGATATAGTTTATCATAAATGATTCGATATTTCTTATATATTGCTTGATTATCTTGATTTGGTTGAATCATTCTTTGCGGTTTAACGACTTCTTCTAATTCCTTCCAAGTGTATCTACCAGATGCAACCATCGCTAGTAAAGCATCCCCATAGGATGCCCCAAAACTCACTTCACACACTCCAACAACTTTTTGTAAGACATCTGCTATGATATGTAGCCACGCATCATTTTGTGTTCCTCCACCAACTAACATAATTTTTTTAATTGGTAAATGGTGTTCTTCTAATATTTCAATGTGTTGAGCAATTGAAAAAGCTATTCCTTCTAAAGCAGAACGATATAAATGAGAGCGTGTGTGATGAAGTTTTAAACCAAAAATTAACCCACTAGCATCTTCATCATTGATTGGTGTTCGCTCCCCTGCAAAATATGGAAGTGTGATTAACCCATCACTTCCAGCTGCAATTTTATTAACATCGTTTGCCATATAAGTAAAAGCATCCATCTCTTTATTTTTTTCATCAAAATATAATTGATCTCGATACCATTTTGTAAGCGTTCCTGCTGTATTTGTTCCACCTAAAATACTAAAAGTATCAGGAATTATAAAAGTACTAGGCCACAATCTATCTTCCTGAATCAATTGATCACATAAATAAACGAAGTAACAAGAAGAACCTAATTGAACCATTAAATCACCACTATTAAAAACTCCCGTACTAATTGCTTCAGCTCCAGAATCCCCTGTTCCACAAATTACACGAGTGTGCGATGATAATCCCATTAGTCGTGATCCTTCATTAGTTATTGTACCTACGATATCCGTTGCAGATGATAAATCAGCCATATGTGAATCTTTTATAAATAGATTACAATTATCCTTATCAATATGATTATTCTTTAAATCATAAAACGGAACAAAATCTTCTGCTAAATAACGATCAATAACATATTTACCAGTTAATTTATAAGTTAAAAAAGAAGAAGCCGTTAAAAACTTATAAGTATTTTGATAAACCTCTGGCAAATTATTTTTTATCCATAATATTTTAGGAGCAACATCACTTGAACATAAATCATGTAGAAACACTGCTTTTGCTTGATCACCATAATACTCATTTAAGTAATTAATTTCATTTACAGCTCGATGATCAATTCCATAAAGAATTGCTTTCATTAACGGTTTGCCTTGCTCATCTACACTTAAACAATCACAACCCATTGCACTAATTCCAAGAACATCAATTGCTTCCTTATTCACCTTACTTTTATTTAATAATTCATTTGATAGCGAACATAATTCTTCCCACCAAATCATTGCATCCATTTCAAAATAACCTGGTTTTGGATTTTCAATGGAATGAGAGCGAATTGCAATTTCGATTACTACGGCATTTTCATCAACAAGAACCCCTTTGCTTTGATTTGTACCGACATCAATTCCCATATAATATTTCATAACTAAGCCTTTCGATATTGCTTAACTACTTCCATAAAAGCACTCACACGTTTTTCATCAATTCGCTCACGTGACTTTCCATCTTTTTTAAACGTCGTACCAACAAAAGCACCATCACATTCATCAAAGATTGCTGCTACATTATCAATTTTGCATCCTGTACCACAAAATACCGGTGTATTATTTGCATATTTTGTGACCTCAAGAATTGATTCCATAGCCGGACCATTTCCCGCATTACTTCCAGCCACAACAAAAGCATCAGGATGACAATTGTTGTTTAAACTTTTTGTTATTTCACCAAGGGTACGATTATTTACATAAACTTCATCCTCAGAATTAACAAAATAAAACAACTTTAAATCATCTTGACGCAAAGTATGTTTTAAACGTATTGTATGAGCAATATCACGATCAATTAAACCAAAGTCACCAGCCCAAGCACCCGTGAATAAACAACGAGTAAATTGAGCGTTACAAGCAGCACATAATTCAATTGTTGCATCGCCATCATAAATTGCTTCTACACCAAAGGGTACTTTGATATCTTTTAAAAGTGATCCAACAACTACTGCCATTGCATTAGTTGTTACTTGTGATACCTTTCTTTGATAGGGCAAACTAAATTCATTGGTGATTAATATCGCATCAACACCACCCTTTTGTAAGGCATCAAGATCACGTGCTGCATGTTTAATAATATCCTTCATACTTGTTTTTTCATCAAAAAAAGGATCTCCAGGTAATTCATCCAAATGAAGTAAACCAATCACTACCTTATCACAATGAAACATTTCATTTAACCAACTCATATTGCCCTCCTCTTATGTATATATGTAGTTACATTCTAACATAAGCAAGCAATAATGTCACATTCACAAAGATGATTATGATTCAATAATTGATGAAAACCAGACATGATTAAGTTGTTTTAATAACTCATCACTAACCCTTGGACCAGCACTTCCTGGGGGATAAGAATAAATCTTGTTTCCTTCTTCTAAATACAATTGATGAAGTCTTTCCATATAATCCCAACTCAATTCAATTTGATCCCATTTAGAAAACCAATACGGTTCCTTCTTAATACATGCAAGTAATAATCGCTCATAAGCATCTGGTGTATTTATTCTATTTACTTCTAAACAACTCTGACAAAAATCCATATTAACTTTCATAATCTCATTACTATTACCAGGTTTTTTAATATTAAACTGTAAATAAATACCTTCCATTGGTTGAATCTTTATTACTAAAACATTTGGTTGTGCTTGTGCATAATGCTGTTTAAAAACAATCGCAACTTCCATTTCACGTTTATTTAGTTTCTTACCACTACGGATATAAAAAGGCATATCCTGCCATCTTTCATTATCGATGAATAAACGTAAACCAACATAGGTTTCCGTTTTAGAATCCTTTGCGACTTTCGGCTCACTTTGATAGCCATCGTATTGTCCCATAACCATCGTATCTTTAATTGAAATATTATTTAAGGAGCGCATTGAACGCAATACTTTTAACTGTTCCTCATGCATTGCATCTTCATTATTACTTGGTTGTTCCATCGCAATAATACTAAGAATTTGAAGGAGATGATTTTGAACCATATCTTTTAAAGCACCACTTTGATCATAATAATCACCACGATTTTCTACTCCAATATCTTCAAAGGCACTAATTTGAATCGATTCAATAAATTCGTGATTCCATATATTAGAAAAAATTGGATTTGTAAAACGAATCGTTTGAATATTACGAATCATTTCTTTACCTAAATAATGATCAATACGATAAATATTATCTTTAATAAAGAAATCTTCCATTTTCTTATTTAATAATTTAGCTGCTTTAAGATTCTCACCGAAAGGTTTTTCAATCATTAAAGATGCTTCATTTGAATGCTCAACAACCTTTAAACCATCAATTATAATTGAAAAGAATTGTGGTGCAACCGCAAAATAAAATATATGATTTCTTAATTTATAGTTATTATATAAATGATTTAATTCATGGTAATTATCTTTATTTGTAAAATCCATTTGAAAATATAAAATAGAATGACATAATTCATCAAAAGTTTCTTCTTGAAATGATAGCCGAGCAAATTTCTTTACCCATGGTTTTACCATATCACAATATTGATTATGATCATAATCTCTACGACCAATTATAATAATTTTAGCTTGTGTATCCCATTCATTATTCGCAACCAAATTATATAAAGCAGGTAATAATTTACGTAAAGTTAAATCACCAGTTCCTCCAAATATGGTAAGACTACTAGCCATGTATATTCCCCCAAACATGATGAAATACACCATTTTGATCATTGCGCTCATAAGTGTGAGCACCGAAATAATCACGTTGTGCTTGAATTAGATTAGCCCCATTTTCTATACAACTCAAAGTATCAAGATAAGCTAAGCCACTCATCATCGTTGGTAAGGCAATCGCATGTTGTGCTCCATCTACCACGCATTTACGTAATGCTGCTTGTTTATTTAAGATTTCATCTAAGAAAAAAGGATCAAGGATTAAATTTTCTAAGGAAGCATCCTTTACAAAAGCATTCTTAATTGGTTCTAATAAAGCGGATTGAATAATACAACCTGCTTTAAATATATCTGCTATTTTTGCGAAATCTAATTGCCAATGATTTATCTTAGATGCATTTGTTAAAAGCGAAAAACCTTGCGCATAAGCAATCATTCTAGCTAGGTATAAAGCATCATGAACATTATTTACTAGTTCTTCTTGATTCATTTGTTTTTCTTTATCTACTTGAATAATAAAAGATAGTTTTGTTCTTAATTCATCCTGATTTGATAGTGTTCTAGCATTACCTGCACTGCTGATTAAAGATACATCGATTCCCTGTTTCATTGCTTCAATACTAGTCCATCTTCCGGTTCCTTTTTGTTTTGATTTTGATTTAATTTTATTTAATAAATAATCAGTTGTTAAATCATCTTTTTCATTCATAATTTCAGCTGTTATTTTCATTAAATAACTTTTAGTAACCCCTTGATTCCAATTATTAAAAATTGTAGAAAGTTCATTTTGGTTAAAATTACCAAGTTGTTTTAATAATAAATATGCTTCACTAATTAACTGCATATCTGCATATTCAATTCCATTATGAACCATTTTCACAAAGTGACCAGAACCATTCTCTCCAATATAACTCACACAAGGTATTCCTTCACTTCTCGCAGCAATTGCTTCAAAGATCCACTTAATACTCTCATAAACTTCTTTATCTCCTGAGGGCATCATACTAGGACCAAAACGCGCTCCGCTTTCACCTCCGGATATACCAACTCCATAATAATAAATACCTAAATTCTTTAAATAACTTTGACGAACAATCGTATCTTCATAAAAAGAATTACCACCATCCATGATGATATCACCTTTATCTAATAAAGGAATTAGTTGTTCAATAATGGAATCAACCGCTTTACCTGCTTGAATCATTAACATAATAATACGTGGTTTAGCCAAAGATTCAACAAACATATCCAGACTTAGAAAACCATGAAAGCCTTGATTGTTTTCTTTTATAATACTTTGAGTTACTTCAATACTGCGATTATAACCCGCTACTAATATTTGATGATCACACATATTAAGCGCTAATGCTTTACCCATCGTTGATAAACCAATAATACCAATATCTAATTTATTCATTTTCTTCCTCTTTTCCTAATATAACGCATAATGGTTCAGGAACAAACTGTTCACTTAATTGATTCTCTAATAAACCAGTTTTATCATTTACCCTGATACTAACAATGAGATTACTATAACGATTTGCGATAATTAAACAATGTTGTTTCGCAGCATAAATAAAGTCACGAGGATGTTTTCCTCCACAACTCTTTCTTTGAATTACTTGCATTTTATGATTCAAAGCCACAACTATGATTTCATCGACACTGCGAATTGAAATATATAAATATTTTTCATCTTCAGTTAAGATAATGACAGCGCCTTCACCATCAACATCTTTTTCAATCAATGATAATTGTTCGATTAAAACAAAATCTAAACTATTTACTTTAAATTTAAATATTTCATTACTTAATTCACTTAAAACATAAAAGATAGTCATATCTTTATTAAATACCCCATGACGAGGGCCACTTCCCTTTGGGAAATTAATCGCTTTTATAAAACAATTATCCTCTTTATGAAAAATTAATATCTGATCAAGAAAAAGGCAAGGAACCAAAAAATATTCTTTATAAAAGATAATTTGATGACAACCAGCTTTATCTCTCACATCAATCTTTTTAATAAAAGCAATGTGATCCTCTAGTCTTTCATAAATCATAATATTACCTTCATGATAGTTTGCAGTATAGATTCGATTTTCATCTTGTTTAATAAAACAAGTTGGAATTTCATTTAATAAAAGCGAATGAGAATCCTTGTTATTTAGATTAAAAGTAAAAATACCTGCTTTTGCTTCTTCTTTTACTGTTGAAACTAAAATATCATCTTTTAAAGATAAATATTTTGATTGATAAAGTGGAATCTTTAAAAATGGTTTCGATAGAAGTCCATCTTCACTTATTGTATATTCATAAATACCATAATCTTCTTTACTACAAGCGGAAATATAACCAATCTGTTTTTTCATAATTAATATACCTTTATCCTTTATTGACATTATCATACATGTTTCATTATTTTTCTACCATTATTATGCCTAAAACAAAAGAAAACATCACAAAGGATGTTATTCTATCTCTACTTTACTTAATTTACGTACTAAACAACTATTTTCTCGATCAATTTTACCTTCAACTAATAAATAATTTCCTTTGATTAAAATATTCACATTTGCTGAATATATATTCGGCATACAGACTAAATCAAATGAACTTGTTTCATCGCTCACACTTACAAACATCATTAAATCACCATTTTTAGTACGATGTTGTTTGCATCGATCAACAATACATAACAGTTTCACAAAACCTCGTTTGTTTTGTAGTTCAATTAAAGAAGCAATATCATTTCCTAGTTTATTTCTAAGTGCAACAATTGGATGATCACTTAAATAAAAACCGATTACTTCTTTTTCTCGCAATGCTCGCATTGCTTTATTCTCTTTAATTGATTTTAAAGCAGGTTTACTAACCAAATCAAAATCAATCGTAATCTGATTCGCATCTTCAATTTTCACCAGCCCTGCATAACGCATCGCATCATCAAGACTTGCTAACATACTTGCTCGATTCATTTTAAAATCATCTAAAGCTCCAGCATGTATTAAAGATTCAATTATTTTTGTACTGATTCGACAAGTTGAAATACGTGCAACAAAATCAAAGAAATCATGATAAATACCATGTTGCTCTCTTTCTAATAAAAGTTCATTACAAAGTGAAGATCCAATTCCTTTAATTGCCGTTAAAGGAAAGCGTAATCCATTTCTTTCAATCATATAAGTACTACCACTGTAATTTACACTTGGTGAAAGAACTACTATTTTTCTTTTCTTTGCTTCAAAAATGTATTCACTCGTTTTATTTTCTGAACCAATTACGCTATTACATAACGATGCAAAGAAATAAAGAGGTGCATTTGCCTTTAAATATGCCATTTGATAAGCAACCATTCCATAAGCAACACTATGTGAACGATTAAATCCATAATTGGCAAATTTCATAATTAAATCATAAACCTTGTGAGCTAATTCTTTTTCATAGCCTTTTTCAATTGCTCCATCAATAAACTCTTTCTGTAAGTTAAATAACTCATCTTCATGTTTTTTACTGATGGCTTTTCTTAAATTATCCGCCTTTGCAAGCGAAAAGCCAGCCATTACTTGGGCTACTTGCATAATCTGTTCTTGGTAAATCATAATGCCATAAGTATTCTCTAAAATACTTTTTAAATTTGGATGAAGATAATCAATTGTTTCAGGGTGTTCTCTTCGTTTTAAATATTCAGGAATGTTTTCCATTGGACCAGGTCGAAACAAAGCAATGGTTGCGACAATATCCTCAAAATTAGTCGGTTTCATTTTACGTAATAAATTCTTCATTCCTTCACTTTCCAATTGGAAAATACCGACCGTATCAACTTTTTGAATCACATCAAAGGTTAAACGATCATCTAATGGAATTTTCATAATATCTAATTTATGTTGTTTATTAATATTCGTAACTATTTCATCAATAATCGTAAGATTTCTAAGACCTAAGAAATCCATTTTAATTAAACCGAGTTCTTCCAAATATTCCATCGTGAATTGTGTTGCATTATTTCCCTCATCAACATCAATTAATGGACATACCTTTACAATATCATCCTTTGATAAGACAATACCAGCCGCATGTTGAGAAGCGTGTCTTGGTAAGCCTTCTAATTGCTTCGCAATTTCAAACATTTTTAAAAAAGTCGGATTTGCGTTAATTACCTGTTTGAATTTAGGATTACTTTCATATGTCTTTTGTAATGTCGCTTTTACTACACTTGGAATCATCCGGCATAACATATCAATATCATGTAAACTAATCCCCATTGTCTTACCAACATCACGCATAACCTGCTTTGCTGCCAATGTATTAAAAGTTACAATATTCGCAACATGTTGCTTTCCATAGCGCTCCCGTACATAAGCAATGACCTCATCACGCCGATTATCTGGGAAGTCAGTATCAATATCTGGCATTGATACACGAGAAGGATTTAAAAAACGTTCAAATAAAAGATTATATTTTATTGGATCAATATGAGTAATACCTAAACAATAAGACACCAAAGAACCTGCTGCACTACCTCGACCTGGTCCTACATAAATATGCTGTGTTTTCGCAAAGCGAATAAAGTCCCATACAATTAAAAAATAATCTTCATAATGCATATTTGTAATTACTTCTAATTCATAACTTAAACGATTTACATAAGAACTTGGAATCTTTTGAAAGTTCATTCGTTTTTCTAGACCTTTATGACAAAGTTCTTTTAAATAGACAGAACTTTCTACCTCATATTTATTTTCAAACTGTGGTAAAGCAGCTTTTTCAAATTGCATTTTCACATTACAATTATCCGCAATATAATCACTCATTGCTAAATCATCTAAATCATATAACGCATCCATTTCTTCCTTTGATCTAAAATAACGAGCTGGACTATAATTCAATGTTTTATCATGAATACTTACTCCCTGCTTCATTGCGCATAGTGTTTTATAACTATCCTCTTCTTCACGATTTAGGAAATAGATACGCGATATGGCTACTGTTCTAATCTTTAAATTGATACAACACTGTTTTAAAAACTTATTCTTAATCTTTAATAAACCAGAATCATTTCTTGAAATCGCAACAAAAAAGTTTGAAAAAGCAGCGCTACAAGTTAAAAGAAAAGCATTTATATTATCTTGATTTTCATTAATAACATTCGTTTCAAAATTTGTATCTTCTCCAAATAAAACAACAAATAAATCATCACAAAAACTGCTTAAATATTCAATACTCAATTGATCATGTTCTGCATTTAAGTAAGTCGATAGTTTCATTAATTGTAAGTAACCATCATCATTTTTCGCAAATAATAAATAAGTATATGATTCATTATCTTGAGTAACATTAACTTCCATACCAAATATAGGTTTAATATTAGCTTTATTACAGGCATGGTAAAAAGCCATTGCTCCATGCATTACCTGAAAATCACATAAGGCTACACTTTGATAATGATGTTCATTACAAGCTTTAATAATCTTTGGTATGGTTAAGGTACTTGATAACAAAGTATAAGCACTGCGCACATGTAAATGGACCATCACTTACCTCCTGTCTTTCCATTATTCTAACATATTTTTGAGTATGTTACATCGGTTAGCACTATAAAAAAAGAACTTCTTTCGAAGTTCTACTTATAACTTAAATCTAGGTTATCAAATTTGGATACAAGAACTGTTTTTTCATTACTCTTTTCAAATTGAATTGCAACATTTTGACCAACTTTTGTAATTGGTAATTCATCACTTGAATTGATTGGTACGATGAATAATTTATCACTACCTTCAATCGTAATATAGTAATTAGAGTTACCATCAATAATGGCTGTGCTTATATTACTTACGATACCACTTACTTTTGTCGGTTTGTATTCCTCATCGTTTACTTTGCTTCCGGCTTGTTGAAGGCGCTTTATATAACTCTCACGCGCTTTTTCAACGGTTTCACCAATTCCTACAACTGAATAATTCTGAACAGATACAAAAGCATACTTTTTAACTAAGCCTTCTTGATCTTTTAATGAGATAAAATAAGTTGGTTGATCCGATATATTAAGCATAATTGGGAAAGTTGCTTTATAACCTAAGTTTTGTACTTCACCTTCCGCAGAAGACATCGCACTTGCTTCATCAGCACCATTAATCTTAAAGAAATTTGCTTCTTTGTTTTTTAAATTAATTAAGGCAAATCCAACAATCGAGCGATCAGCACCAATACTTGTAACACCGGTAAAGATATTCGCTTGTCCATCAATTGTTACATAATTATAACCTTCAGTATTCATTAACATATCTTTTTGACCAAACAAAGTATTGATAAAGCCATTTACATATTTACCCCAATTCTCTAATTGGTTAATTGCAAATTCAGCAGGTTGAACACGGTCAACCCATTTAGGTAAATCTTTTAAGCCATATTTCTTCATATCTCCACTAACTGGATCAAGAATAATAACTCCAGTTGCATCTGGTGCATTAAAGAAACCTACTTCGTTTTGATAAGTTGAAATAATCCAAAAAGGTTTACCACTATCATCAACTTCAAAGGAATAATCGGTTAACATTTCAGTTGGATAAGAAAAACGTACGTGACGTGCTAAATTCTGATTTAAATAACTACTAGGTGCATAACGCATTCCTTTATCAAGTTCTACTAATTCAACATCACTTGGATCAGTAACGTTAATCTTCACATAACCTGGAATACCTTTATCTTTATTTTGAAACCATTTAAACATATCACGATATTCTAATGGTGATACACGATATAGACCATCTTTAATCGAAATCAGGGTATATTCATCAGATACACGATATTGTGAACCTAATGCGGTAACTTGCCCCATCTTTTTATCACCTAAACGCTGTGAAACTTCTTTGTCAATTACAGGAACTTGATTCATTTCAATTGCTTTAAAATCCTTCGTGAAGTCAGCAGCTTCATTGATTGTTAACTGATCACGATAAGATCCACTTTGAATAATACTTGAACCGAAGATTGACATAACAACCATAAAAATGACAAGTAAACCAGCAGCACCTGCTGTTATTTTTGAAAATACAGATAAACTATGAGTCAAAACAAAATCTAAGAAAGTAAAAATAAGTAAAAAAGCAACCATATATACAATTGAACCTGTATCATGAATGTTTAATACTGGATGATTTAAATAATAAGTAATACCAAATAAAACAAGCGTTACAATAAAAGCAATTAAATGCCCTTTTGATGCATTCATCTGTGGTAAACTATTTCCTTGATTAAATGCTTCCTTGCCTTTTTCACCCATAAAAGATTTAAAATCGAATTGTATCATACTTATGCTCCTTCTATGCTATTGCTTGAAGTAATTCATTCAGCAAGCATTCTATTTCTGGTTCATGTAGTGATTTTACACCACATGCAAGTTTATGTCCACCACCATGATATTTATTGGCAATCTCATCAATTGCTGTATTACGTGAGCGAAGTGATCCGTTGAATAAAACTTCTCCATCCGCATCCACTCCATTTTCAACAAATAAAGCCCAAATTTCAAATTCTTCAACATTCGCAAAAGCATAAACCTTTTCTTTTGCTTCATTTAAAGTTAAATTAAAACTTTCATACTCCTTTTTTGTAACGATTGTATAAGCAATCTGCTCACCCTTCATTCTCATATGAGAACGTAAATAGGTTTCATAAACATACTCTTTTTTACTTTTAGTAAAATTCTGTTGATTAATATTTGGAATATTAATTCCAAAATCCGCTAAATAAGCAGCCGCTAATAATGTTTTAGAAGTAGTTGAAGCAATTGAAAACTGAAGTGTATCGGCAATTAAACCGCTATATAAATAAGTAGCACACTGTGTGCTTAATTTTTCTTGATGATTTAATAATAACGTAGCGATAATTTCACAAGTTGCCCCAGCAGCTTCATTCACAATTTGAATATTACCAAATTTCTCTACTTGAATATGATGATCAACTTTCATTGTTTGAGCTGCTAATATCCATCGCTCATCATCAATCCTTGCCGTATTAGCTGTATCTAAAATAATTGCGAGTGATTTTTTTATTATATCATCATCCACATCATCAATCGTTGGATATTGATTTGCGCATGAACCAATATCATCACCAAGCGCATAAACACATTTATCTGGATATTTATCACATATCCAAGTTTTTAAACCAAATTGACTGCCTAAAGCATCACTATCTGCACCAACATGGCGAAAGATTGTGATGATATCTGCTTGTTCAATGGTGTTAAAAAACTCGTGTTTCATATATTAAAGATCCAAAAGATGATACGTATCACGAGCAATCATAAGTTCTTCGTTAGTCGGGATTAACCATACTTGAACTTTGCTATCATCATTTGATAATAATATTTCTTTACCACGACTTACTTGGTTTAATTCTTTATTTAATTTAACGCCAAGTACCGCAAGTTTATCACAAATCTTTTCACGCATCTGTGTATCATTTTCACCAATTCCACCAGTGAAGACGATTGCATCAAGACCACCCAATTGAGTATAATAACCACCAACTGTATTAATAACACGGTTAACATATAATTCATGAGTTAAAATTGCTTGTTCATTTCCTTCTTTAATAGCAGCTTCAATATCTCTACCATCACTTGAAATTTCACTAACACCTAACATCCCACTTTGCTTATTTAAAATATCATCAATTTCATCGATGGAAGCACCAGTTTTACGCATGATAAATGGAATAATAGCAGGATCAATATCACCACATCTTGTTCCCATCATAATTCCGGCAAGCGGTGTAAAGCCCATTGAAGTATTTACGGATTTACCACCATCAATAGCTGTAATACTAGCACCATTACCTAAATGACAAGTAATAATTTTTGTATCTTTGATATCTTTCTTCATCAATTCTGCACAACGAGTTGAAACATATTGATGAGAAGTACCATGGAAACCATAACGACGAATTTTATAATCACGATAATAACTCATTGGAATTGGATAGATATAACTTGAAGGTTCCATCGTTGAATGAAATGCTGTATCAAATACAAAAACATGTTTAATATTTGGTAAGTTTTTCTTAAAAGCACGATAGCCAACTAAGCCGGCTGGATTATGAAGGGGAGCTAAATCAGATAAAGAAGCAAAAGTTGCTTCAACTTCATCATTTACAATTGTTGAAGTTTTAAATGCTTCCCCACCATGCACTGCTCGATGTCCTGCACCTTTAATTTCATCTAAACTGCTTACAATATGATTGGCTACTAACGCTTCTAGTAACATGTTTACCGCAACCTCATGATCTAAGATTGGACATGTTGTTGTAATTTTTTCACCATTTACGTGAATGCTAAATACAGCATTTTCACTACCAATTCGCTCAACCAATCCACTTGTTAGAACTTTTTCTGTTGGCATTTCAAATAATTGAAATTTTAAAGATGAACTTCCTGCATTAACTGCAATAATTTTATGACTCATAATTCCCTCCATTTTCATCGATTTTTTCTAAATCGGATACATATGAATTAATATCTTTATCTTTTAATTCATACAACTTTTGATAAATAATATTTCTTTGTTTAAACTTCTCTACAAGTTTTAATCGTTCTTCATATTGAATTAAAACTTTTTCGCTTCGCTTTAATAAATCCCCCACGGCTGAGCGTGAAACATTCATAAGTTCAGCAATTTCTGCTAAAGAAAAATCTTCTTTATAATAATAATTAAGCATCTGCTGTTGCTTTAACGTTAATAAAACATCATAGGCATCTAATAATTCATTTACATAAGTTATATCTTTTTCATTCATTTTCTTCAATTAAACCAGCACATAAGCCATATAAATAGGCATCTAAATCAAATGGTCTTAAATCATTTAACGTTTCACCTAAGCCTATGTATTTAACTGGTAATCCTAACATATCACGAATTGCGAAAACAATGCCGCCTTTTGCTGTTCCATCCATTTTGGTTAATACAATTCCGGTTACCTTCGCAACATCTAGAAATACCTGTGCTTGAGAAATACCATTCTGTCCAGTTGTGGCATCAATCACTAACCATACTTCATGAGGTGCTCCTTCAATTTCACGTTCAACAACCCGTTTCATCTTATCTAGTTCATTCATTAGATTTGTTTTATTTTGAAGTCGTCCAGCTGTATCACCAATTAAATAATCAACCTTATGTTCAATTGCATAGCGACAAGCATCATGCATTGCAGCACTAGGGTCCCCGCCTTCAATACCTTTAATACATGGAACATTTAATCTTTCAGCCCATGTTGCTAATTGATCAATTGCCCCTGCTCGAAAGGTATCAGCAGCAGCTAAACAAACACTCTTACCTTCTTCTTGAAAACGTTTAGTTAACTTAGCCGTAGTTGTCGTCTTACCACTTCCATTTACACCAACCATTAAGATCAAGGTAGGACCATTTTCATTTACTGATGTCACTACATCATCATGTTCTTGATACATAGCAGCCATCTGTTCAATTAAACATTCACTAATTTGATCAAACGAAGTTAATTTACGATCGATTGCCGCATCTTCAACTCGATCAATAATTTTCTGGGCAGTTTTAATACCAATATCAGCTTCTAGTAAAACAATCATTAATTCTTCTAAAAAATCTTCATCAATACCAGTAAAGTTTAAAGCTAATGCACGAATCTTTTGTGAAAAACTCTTTTTCGATTTATCTAAACCACTTAAGTAACAATCTGAATCACTTTTTGAAGAAAAAGCTTGTTTAAGTTTTGAAAAGATTCCCATTATATCACCACCTTTGGTTTATCAACAATTTGAATTGCATCTTGAAGTTTAACTTTTAATAATTGTGATACGCCACTTTGTTGCATAGTAACACCATATAAAGCATCACATTGAGCCATTGTTCCAGGACGATGAGTCACAACAATAAACTGACTTTCTCCACGGAATTGTGAAATATACTTTGCAAAACGCTCAACATTTGCTTGATCAAGAGCCGCTTCAACTTCATCAAAAATACATAGCGGCATCGTTCTTGCCTTTAAAATGGAGAATAATACACAAATAGCAATTAAGGATTTTTCACCACCTGAGAATAAGCGAATATTTTGAACATCCTTTCCAGGAGGTTGAACATCAATATCAATTCCGGTATTTAAGATGTCAGTTGGATCAACCATTACAAGTTCTGCACGTCCTCCACCAAACAAAGCTCTAAATACATCATTTAATTCATGATTGATACGATCAAACATATCTTTAAATTGAGTAATCATCGCTCCATCCATTTCATCAATAGCCGATAATATTTTAGTTCTTGCATCTTCTAAATCTTGTTTTTGTTTACTCAAGAATTCAAAACGACCACTTACTTCTTCGTATTCTTTTGGTGCATCAAGATTAACATTACCAAGTGCTGCTATTTCACTTCTAAGACTTGCGACACTCGCTCTTGCTTCTTGCATATCAATATCTTGTTTTAAGGTTTGAGCATGTTCAAATGTCATCTCATACGTTGCAGATAGTCGTTCTAAGGCATTTTCTAATTGTGTTTCACCTTTTACTTGATCTAACTCAATACTTCGCTCATCGTTTTGTAAGGTATTTAATTCACGACGTAATTCACGAATTTGAAGATCATAACGTTCTGATTCTTGCCCCGCTTTGCTACGACGATCACGTTTTTGCTTCATTTCATTCTCTGCATTATCTTTATCACCATAAGCTTTAGAAAGTTTAATAACAATATCATCACTCATACTAACTTCATCACTATCATCAGCTGGTGCAATTTGTTCATATTCAATCTTTAATCGATCATATTTTGCTTGTTTCGCATCAACAATTGGTTTTAATTGAGCAAGCGATATTTGATATTGAACAATATCATCATTCAATTTATCATTCTTTGATTTTAAATCACTCCGCTCATTTTGTAATTGATTATAAAGCATCTGTTGTCCTTCTAATTTAGAAATGATTTGATCTAAATCTTTTTTAAGGGTTAGTGGTGAATAAGCATCACGGACTTTACCACCAGACATGCTACCACCACGATGAACAATATCGCCTTCCAAAGTAACAATTTTATAATTATATTTTAGCAACTTCGCAAGTTCATTCGCATTAATTAAATTATCACTAACTAATACATTTCCCAATAAAGAAGATTTCAAAACATCAAATTCACTATCATTATCAACAAATTGACTTGCACATCCTAAATAACCAACACAGTTTTCAGCCAATATTTCATGATCTCTATTTATTCCACGATCACGTAATACATTCATTGGTAAAAAAGTTGCTTTACCTGATTGATTCTTCTTTAAATAAGTAATCGCATGTCGTGCAGCAGATGCATCTTGTGTAACAATGTGATAAAGAGCACCACCTAATGCAGAAGTAATCGCTTCTTCATAATTATTATGTGGAACTAATAAGGATGAAACTACATCAATTACTCCTTGTAGATTATCTTTCGCATTCATAACTGCTTTGACACCGCGTTGATGGTTAAACGGTTCTTTCATTAAGTTCTCTAATAATTCTTTACGATTTTTTAATTTATTCAACATATCTTGAGCAACTCGATTTGCTTGTTCACATTTTGATAAGGCGTCTTCCAATTGAATTAGATTTGAACGGCCTAGTTTTAAATCAGATTGAGTATCAAGATAACGTTTATTACGATCTTTATACTCATAATTAGCCTCTTCCATCATTTTCTTTAATTCTTTTACCTTTTCAACATTAGAAGCATATTCCATTGCATATTTACGTTTCTCATCCATTTCTGTTTTTCTTGCTTCTAAACGAGTAATTTCATTATTTATCTTCATCCACGTTTCTTGTAAAGCTGCTACTTCTCGATCCAAGGTTGACATTTCTTTTTTTAGTTCTTGATTCTTTAAATCATGAACTTGAATGGTTGTTTCATTTATCACTTTTTTTGAATCTAAATCAAATGCTTTTTTCTTTAACGTTTCTATTTTACTATTTAAAGTTTCAATTTCATCACAAATAACACTAATTTCAATCTTTTCTAAGATACTCTTTTTTTCTAAATAAATAGTTGCTCTTTTTGCTTGTCTTTTTAAAGGGTTTACTTGTCGTTCTAATTCTATAATAATATCTTCTAATCGCATTAAATTATCTTGGGTACGATTTAATTTATTAAGACTTTCATTCTTTCTTTTTTTATATTTCGCAACTCCAGCTGCCTCTTCAAATAAAGCCCGGCGTTCTTCAGGCTTCGCATCAGCAAAGGAAGAAATATTACCTTGTGATATAATCGATAAAGAATCTTTACCTAGCCCTGAATCCATTACCATATTTTGAATATCTTTTAAACGACATGGTGTCTTATTAATAAAGTATTCACCTTCACCACTTGTGCGATGCAATCGACGAACTACTTCAACTTCTTCGTATTCCACGTTTAAATAGTGTTTGCTATTATCAAACACTAATTTAACTTCAGCCGTATTAACCGCTTTACGTTGTTGAGAGCCACTAAAAATTACATCACTCATATTATTACCACGTAGTGACTTAACGCTCTGCTCTCCAAGAACCCATCGAATCGCATCATTTATGTTGCTTTTACCACAACCATTCGGCCCGACAATACCAATTACATCCGAATCAAAGGTTATGATAACTTTATCAGCAAATGACTTAAAACCTTGTAATTCAATTCGTTTAAGAAACATAGACAAACATCCTTCCGTTTAGATAAACGTCTCATTAACACGTCCTTTTTATTATAACATAAACTATTTGGTATTTAAAAGTAATTGTGATAGAATAAGGTCGATTAGGGAGGGATTTTCATGAGAGAAAATGGACTTAGAAACATCTATGAAGTCTCAACCAGCGAAGAAGCAGCAAACGCAATCACCCATGTAATTATGTCAATTACATGTTTAATTGTAATTGCCCCATCCGCGATTGATGCTTATTTAAAAGGTGGTACACTTCAAGCTACTGGCGTTACCATTTTTATTCTTTGTTTATTCGCCATGTTTACAGGCTCTGCTTTTTATCACTTAATGCCATTCAACACGACTTATAAATTTGTATCACGACTATTCGATCATATTTTTATATATTTTGCGATTGCTGGTACCTATACCCCCATCGCTTTATGTTTAATTCAAGGATGGCAAGGAGCACTAATTCTAATCATTCAATGGAGTATGGTATTCATTGGTATCTTTTATAAACTATTCGCAAAGAAGAGTATCCCATGGTTATCAGTTGGTATATATCTTGTAATGGGGTGGTCAGCAATTATGTTCATGCCGACCTTAATCGCTCAATCATCAACGATGTTTTTATCCTTAATTATATTAGGTGGTGTCTTATATTCAATAGGTGTTTATTTTTATTCACAAAAGAAAAAGAAATATTTTCATGCGATTTGGCATATATGCATCAATCTAGCAAGTATTGCTCACTTTGTTGCGATTGTTTTCTATATCTAAACCAATCGACGCTTCGCCTATTATTGTGTTAAAAAAACGACTTTCAAAAGTCGCTTTTTTTTAGAAGAAAATTCTTGATATATCATTCCATGTCGCAAAGACCATTAACCCAACTAAGAGCAATACTCCAGCCATCATTAAACCATTTTCAAAACGTTCACTCATTTTACGTCCCGATATTTTTTCACAAACGGTAATAACGATTCTTCCCCCATCCATAACTGGGATTGGAATCAAATTAAAGATACCAATATTTAAAGAAAACATTGCTAATAAATTAAGTAAAGATAAAAAACCATTAGCAGCTGTTTTAGCCGTAATCTCAAAGATACCAACTGGGCCAGACAAATTTTGTAATCCAATTCCTTTTATTAAATTCGCAAATGCATCAAAGATCGCAGTCGACATTGCTAACATATTTTTAGTTCCATAATTAAATGCTTCATACCAAGCAATTCTTTTTACGTTACTAGGTAGACTAATACCTAAATAATATCGATTCTCATCTTTTAGATAAGCTGGTTTACAAGTGATTTTAATTGCTTTTCCATCTCGATCTATTTGATATATCGCCTTATCTTTAGGATAGTTTTGTAATTCCATCATAATTTCATTAAATGTATCAGGAACAATCGAATCACCATTTTCAAAAGTAACCTTTTTAATTAAATCACCGGATTGAAATCCTGCAATTTCCGCTGGACTGTTTTCAACTGTACCAATTACTTCGGCTGGTGCATCTTCAATAACAGCACCTTGATACATCGTAATTCCAACCATGATAATCCATGCAAGTAGAACATTCATCACTGCTCCTGCAGCCATAACCACTACTTGTTTCCATACTTTGATACCTTTTATTGTTCTTTCAAAAGGAACATCGAAGTCTTCGCCTTCTTCTCCGGCCATCTGTACAAAACCACCAAGTGGCAAAGCACGAAGTGCATATGTTGTTTCACCAATTTTTTTCTTATATAAAGCAGGTCCCATTCCTAAAGAAAATTCTGCACAATATACACCAAAATGTTTTGCACATATAAAGTGTCCTAATTCATGAACAAAGACAATAACGCTTAAAATAATAATAAAATAAATAATTGACATAAAACTCATTTAAAAACTCCCCCTCCATTTTTGTTCAACAAAGATTCTTGCCTGTCGATCACTTTCAAGTAAATCATCCAAACTAGGATTTTCAATAAAAGGAAGTGCCTTATAAGCCGCAAAAATAGCTGTTTCAATATCTAAGAAACTAATTTTTTTATTCAAAAATAAAGCAACCGCACTTTCATCAGCAGCATTGATTATTGCACCTAAATTACCACCTCTTTTACCCGCTTGATAAGCAAGTTCAAGTAAAGGATAACGTTCATAATCGCAAACGTCAAAGTGCAAGGTAGCTATATCTAATAAATTCAAAGGATTGCTCTTCTTTAATTCTATGCGATGAGGATAAGATAATGCATATTGAATTGGTAAACGCATGTCAGCATTACCTAGTTGAGCCATAACACTGTGATCAATATATTGAACCATGGAATGAATAATACTCTCACGATGAATTAAAACATCAATATTTTCATAAGCAATATCAAATAAATAATGGGCTTCAATTACTTCAAAGCCTTTATTCATCATTGTTGCACTATCAATCGTAATTCTTCCACCCATACTCCAATTTGGATGATGAAGAGCTTGCTTTGCTGTTACATCTTTTAATTGTTCTCGTGTTTTATCTCGAAAAGAGCCACCACTTGCGGTAATAATTAATTTATCAACTGCTGTTTTTTCATTACCTTGTATACACTGAAAAATTGCACAATGCTCTGAATCAATCGGTAACATCGTACCATTAAAATCCTTTAAAGCTTGTTTTATTAACATGCCTCCAGCAACTAAAGATTCTTTATTTGCTAAAGCTAATATTTTATGATGTTTAATTGTTTCAAGGCTTGGTAACAAACCACGAAAACCAACCAATGCGTTGACAACGATATCACCACTATTTAGTCCACACAACTCACATAAACCCGCTTCTCCATGATGAAAGATAATATTAGGATATTGAGGAATAAGTTCAATCATATCTTGCTCATCACTCACGCAGACATCAAGTGGATGAACAATACTTATGATTTCATGAAGTTGTTTTATATTGTGTCCAACACTACAAGCGATTATTTTGAATTCATCTTGATGATTTTCCACAACATCAATTGTCTGTAAACCAATTGAACCACTGGCACCTAATAAAATGATTTCTTTCATAGTATAATCACCACCAAAATAAAGTAAAAACAAATAATATTAAAGATTAAAGAATCTAAACGATCTAAGATACCACCATGCCCTGGTAATAAATTAGAAAAGTCTTTAATATTATAAGAACGTTTAATTGCACTAAAACTAAGATCACCAATTTGTGCGGTTATTGGTAATATAATCGATACAATCCCAACCTCAGTAATCGTTAAACTCTGCACGAAGAAATAACCAAAAGCAAAAGCAAACAATGCTCCAAAGAACCATCCACCAATGGCACCTTCAATGGTTTTCTTAGGTGAAATTCGTGTGTTTAATTTATGTTTCCCAAAGAAATAACCGGTAAAATAAGCAAAGGTATCACAAGCATACGTTGCAAATATAATCAACCAAATATATTTTGGATCTCTTCCATATATAAGTAAAAAAGCAGAACCTAACATATAAAAGAAAATTAGATAAGTTATATAAATAAAAGCATCTTTCGCTGTAAAATTATCCGTAAATACTGGAATTGATAAAATGCATAACATAAAGATACCAAATAAAGGTATCGCATATTTTTGTGGTACGACAATTAAAATAACAACTAAAATCATCATCACTACTTTTGTATATTTCGACCACTCTTGATTATGATGATCACTTAAAGAAAGCAATTCAATTGCCCCAGCAACAATAATAATACCGATTAAAACATCAAGCAATACACCACCTAATAGTAATGCAGGAATAATAAGTGCTAATATTCCAAGTGTAGTGAAAAATCTTACTTTCATACTACAACCCTCCAAATCGACGATTACGAGTTTGATACTCTTCTAAACATTTATTTAATTCTTCATTCGTAAAGTCAGGCCATGCTACCGGTGTAAAAATTAACTCAGAATAAGCTAATTGCCAAAGTAAAAAATTCGAAATTCTCTGTTCTCCACTCGTGCGAATTAAAAGATCAACATCTGGAAGATCCTTTGTCATTAAATATTCTTCAAAATCTTTAGTTTCGATTTCTAATTTTTTCTCATCTTTTAAAACATCTTGAGCATATTTCTTAGCTGCTAATAAAATCTCTCTCTGTGAACCATAATTAACTGCTAACGTTAAAATTAACCCAGTATTCATACTCGTCTCTTCGATTGCTGTTTCAATTATTTTTCTTGTATCACTTGGAAAATATTCTATTTCTCCAAGTGATAATACTTTAATATTATTCTTCTTTAGTTCTGCTAAATAGCGATTAAAAAACATTTTAGGTAATAATTTTGATAAATAATTTACTTCTTCTTCAGGACGTTTCCAATTTTCCGTAGAAAAGGCATATACCGTTAAAGCTTTAATACCCAAATCATTACAAGCAATTGCAATTTTACGAATATTTTCAGCACCTTGTTTATGGCCTGCGGTTCTTGGTAGTCCTCTCTTTTTTGCCCACCGACCATTTCCATCCATTATAATAGCAATATGTTTTGGTAAATTAGTATACATTATTTTACCTCCTAAAAGTAAGACCCACAAGTTGTGGGCCGATTACAGTATTAGTATATCATAAATTTGAATTATACCGACATAATTTCTTTTGTTTTTGTTTCAATAATCTTATCAATTTTTTTAATAAAATCATCGGTAATCTTTTGAACTTTTTCTTGAGCTTGTTTACTAGTATCTTCACTGAATTCTTTATTCTTTTTAATTAATTCATTTGATTCACGACGAACATTACGTACGACAATCTTTGCTTCTTCACCCATTTTATGAGCTGATTTAGAAAGTTCGATACGTCTTTCTTCCGTAAGAGATGGAACATTGATACGAATAAGTTCCCCATCATTTTGTGGTACTAAGCCTAAATCAGCCATTGAAATAGCATGTTCAATTGCTTTTAATAAACTCTTATCAAAGGCTTTAATAACTAATTGGCGGCCTTCAACGACATTAATGCTCGCTACCTGATTAATCGGCGTCATACTTCCATAATAATCAATGCTCACTCGCTCAAGAATCGTTGGATTCGCACGTCCTGTACGAATTGTTTGTAACGAAGATGATAAACTTGTAATTGCTTTATCCATCTTTTGTGATGTTTTATCTAGAATTTCTTGCATATAAGCTCCTTTCTACTTGTGAATCAAAGTTCCTGATATTTCTTCTTTTACTGCTTTTAAAATATTTCCGGATTCATTCATATTAAATACAACCAAATCAATATCATTATCCATACACATTGATGTTGCGGTTGTATCCATTACGGCTAAGCCTTGTTGAATAAGATCCATATAAGTTAGTTTATCATACTTTACGGCTTTTGGGTTAGTTTTTGGATCTGCATTATAAACTCCATCAACTCCATTTTTAGCCATTAAAATTACATCTGCGCGAATTTCTGATGCACGAAGCGCTGCTGTTGTATCCGTTGAAAAATATGGATTGCCGGTTCCAGCTCCAAAAATAACGATTCTTCCCTTTTCTAAATGACGTAGAGCTCTACGTACAATAAAAGGCTCTGCAACTTTCTGCATTTCAATTGCGGTTTGAACCCGTGTTGGTACCCCTTCTTGTTCCAGGGCACTTTGAACTGCAAGCGCATTGATAACGGTCGCAAGCATCCCCATGTAATCAGCTTGTACTCTTTCAATTCCAACTTGTTCTGCAAGTTTTCCACGAATAAAGTTACCACCACCTACAACAATTGCTAAATCAACACCTAATTCATGAACTTCTTTTAATTCCTTCGCAAGATTTTTTAAAATTTGAGGATCAAAAGAATTACCAGGAGAAGATAGTGCTTCACCACTTAACTTTAATAATACGCGTTTGTACATCGTTTTCACAATTCCTTTCTTTAAAAAAAGGACACAAAGTGCCCTCTATTTTTTAATCTGATTCATAACCTCTTCTGCGAAGTTTTCTTCACGTTTGCTCATACCTTCACCAACCGCATAGCGAACAAAACTAGCAACTTCTGTGTTAGCTTCTTTTAAATATTGATTTACTTTCAAATCAGGATTTTTAAAGAATGGTTGTTCAACTAAACACATGTCTTGAAGATTCTTAGAAACACGACCTTCAATAATACCCTTAAGTACTTTTTCAGGTTTGTTTGCAAGTTTCTCATCATTATTTGTAATTTCAGTTTGAACACTACGTTCATGATCTACAATATCTTTTGGCATATCATCGCGAGTTAAATAAAGAGGAGACATGGAAGCAACTTGCATTGCGATATCTTTCGCAACTTCTTCATTATCTGAATTCTTTAAAATAACTGCAGCAGAAATTTTTCCACCCATATGCATATAGCAACCGAAGATATCATTATCATTCTTGTTAAGAACACTAATTCTACGAAGACTGATTTTTTCTCCAATTGTAGCTGTTGTTTCAGTAATTAATTCTTCAACAGTTTTAGTATCTACAACACATGCTAAAGCAGCTTGTAAATCAGCTGGCTTTGCATTTAAGAAAGTTGTTTTCAATACTTCTAATAAATTTAAGAATTGATCATTTTTTGCAACGAAATCTGTTTCTGAATTAACTTCAAAAATAATCGCTGTATTATTAACACAAGCAACGCGACTTAAACCTTCTGCCGCAATACGATCTGCTTTTTTTGCTGCTTTTGAAATTCCTTTTTCACGTAACCAGTCAATTGATTTACTAAGATCGCCATCACACTCAGTTAAGGCTTTCTTACAATCCATCATTCCGGCTCCAGTTTTATCTCTTAATTCTTTTACACTCTGAGCTGTAATCATCTTTACAATTCCTCCTGTATTATTCTGCTGTCTTTGTTTCAGTAGGTGCAACTGGTGCTGCTACTGGTGCTGCTGCTACTGGTGCTGCAGTTGTAGCAGGTTTTGTAGCTGGTGTATATTCGCGTTTCTGATAAGGAGGACGAGCTCCATCACGTCTTGGTGCACGTGCATTTTTATCATAAGGACGACGGTTACGACGTTCTTCATTACGTTGACGACGACGACGGTCATTCTCAGCGATTTGTTCTTCAACATTTACAATAACATCTTTCATTGTAACTTCAGTTTCGTTTTCATCAATATTATGAGCTACACTTAATAGTCCACCTTTTGCTTCTACGATTGCATCAGCCATTAAAGTTGTAATAAGTTTTACGGCACGAATTGCATCATCATTTGAAGCGATTGGATAATCAACTGTTTCTGGATCACAGTTAGTATCAATCATTGCAAAGACAGGAATACCAAGTTTCTTAGCTTCCGCAACTGCATTGTGTTCTTCTTTAGGGTCGATTACAAATACAGCATTCGGTAATTTTTTCATTTCTTTAATTCCGCCAAGGAAGTTCTCTAAACGAGCTTTTTGCTTATGAATCTGAGCAATTTCTTTCTTAGGGTAAACATCGATAAGTCCACTTGCTTCCATCTCTTCGATTTCAATTAAGCGACGTACGCGTTTTTGAATTGTACGGTAGTTTGTTAAAAGACCACCTAACCATCTTTGATTAACAAAGAATGATCCACTACGTAATGCTTCTTCAACAACAACTTGTTGAGCTTGTTTCTTTGTTCCTACAAATAAAACTTTACCGCCTTTTTCTGCGATATCTTTCATTGCTGCATAAGCAACTTCGATTTGTTCCATTGTTTTCTCCAAGTTAATGATATAAACACCATTTCTTGCAGCGTAGATGTTTGGTTTCATTTTTGGATTCCAACGACGTGTCTGATGACCAAAATGAACCCCTGATTCTAATAATTTTTTCATTGAAACAACTGCCATAATAATATCCTCGCTTTCCGTTCTACCTCCATCATTTCTAGCATTGGCAACTCAGTTGAGCACGGGCCAATGAATCCATGATGTGTGAAGTGCGTAATTCTTTTACGCCATTAAAAACTATATCATATAAAACCATGAATTTCAATAAAATAATCACTATTTATCACGTTTTTCGACTAAATTAAAAAAAACGCGAATGATTACCGCGTTTTACTTATGATTACTTCGAGGATGTGCTTGTTCATATGCAGCTTTTAGCCTTTCTTGTGATACATGTACATAGATTTGTGTCGTTGATAAAGAAGAATGTCCTAATAATTCTTGGACAACTCTTAAATCTGCACCATTATCTAATAAATGGGTTGCGAAACTATGACGAAACATATGTGGATGAATGTGTACATGTAAATCACATAAATCTGCTTGCTTTTGCATCAGATATTGAACACCTCGAGAAGTTAAGCCATCACCCTTTTGATTAACAAACATAAAATCATGATGCTTTTGATGCATCCATAGAGGACGAACTTCTTCTTGATAACGTTGTAACTTTTCTTTTGCAAGTTCATAAAAAGGAATCATTCGCTGTTTATCACCCTTACCAGTAATTCGCAGCATCATATCGTGATAATCAATATCCTTTATACTAAGCGTTGTAACTTCACTAACCCGTAAACCACAGGCATACATAATTTCAAACATAGCTCGATTACGAACTCCCTGCATTGTTGATTCATCAATTGAGTTTAAAAATAAATCCATTTCATCATAAAACAAAAATTCTGGAATACGTTTAGATATCTTTGGACTTTTCATATATAAAAATGGATTACTTTTGATTCCAACAAATTCATTTAAATATCGATAAAAGGTTCTTAAAGAAGATAATTTTCTTGCGATACTAGAATTCTTCATGTCACCAAAGGTTCCATTACGACTTCTAAGCATAGCGATATAATTCATTACCACGATACGATCAACATCCTCAAAACAATCAATTCCCTGTTCTCTTACAAACCCAATAAATAAATTAATATCACGCCGATAAGCATCAAGGGTATGTAGTGAACCAGTATTGATCTGTTGATGATAGTTTAAAAATCGTTCTAGGTATTCTTCCATTATAATTCTTCCTTTATATCCTTTATCACTTGTAGTGCTTGTTTTGCCATTGCTTCTTTACGCTCTTTCTTTTTCACTTTTTGAAGACACTCCATAATTCCAAAATTTGCATTCATCGGTTGAAAATGATTTGGATTAGCATGCGTTATATAATGAGCCATCGAACCAATAACACAAGTATTTGGCAATGTAATACATTCTTTATCTTGTAAGTATCGTGCCATATTGATACCAGCTAATAAACCACTTGCTGAACTCTCTACATAACCTTCAACACCACACATCTGTCCGGCAAAGAATAAATCATCACGCTGTGTGCTTTGATAAGTATTCTTCAATACTTTTGGTGAACATATAAAAGTATTACGATGCATAACTCCATAACGAACAATTGAAACATGCTCTAATCCAGGAATCATTGATAGAATACGTTTTTGTTCGCCCCACGTTAAATGTGTTTGAAACCCAACTATGTTATATAAACTACCAATTGCATTATCTTGTCTTAACTGCACTACTGCATAAGGGCGTTTTCCATCTGGCGTTTCAAGTCCTACCGGTTTCATAGGTCCAAACAATAAAGTTTGTTCTCCACGTCTTGCCATTTCTTCAAATGGCATACAGCCATCAAAATACTTTTCATCCTCAAATTCGTGTAGAACTGCTGTTTCCGCATGAATTAATTCTTCATAAAAATGATGAAACTGTTCTTTATCCATTGCACAATTAATATAAGATGCTTCTCCTTTATCATAGCGACTTTTAAAATATGCCTTATTAAAATCAATACTATCTTTTTCTACAATTGGTGCAGCAGCATCATAAAAATAAAAAGTATCCGCTTTTAAATAATCTTTAATCGCTACACTCATCGCGTCACTCGTTAATGGCCCGGTTGCGATAATCGTCGGACCTTCTAAAATAGTGGACACTTCTTCTTCCACCACTTCCACAAGTGGATGATTTCGAATTATCTGTGTTAAACGTTTTGAAAAAGTATCTCGATCCACTGCCAAAGCACTACCAGCAGGTACACTTGTTTCATCCGCAACTTTAATCACCAGCGAATTTAACATCCGCATTTCTTCTTTTAAAACGCCTACTGCATTATTTAAAGTATTACTTCTTAAAGAATTGGAACAAACCAATTCACCAAATTCCCCACTTTTATGAGCTGGTGTCATTTTCTTAGGACGCATTTCATATAAACTAACTTTAATCCCTCGATTTACTAATTGCCAACATGCTTCACAACCTGCAAGTCCAGCACCGATTACATTAACTGTTTTCATACTTCTTTTTCGACTGCCTTTTTCTTAACTACTTTTTTTACTGTCTTCTTCGTTGTTTTCTTTTTTGTTGCTTTCTTTTCTGTTTCTTTTTTTACTTTATTTTCATCTTTTTTAATATAACGACATTTTGGATAATTACTACAACCAACAAAAGTCGTTCCAAACCGTGATTTACGTTCAACTAATTCATGGCCACATTCAGGACACATTTCTCCGGTTGGTTTTGGTTCTTCTTTTACTTTATTACTCTTTATGTATTTACATTCAGGATAATTTGAACAAGCTAGAAAAGCCCCATAACGTCCCTTTTTAGAAACCATTTTACTACCGCACTTAGGACAAAGTTCAACTTCTCCTTCACTTTCTTCCTCTTCTTCACTTTTTGTATAGCGACAAGTTGGAAAATCAATACAAGATATAAATTTACCAAAACGGCCCACTCGATAAACTAAATCATGACCACATTCTGGACACTTATCACCAGTTAACTCTAATGCTTTTTTCTCCATATTTTCATATGCATTATCTAATAACGGTTCAAATTGTTTATAAAAAGTTCTTAATTCCTCAATATTATCCCTTGTCCCATTTGCAATTTCATCTAAGTGCTCTTCCATATTAGCAGTATACATTACATTAATAATACCAGAAAAGAATTCTTGTAACTTTTGATCTGTTAGTTCACCTTGCTCAGTTGGAATAAAGACTTTCATCTTAGCGCCTTCACTTGGTTTATCAAGATTTACGTATCCTCTTGCTTGTAAGGTATCAATAATCATCGCATAAGTAGATGGTCTACCAATTCCTTTTTCTTCAAGTTCTTTAATTAAACGAGCTTCACTATAACGAAGTGGTGGTTCTGTGAAATGTTGTTTACCTTCTAATTCAACATCTTCTAAAACTTCATTCTCAACTAATACTGGTAACAATTCATCTTTTTGATTTTCAAATTCCTGATAAAGTTTCAAATAACCATCAAAAGTAATAATTGATCCACTCGCATTAAAATCACAACCATTGTTGCTAATAACGACAGATACTACATCACTTTTTGAAGGAGCCATTAAAGATGCAATCGTTCTTACATAAATTAATTTATATAAACGATATTGTTCTTGGGTTAAATGACTCTTAATTTTCTCTGGAGTATTGTTTACATTTGTAACACGAATTGCTTCATGAGCATCTTGGGCATTTTCATTATTCTTTTGACGTAAACGTCCAATATATTCTTTACCAAATGTTTCTTCAATATAAGTATTCGCATCTTTCACAAACACTTCACTTAAACGAGTTGAATCGGTACGCATATAAGATATTAAACCTTCGCTATGTCCACCTAAATCAATACCTTCATAAAGCCGTTGAGCAATTTGCATTGTTCTTTTTGCGCCAAAATTTAATTTAGTACTTGCTTCTTGTTGAAGGGTTGAAGTAATAAAAGGCATTTTAGCTTCCTTTTTTCTTACTTTCTTTTCAATCGATGAAACAATAAAGTCTTCACTTAAGCGATTAATGATTGCATCTGTTTCTTCTTGATTCTTTAATTCTGCTTTTTTTCCATCAACTTTAGAAAGTTGCGCAACAAAAGCTTTCTTATCCTTTTCAATATTTGCTTGTAACGACCAATATTCCTCACTATTAAATGCTCTAATTTCATTTTCTCGCTCGACAATTAAACGTAAAGCAACTGACTGAACTCTACCTGCTGATTTCGATCTAATTTTACTTTGTAAAAGTTTTGATAGTTTAAAGCCAATTATACGATCCAACATTCGGCGTACTTCTTGTGACTTAACCATATCTTGATCAATCGTACGTGGATGATCAAAAGCAGCAAGGACTGCTGACTTTGTGATTTCATTAAATATAATACGATTTTGTTTCTCCATATCCAAACCAAGTTCTTGAGCCAAATGCCAGGAAATTGCTTCCCCTTCACGATCTGGATCACTTGCAAGATATACTTCAGAACATTTTTTTGCTTCTTTTTTTAAAGACTTTACTATTTCTCTTTTATCTGGTGATATTTTATAAGTAGGTTCGAAATTATTTTCAATATCAATTCCTAATCCACCTTTACCTGATGTTGCTAAATCACGAATATGACCTTTACTAGAAACGACTTCAAAGTCACTTCCTAAGTATTTTTCAATCGTCTTTGATTTTGATGGTGATTCGACGATAACTAATTTTTTCATCTTTTCCCTCCAAGAATGTACGTATCCTATTATTGCTTATTTTTTCATTTTGTCAAATATAACTTTAAATATTTTCTAAATCCATCTCATCAATCAAGATATTTGCGCCTTGAGAAATGAGTAAATTACAGCCTTTACCAGATATATCATCGTATCGATATGGCACTACATAAATAGGCTTATCCAAGGTAATTGCTTCGTTTACACTCAGCATCGTTCCACTCTTTAATTTAGCTTCAACAACAATTAATGAAGAACCTAAAGCAGCAATAATACGATTACGCCATGGGAAATGATAATTTAAAGGTAAAGTACCATTCGGATATTCACTGATTAATAAATGATTCTTCTTTATATTTTCATATAAACAATCATTTTCCTTAGGATAAGTCATATCAATTCCATTACCAATTACAGCTATCGTTTTATGATCCATTGCATTACGATGAGCACATGCATCAATCCCTTTTGCTAAGCCTGATACAATTACATATTTCTTTTTTAATTGATTTACGATTAAACTACACATCTTTTCCCCATAACTACTCATAATTCTAGAGCCAACCACACTCACTAACTCTTCTTGAAAATAAGATAAATTACCTTCATAGAATAAAATCCAAGGTGCATAGTTGAGTTCTTTTAAACAATTTGGATAATGTTCATCAACAATCGTAATATAATTACCATCATATTGAATTATTTCCCATTGCTCTTTTTTAGAAATAGCATTCGCTATTTTATTCCAGTTTCCTTGGTATTTCCAGGCATAGTATAATATTTGTTCTCTCATCTTGATCACTCCTATACCTTAATATGAATAAAAAAAGAAAATTCCTAAAAGAATTCTCTTATACATCAAAATGATATTGCAATTGATTTGCGACTGGAGCATAACTTTTACGATGGATACTTAAGACTCCATATTTAATTAATGCTTCTTTATGTAATTTAGTTGGATAGCCTTTATGCTTGGCAAACCCATATTCTGGATACAATACATCATAACCACACATAATGTGATCACGTACTACTTTTGCTAGAATACTTGCTGCCGCAATGCTAACACTTTTTTGATCCCCTTTAATTAAAGAAATTACTTCATACTCACAATCAGGTAGTGGCATAGCATCCGATAAAACGCCATCACATTGCTTAAACTTCTTAACCAATCGCTCCATTGCATGTTGAGTTGCTCGATATATATTCTCTTTATCGATCGTACTTGGTGCTACAATTTCAATATAATATTCATTTGCCTGTTCAATTATTTCTTTAAACAATCGATTTCGATTCTTTTCACTTACTTTTTTAGAGTCATAAATCTCTTCATGGTGATAATTCTTTGGAAAAGATACCGCAGCTACAACTAATGGACCTGCCATTGGTCCTCTTCCTGCTTCATCAAGGCCAACAATCGCTTTATAGCCATTATTCCACCATGCCTTTTCATATTGATTCTCACACTCCATTATGGCTTCTCCCAAGAGATTGCACCAATCTTTTCACTTCTAATTTCTCTTAAGAACATTTCAATGGTGCGTTTTTCATCAATTTCATTATCTTTTAACTTAAATCCACGTTTTTCGCCAATCATACAAATCATTTGATAAGGATCCTCTACCAAATCTACCTTAAAACGTTCTTTAATTAGGTTTGGATAATCTCTTAACAATATCTTCATTGCCCCATAAGCAACCTCTTCTAAAGGCAAAATTGAATCTCTAATCGCACCTGTAATTGCCAAATGCAAGGCAATCGTAGGATCATCAAACTTAGGCCATAAAACACCTGGTGTATCAAGTAATTCTAGATCACTACCAACCTTAACCCAACGTAAATTCTTAGTAACTCCAGGACGATCTGCTGCCTCTAAGGCTTTTCTTTTGGCCATGCGATTAATAAAAGTTGATTTACCAACATTAGGAATACCAACTACCATCGAACGAATTGCTCTAGGTTTTATCCCTCGTTTAATCTGTCGCTCAATCATATTCTTCATTAAATGACGAGCTTCTTCCATAATAATTGGTTGTATATTATCTTTTAATAAATCTAAAGCGATTACTTTTATAAATTCACTTTCTAAAGTTTTAATCCATTCCTTTGTAATTTCATTATTAGCTTTATCTCTTTTACTAAGAATAATTAAACGTGGTTTACTCATCGTAAGTTCAGCTAATAAAGGATTTGTTGATGCTACCGGAATTCGTGCATCTCTAAGTTCAATTACCATATCAACTAATTTTAACTTTTCTTGCATCTCACGCTTGGCTTTTGTCATGTGGCCTGGAAACCAGTTTATGTTAATATTAGTATTCTTTTCTTCGATTGATTTATTTTGTCTATCGATTTTCTTTTGATACATATTTTTTGCCATTTGAGTTACCTCCTAATTTTCATGGAATCATCTTAATATTAATGTTGCTAATTGATAGTCATCATACCACCATCAAACATTTCCTTTTAAATATCTTCATCCATGATTGAAGGTTCATTATTATTAATAAAGAATATTAATTACGAATTAATATGGCATTTATTCAATCACTTTAAATTTATCAAAAGGATAGAGTACAATTACACTCTTACAAATAATTTGAGACTCTTTAAAAGGTCCTCTTGCTCTTGAATCAAGGGAAACACTTCGATTATCTCCCATCAAAAAATATTCATCATTTTCTAATTTTTTACTCTTAAAATTATTGGTAAATAAGTGATTCTTTGTTTTCTTTGTATTGACATAACTTTTATCTAAATAAGTTTCTTGATATTTTTTATTATTAATAAACAATTCATCATTTTTAAATTCAATTACATCTCCAGGTAAGCCAATCACTCGTTTTACCCAAAGATCTTGAGATATAGGTTCCTTTACCACAACCACATCAAAGCGTTTAATGGGAGTTGTTAATCGAGCAAATACATTCGATAAACCTTTTTCTCCATTAATTAAGGTCGGAT